>JBKHFZ010000047.1:0-16467 GCA_046539925.1 Spirochaetaceae bacterium
CGAACGGAGAGAAAAAGAGAACCCGTGTTCAGCTTTAATTTTCACGCCGCTTCGCGGCAGCCGAAACGAAAATAATATCCGGAGAGTGTATGTCGACAGAGCACGGCCACACAGATAAAATACGCAGCGAGAGCCTGCATCGACTCTACTTCTCACTCTCCCTTCCCGCCGCATTCAGTCTCCTCGTCCTCGGGCTATACCACTTTTTCGACGGAATTTTTATCGGACAGTGGGTAAATCCGGAAGCCCTGGGGGCGGTCGGTCTGGTGTACCCCTTTACCCTGGTAAACAACGGCATTTTTATGCTTATCGGGATTGGCAGTGCAAGCCTGTTGAGCAGGGCTATCGGTGCAAAAGATCGAGAGACAATAGACTCCATATTCGGCAATCTGCTTCTTCTCAATGTGCTTCTTTCGGGGATTCAGCTCTTTATCGGATTGATGTGGGCCGAAGAGATTGTCGCCTTCCTCGGCGGCGAGGGAGTTATGCTCGAATACGGCACCCGTTACCTCCGCATTATTGTAATCGGGTCTCCATTTATCAATTTCGCCTCCAGTGCAAACGTGCTTATTCGGGGGGAGGGGAGGATGCGCAGCGCGATGCTGATCATGTCCAGCGGTGCGGTTCTTAACCTCGTTCTTGACCCGGTTTTTCTCGGTGTACTGGATTTTGGGGTGGAGGGTGCGGCGGCGGCTACCGCCATAAGTCAGGGAGTAACCGCGGCGGTTTCCGTTTTTTACTTTCTCAAGGGAAAAAGCGTGGTCAGAATATCCCCCTCCCGGTTCCGCTTTACCAGGCACCTGGGCGAGATCCTGAGTGTGGGAGTTTCCGGAATGGCTCTGCCGGTTATGACGATTGTGCAGATAGTCTTTGTCATAAAAAGTACCGCCTACTACGGCGGCTCCAGGGAGCTTATAATTATAAGTGCATTGATCAAGATCCTCAATTTTATCTTTGTGCCTATATGGGGTGCCTGTCAGGGGTTCCAGCCGCTGGTGGGCATAAACTACGGTGCAGCTGATTATCATCGGGTGCGAAGAGGGTTTTTTGTATTTGTCTTTTACACCTCTCTTATCGCCCTGGCCGTCTGGTCCCTGATAATGGGAGCGCCGAGGCTTGTGTTGGGATGGTTTATTACGGATGCGGCGATTGTGGAATCAGGGGTAAGGGTCATTCGGCTCTACCTCTGCGATTTTCCCCTCTACGGGTATATGCTGCTCGTGGTTACCCTGTTTCAGGCCCTTGGAAAGGGAGGCCACGCTGCATTTCTGGTGGTAAGCCGGATGAGTCTACTTTTTATTCCGATAATACTGCTTTTGCCGCGGGTTCTGGGTATAGACGGAGTGTGGCTCGCCACTCCCGTTTCGGATGGACTGGTGGTTATCGTCGGTACGGTAATGGCGGTTCGGGAGCTGAGGCGTCAGCGGCAACTGGAACGGGAGGTGTATGAAGAGGGTTCAGCTTCCGGAGAGTTTGTCGTCTCCCCAGATCTTTCGAAGCCGGCGGAGATTTTCCCTGACGTTTGACGGGTTGAGGGCTTCCTGACGCCGCTGCAAAAAAATGCACCTGTTCAATTCCGCCTTGCCCTGGGCAATGTCGTGGGCGAGGGCATCGCAGGAGGGGCAGCCGCACATGCCGCAGTCGACCTTAGGGAGTTCATCGAGGGCTTCCCTCAGTCTGGTCATTTTCTCCATGGCCTTCTCCATATCGTCGTCGAGTTTTACCATGGAGCGGGGTTCGAAGGATTCGAGCTTCAGGTGCTCTTTTATACTGTCGGCGGTGGAGGAGAGCTCTTCTTTTATATCGGTGGAGATGTTTCCCATATATTCGGCCCTGTGCCGCAGCCTCTCGGCGGTAAGAAATCTGTTTCCCGAGCCTAGAATACCTCCAGCACAACCCTCGTCGCAGGCACGGAGCTCCAAAAAATCCACCCCGTGGATCTCCCCCTCTTCGAGTTTTTCCAAAAACTCTATTGCATGGTGTACCCCGTCTACGGCGAGGCTCCTTTTCGAAACATTAGGCGCCTCCCCCGTGGTGAGACTCCAGAGTACCGCGGTTCCCGAGAGAGTGCGCTTTGGAGGCAGGGGGCAGTCTCTCCGGCTTTTCTGTTTTACTATGGTCTTGTGGACAAGATTAAAGAGGTAGTTCATGTTTATCACCCCGTCGAAGGGGCTCTTCTCTTCTCCCGCGGGGCTCTTTATGGCCGCAATTTTTGCCGCGCAGGGGGTAACATAGAAGAGGCCTATCTCCTCCTCCCTCGCTCCCTGTTGCAAGAGTTTCTCCTTCGCGTAGAGCGCAGTAATGTCGAGGGGAGGTTTAATCAGGTTAAGATGTCCCACCAGAGAGGGGAAACGAACCTGAATAAGACGGACGATTGCGGGGCAAAAGGAGGAGATTACGGGATACTGGGAGGCGTAGGTGCTGTATTTGCCGCGGATCGCGTGGAGAATATCGCTGCCGAACTCGGCCTCATATACCTGGGTAAAACCGAGTTCCGTAAGAACGCTGTAAATCTGACGCTCCTTTATCTCTACGTTAAACTGGCCGATCATTACCGAAGGCACCACAGCGACACGGTAGGTGTAGCGGTATATCTTCTGAAAGTCGTCCTGGGCTACCACAATTGCGTGTACCGGACAGACGGCCATGCAGTTTCCGCAGTCGACGCATCTGTCGGGGTCTACATGGGCCTTTCCCCGGAATACCCGAATTGCCCCGGTAGGGCAGATGGTCATGCAGCGGGTGCATCCGAAGCAGATATCCTCTTTCACGGTAAGGGCATGAAAGAATGAAGGGCCATTGGGGTGTGTGGCGCTTTGCATGCTCATGTGTTCTCTTCCGTAAGCTTGATCTCCATCTCCACCTCCGTATACGCTCCCTCTTCGCTCCTTATGTCCAGATAGTCCGTGTTTTTCCTGATGTTCGGAAGCCCCATCCCGGCCCCGAAGCCCATCTCGCGTATCTCCTCGTCGGCAGTCGAGAACCCCTCGGACATCGCCAGTTCGATATCCGGAATCCCGGGGCCCCCGTCCTTTACGAGTATATGAATTTTTTCGGAGGAGATATCCACGTAGAGGTTTCCCCCGTAGGAGTGGCCCACTACATTTACCTCAGACTCATAGAGGGCTACCACGGTTTTGCGTACAATTTTTCCGTTTATGTTGAGCTCTTTTAGTATTTTCTTGATCTCGCTGGAGACACGCCCGGCATTTTCAAAGTCTCCCGCTTCTATGGAAAATTCAAAATGCACTGCAGCACCTTCCGTTAATACACATAGTCAAGCCCCGCGGTATAGAGAATTCCCCCCGTTCTGTACATGGAGTAGGAGGTTCCCATTAACACAATACCATGACTTTCGGCGAGTTCCACCATTCTGTCGGTCGGCCGTTTTCCACGGACAAGAAGAATGGAAGAGATGTCGGACATCTCGGCGGTTCTTACCGCCTGGATATTGTTGAGACCGGTTATCAGGAGAAGGTTATCCGCCAAAAGGGTAAGCACCTCGCTCATCAAATCGGAGCAAAAGGCTTTCTCGATCTTCCTGTTCTCGATTTCCGTCTTTCCTGAAAATACGTTGCCTTCGACAAGAGAACGTATTTCCGACGCGGTAAAAATTTTCGTACTCATTTTATCGGTATGGTAACAGAAAAGCGTATTTGATGCTATGAAAACCGGTTCAAAAGTTGGGTAAACTCCGCTGCTTTTAAATTTTTCCTTGACAGCGGATAAGAGGTGAAGTACACTTTGAAAAGGAGTGCAACCGTGTGCATAGACAGGTTGTACGAAAATAACGAACCTTACATTATAGGAAAAGGAGTGTGTGCACATGCGTAGGAATGTAAAAGTTTTAATCACTTTTCTTGCAGCGTTTGCCCTGTTGGGAAGTATGTTTTTCGTCTCTTGTGGCGGCGGACAGGAAGAGGACGCGGCGGAAGAGTCGACGGAAGATGCCCGGGATTACACCGATAACGAGTGGACCGATGGAGAGGACCTCTCGGGAAGAACCGTTAATATCTTTGGCGCCTTTGTGGATGAAGATGCAAGTCGGTTCGAAGAGAGTATGATTCCCTTCGAGGAGGCAACGGGTATAGAGGTCGAGTACGAAGGATCGGGAGACTTTGAGTCCCTTATAACCGTACGAACCGAGGGCGGAGATCCCCCCGACGTTGCGGCCTTCCCCCAGCCGGGGCTTATGCAGGATGTAGTATCCCGTGTGGATAACGTCGACCTGAACGACTGGTTCGACGAATCCTATCTGCAGGAACAGTACGAACAGAGCTGGCTGGACCTGGGAACCTATGAGGGGGAGATGGTCGGCGTCTGGTACCGTGCCAGTGTAAAGAGTCTTGTCTGGTACGCAAAACCGGTATTCGAGGAAGAGGGGTATGAAATTCCCGAAACCTGGGACGAAATGATAGAACTGAGCGACCAGATGGTAGAAGATGGGTATACGCCCTGGTCCATCGGAATAGAGAGTTCCGGCGCCACCGGCTGGGTTGCCACCGACTGGATCGAGGATATTATGCTCCGCACGGCTTCTCCCGAAAAGTACGACCAGTGGGTAGCGGGGGAGTTGCCCTTCAGTTCTCCTGAGGTAACAAGGGCTTGCGAGATAATGGCGGACATCTGGTTTAACGAGGATTACGTTCTCGGTGGGCGCAACAGCATCCTTAGCGTTCCCTTTGGCGACGCGGCCACCCCCCTGGTACAGGATCCTCCGAAGGCCCTCATGCACCGCCAGGCGAGTTTTATTACCGCCTTTTTCCCGGACGATACGGAGATAGGAGAAGAAGTGGACTATTTTTACCTTCCCCCTATAGACGAAGAGCAGGGTGACCCTGTACTCGGTGCGGGAGACTGTTTTTCCGCTTTTACCGACAAACCGGAGACCAAAGCCCTTATGAAGTACCTTACCCAGGGGATCTCCACGAAAGCGTGGCTGCAGGCCGGAGGTTTTGTTTCACCCCACAACGATACTCCCCTCGACTGGTATCCCACCGACTTGGATCGCGGGTACGCCGAGATCCTTCACGATGCGGATACTTTCAGGTTTGACGCTTCGGACCTTATGCCCGGGCAGGTTGGAGCAGGCTCCTTCTGGAACGGTATGACAAACTGGGTAAGCGGCGATGATCTCGAGGAAGTTCTGGAGGAGATCGACGAAGGCTGGCCCGAATAAGGGTAATTGGTTTTGAATGGAGACGATGCAGAAAAATGCGTATACAAAAAGCGAGCGTATACAAAGTGTGGTATAAAACAGTATATGTAAAAACAGAAAAGTATAGCGCAGTTGCATGCAGGCAGGAGTTATCCTGCCTGCATCCTTCTTACACTTCGAAGGAGTACATATATGCAGAAAGAGCTGGAAAATAGAAAAGATCGGCTGTTCGATTTATTCGCCACTACCCCCCTACGCATCGCAGTGGCGCTGATAGTACCGGTTGTAACGTTTTTAGTCCTCCGGTGGAGCTTTATCTTTATGAGGGACGCGGAGGTCTCTAAACTGATAATTGCCGTTGTCGCTCTCGCTGTCGGAGTTGGCGGAGTATGGGTGCTTTTTGCCGCAACGAACAATCTGGTGTCTATACTGCCCATCAAATTTCGCGATGCTTTAAGGCCCTATGTCTTCGTAGGTCCGGCGGTTATTGTCCTGTGTATCTATATAGTTTTTCCCGCAATCAGAACAATATGGCTCAGTTTTTATGACAGAACTTCCACCGAGTTTGTGGGTCTGCAGAACTACGCCTTTGTGTTTACCAACTCGGGGATGATGATTGTTCTGCGAAATACCCTTTTGTGGGTCTTGATTGTGCCCTTTTTCGCGGTGGCTACGGGGCTGATTATTGCGGTTATGGCGGACAGGCTCAAGCCTTCCCGGGAGAAGGTGGTAAAATCCTTTATATTCCTTCCCTTGGCAATCTCTTTTGTGGGGGCGAGTGTAATCTGGAGGTTCGTATACTACTATCAGCCTGCGGGATACGAGCAGATCGGATTGCTCAACGCTATTGTAGTGGCATTTGGGGGAGAACCGGTTGCATGGCTTTTAAACCGTCCGTGGAACAACTTCTTCCTCCTCTTTATCATGATCTGGCTGCAGACGGGGTTTGCAATGGTAATACAGTCTGCGGCGGTTAAGGGAGTACCCAGTGCTCTCATGGAGGCTGCCCGAATAGACGGGGCCGGGGAGATACGGATCTTCTTTAACGTTATTATCCCCTATATTGCCGGTACTATCCTCACCGTACTTACAACTATTTTGTTTATGGTGCTCAAGATTTTCGACATCGTATACGTTATGACCAGCGGAAATTACGAGACGGGGATAGTGGCCTCGAGGATGTACCAGGAGGCCTTTATCTATCGTAACTTCGGTCGTGGTAGTGCGCTGGCGGTGTTCCTCTTTATCGTGGTTATACCGTTTATGATTCGAAACATCACCCAGATGAGAGAGCAAAGGAGATAGCAATGAGTGATACCTTAAGATCTACACAAATCGGCTCTAAAAAGCTGGACAGGATAGTAAAAGGGGTTCCGATGAGGCTCATTCTCATTGCCCTCGTTGTTATCTGGACGGTTCCTACTCTCGGTCTCCTGGTAAGCTCTTTTCGAACATCCGAGGCAATATCGGACAGCGGCTGGTGGACAGCTCTGGCCCACCTTTTCGACGGGAGTCAGTGGACTTTACAGAATTACCACGATGTTATCTTTGCAGACTTTATGGGGCTTGCATTCTTTAACAGTCTCCTGGTAACGGTACCCTCCACGGTAATTCCCATTACTATAGCGGCATTTGCCGCTTACGCTATTGCCTGGATGGATTTTCCCGCCCGGGAGGGAATATTTGTAATGATCGTCGGTCTCCTGGTGGTACCACTGCAGATGGCGCTCATACCTGTTCTGCGCATCTATACGGAGAACAATCTGAACGGCACCTACCTGGGAATTTGGCTGGCACATACGGGATTCGGGCTTCCCCTGGCAACATATCTGCTCTACGGCTACATCTCCGGAATACCAAAGGAGATTATAGAGTCTGCCCATGCCGACGGTGCAACCCCGTGGATGAGCTTTACCCGCCTCGTGCTTCCCTTGTCCAAGCCCTCCATTGCCGCCTTCGGCATATTTCAGTTTCTCTGGGTGTGGAACGATCTCCTGGTTGCCCTGGTTTTTCTGGGCACGAGGAAGCAGAACGCCCTGGTTACTACAAGACTGGCGGAGATGGTCGGATCTCGCGGACAGGATTGGCACCTGCTTACGTCGGGAGCGTTCCTTACGATGATAATGCCGCTTATTATCTTTTTTGCCCTGCAGCGCTATTTTGTTCGTGGTATGATGGCCGGCTCGGTAAAGGGGTAAGGCAAGTGTGTTTTCCCCCTTCCGGGAAAAGTGTATACTAGGTACTCATGGGCAAAGCAATAAGGGTAATGCTGGTAGATGATCATCCGCCGCTGCTCGACGGAATAAAATCGGCGCTTAACCACACGAATACAATAGAAATTGCCGGTCAAGCGGGAACAGGACAGCAGTTTGAGCAGCTGCTCACAGAGACGGAGGCGGATGTTGCGGTGCTCGATCTCTCTCTGCCCGATCGTTCGGGGATAGACTTGATGTATATGATACAGGACCGTTATCCCTCTATGGAAGTAATTATTCTGAGTATGTACAACCGGGCGGACTATATTATGGAATCTGTTCAGGCGGGTGCCCTCGGATACATGAGTAAAGAGACGCCTCCGGTAAAACTTATAGAGGCAATACAGTCTGTCTACAGGGGAGAGTACTTTTTCGACCAGGTTTCTCTTAAAACGGTTATTGATAAGGCTCTCGAGAGCCCGCGCCGGTATTACGACATAGAAGACAAAGCCTATGAGAAACTTACAGGACGGGAGCAGGAGATTATGAGGCTCCTCTCCGAGGGGTTCCCGGTAAGGCGTATTGCACAAAATCTGTCGATCAGCTACAGGACCGTGGAGAACCACCGCAGCAGCATTTTCCGAAAGCTGAGGGTGAGTAACTTGGCGGAACTTGTTCACTATGCACAAAAACTGGGGATAATTGATTTTGAATAGAGACGCCTTCGAATATACTTGATTTTTAGAAGGCGTCTCACATGAGTAAGAACAGTTGTGAGAAATTCACAGCAAAATGTGATTTTTGCGCATACACAAACTATAGAAATGCCTTTATAATGATAGGCAAACAAAAGGTAATAAAAGATAAAAAAGAATTAAGAAAGTTCCTGATCGAAAAAGTTTCTATTGGCTCCGGAAGAGTCGGTGTAAGTACGCCCTCATCGACTCTTCCTCTCTTTTCCAACAAGTCGATTGATGGTAGCTTGCAGTAATGGAGCATTCCGATAAAAACATTTCCGCCGCACCCTATGTTGTGCTCATCGGAGTACTTTTTGCCTCCTTCTCTTCTATAATTATACGTCTCTCTGCTGCCCCTCCGCTTATTATCGCTTTTTATCGTATGTTCTTTGCCTCCGTGGTATTGCTGCCGTTTTTTTGGCTCAGGTTCTCCCGGAATAGAGAGAGAGCCTCCCCGGGAGATATGCTCCGAATGGCGGGGGGCGGACTTTTTTTGGGGCTCCATTTTGCCGCATGGATTACCTCTCTGGGCCTTACCACGGTGTCGAGTTCCGTTGTACTGGTAAGTACCCATCCCGTACTGGTATTCTTTCTCTCCCGGGTGTTTTTCAGAGAGAGAGGAACCGCTGCTCAGCTGGTCTACGTTCTTATTGCCATAATCGGGAGCGCGGTGCTCTCCTTTGGGGATGCCGGAAGGGGGGACACTGCTCTTTCCGGAAATCTTCTCGCCTTCGTCGGCGGGATGGCGGTGGGTCTGTATCTTATTGTGGGCAGATCCGTGCGAAAGCGCCACTCCCTCACTTTTTATACATTTATTGTGTATAGTGTCAGCGCCCTCTTTCTTTTTATATGTGCATCTGCAGCAGGGGACTCCTTTTTCGAGTATCCCGCAAAAGAGTGGCTGCTGTTTCTTCTCCTTGCGCTTATGTGCACAATCCTCGGCCACAGCCTCTACAACTGGTCTCTAAAGTACCTCCCCGGTACTTTTATATCCGTTACCGTTCTAATAGAGCCTATAGCCGCTTCGATTATGGCGTTTTTCCTGTTCGAAGAGGTGCCTGCTCCGGTAAGCGGATTGGGTGCGCTCCTGGTATTGGCGGGGATATTTCTCTACGCAAGGAGCACCCCTGGAAAATAAAGATCCCGCTGGAAAGAAAATCTGGAAAGTAAATCTGGAAAGTAAAACTTGACAAGCGGGAAGGAGCAATTTAAGATCGAAAAGTGTATGCAACCGTGTGCATTGAACTGAAGAAGGGAGGTAGCGATGTCGATTAGACCTATAAAGACCGAGTATGATCCCTGGAAAGTAGTGGAGTCCGGGTTCTCTCCGGTTTTTATGGCGGAGGGGGAGTCTGTTTTTGCTCTTGCGAATGGGTATATAGGAATTCGCGGTGCCTTCGAAGAGGGGACTCACTCCTGGAACAGAGGGGTGTATTTAAACGGTTTTTACGAGGAGCGACCTATTGTGTACGGAGAGAAGGCCTACGGTTTTCCGGAACACAGCCAGACGATGCTCGGTGTCGCCGACGCGAGCAAGGTCGAAATAAAAGTGGACGGAGTGCCCCTGAACCTCGGAGAGGGAAGGGTTAAGTCCTATAGACGAGAACTGGATATGCGGGAGGGAGTTCTTCGCCGCACCTTTACATGGGTATCTCCCGCCGGGCAGGAGTTGAACTTCTCCTTCGAAAGGATTGTCTTGCTTGGCAGAAGAAGGGGTGCCGCCATCAAAATAACCCTGGAACTTGCCGGGGGAAGGACAGAGCTGAGCTTTCTCTCCAGTCTCGACGGAACGAGAACCACCAAGCGGGAAAACAGGAATGATCCCCGTGTAGGAGAGCCCATCGGAGCGGATGCCGTACTGTACACTGAGAGGGAGGTACAAGAGACGCAGCTCTACCTCCGGGGAAATACTCTTAATTCTCGGCTCTCCTGCGCTGCGGCCGCCGAGCACTGCATAGAGGGTCTCTCTCATACAAAAAGAGAGCCCTTGGAGACCGAGAGAGAGGTTGGGGTTCGCTTTTCGGGCATAATCGAGGCGGGGGAGAGGGTTACTCTCTCAAAGTATATTGCCTACGAATCGTGCAGTACGGATGAGGAAGAAGAGATCCGGAGCACGGTTGTTCGGGAAGCCCAAGCACTTAAGGAGAGCGGTTTCAACTCCCTCCTCTTTGAGCAGGCGGGTTATCTCTGCGAGTTCTGGGAGCGCTCGGATGTGGAGATCGAGGGAGACCCGGCCCTGCAACAGGGTATTCGGTTTAACATCTTTCATCTTCTCCAGTCGGCGGGAAAGGACGGCAGGACGAGCATTGCCGCAAAGGGTCTTACGGGGGAGGGCTACGAGGGGCACTATTTCTGGGATACCGAGATATATGTGCTCCCGTTTTTTATCTATACCAATCCGGCTATAGCCCGCAAGCTCCTGGAATACCGCTGTTCGATCCTGCCGAGAGCGAGGGAGCGGGCTTCGGAGCTGTCCCAGAAGGGAGCTCTTTTCCCGTGGCGAACAATTAACGGGAAGGAGGCCTCCGCCTACTATCCGGCGGGTACGGCCCAGTACCATATAGATGCGGATATTGCCTACGGCGTAAAGCGATATCTCAATGCAAGCGGAGACTCATCCTTTCTCCCCTGTGCCGCGGAGATACTTATAGAAACCGCGAGGATGTGGTACGACCTGGGATGGTTTAACCAACGAAGAGGCGGAGCTTTCTGTATAGACGGGGTTACCGGACCGGATGAGTACACCGCGCTTGTAAACAACAACTACTATACAAATATAATGGCACGGGACAACCTCTTTTATGCCGCGGACATAGTGGAGAGGATAAGGAGGGAGAGTCCGAAAGAGTATAAAAAACTGGTGAAAAAACTCGATTATGCAGAAGAAGAGGCGGTAAATTGGCGCAGGGCGGCAAAAGAGATGTGGCTCCCCTATGAAAAAGAGAAGGGAATACATCCCCAGGACGACAGTTTTCTGAACAAGGAGGTGTGGCCCATAGAGTCCATCCCCGAAGAGAAAAGACCCCTCCTTCTGCACTATCACCCCCTGGTAATATACCGCCACCAGGTAATTAAGCAGGCCGATACGGTGCTGGCGCTCTTCCTCAAGGGAGACGAGTTCTCTATAGCGGAGAAAAAACGGGACTTCGACTACTACGACAGGCTTACAACGGGAGACTCGAGCCTCTCGCCCTGTGTGCAGAGTATTATTGCCTCGGAGGTCGGCTACGAGGAGCTTGCCTACAGGTATTTTACAAGAACGGCGCGTATCGATCTGGACGATGTAAACGGTAATGTGCGCGACGGTCTGCATACCGCCGCAATGGCCGGCACCTGGGCTTCTATTGTGCAGGGTTTTGCCGGTATGAGGGATTACGGCGGGATGCTCCGGTTCAATCCTCATCTTCCACGGGAGTGGAAGAGGCTCGCCTTTAACCTGACCCTTGGAGCTGTTCTTCTGGAGGTTACCATAACCCATAACGAGGTTGCCTATACGTTAAAGGAGGGGCAATCCCTTACAATACTGCACAGGGGCAAGGAGCACACCGTATACTCCGGCTCTCCCCTGGTATTTTCCAACCGGCCGGACCTGGAAGCGGTGATCTTCGATCTGGATGGAGTTATAACCGACTCTGCGGAGTATCACTATCTTGCCTGGAAACAGCTTGCCGAAGAGCTGGACATTCCCTTTGACCGCGAGTTTAACCAGAATCTGAAAGGGGTGGGGCGGATGGACAGCTTGGAACTTATTCTGTCGAAGGCGCCGGAGCGCTCCTATACCTGCGAGGAGAAAGTTGAATTAACGGAGAAAAAGAACAACCTGTACAAGGAACTTATTACTCAAATTACTCCCGACGATCTTCTTCCGGGGATCGAATCGCTGCTAAAGGAGTTGAAGGCGGAGGGGATATATACTGCCCTTGCATCGGCTAGCAGGAATGCTCCCACTATTGTGGAGAATTTAAAGATAGGACATCTGCTCGATGTTATTACCGATCCCGATATGCTCGACAAAGGCAAGCCGGATCCGGAGCAGTTTTTCCTGGCTGCGGAGATGCTCGGGGTACCGGCGCGTAACTGTATAGGTGTGGAGGATGCCCAAGCGGGAATAGATGCGATTCGGGGGGCCGGTATGTTCTCCCTGGGTGTAGGGGATTATCTTCATGGGGCGGACTGGACCGTATCCGATACGTCGGAAATTACTCTATCCGCTCTTAGGGAGCAGTTCTACCGCCACAGCGGCGCGTGAGCTGCCGGCTATGAGGACAGCTCGATTGTGCTCCCCGGCGCTAAGAGGAGCTTCGAATCCTCCGTTCTCACTTCGATCTCCTCGGAGTTCTCCGAGCCGCTCTCTACGCTCAGTTTTTTATGGTCTATCCGAACCCTCAGTTCCTGGTTCCTGTAGATAATGGAAAACTCGATTTTGTTCCACTCCGGCGGCAGATTCGGTTCAAACCTAATGTGATCGGCTTCTGTTCTAAACCCGGCAAATCCGAAGACTACCATTTGCCAGGCAATCCCGCAGGCGGCGGTATGGATACCGCCGATAAAGGTGCCCCCGCTTACAGGAGGATTGGTGTTGTAAAGATCTATGGTACAGGAGGTATGAAAGTAGAAGCACGCCTGGGCAAGCCTGTCTATCTTTGCGGCAACGATGGAGTGTACCGCGGGAGAGAGCGAGGAGCGGTGCTGTGTGCGCGCCTCGTAGTAGTCGTAGTTAGTGCGGATCGTGTCCCGGGAGTAAAGGTCGGGATGAAGACAGAAAAGCTGAACGAGATCGGCCTGTTTTATTACCTGGGTCTCAAATGCAATGCCGTTCGGCCATCCCCAGTATTCGCCGGGGTCCTTGAGCCTCTCTTTGAGTCTGTCCGGTGTAATGTCCTCGAGCTCGAAGTAGCCGTCGAACTGCTCTATTAAACCTGACTCCCCCTCAGGCTCCGGTATATACATCCTGTCGCACATATCCTTCCACAGTTTAACCTCCCCCGGATGGAGGGCAATTTTTTTGCCTATTCTATCTAAATAATCGGGCTCCTCTTCTTCGAGTCTTCTGTACACTTTTTCGGCGGCGGCAAGAGCGTATGCTGCCTGTACATTGGTAAAGGTGTTGTTGTCCGCGTTCTCGTGGTATTCGTCGGGGCCCAGGACTCTCACAATCTCATAACGTTTTTTGTCCATTTTGAAGTAGGAGTAGGAGACAAGAAAGCGTGCAATTTCAAAGAGCATCTCCGCACCGTATTCGCATATAAAATTCCAGTCTCCCGTGGCAATATAGTAGTGCCATACTGCATAGGCAATATCCGGGGAGATGTGTATTTGCCAGTCGTTAAAGTGGTTGCGAATTTTTCTGCCCGTCAGTACATCCACAAAAAAGTAATCCGGGCAGAGTTCGTCCCCCGTGTCGCCGCTGATCCATGCGTAAAAGGCTCCCCGGTATCCGAGACGCTCGGCTTTTCTCCGCGCCCCGTCCAGGGTCTTGTAGCGGTATACGAGGAGGTTTCTCGCGACTCCCGGATCTGTATAGAGGAACATCGGCAGATTAAATATCTCCTGGTCCCAAAACGCGGCCCCCTGATACGCCTGACAGGAGAGCCCCCGTGCTCCAATAGGGAGGTGGTCCGTGTGAGCGGGAGTGGCGATAATATTGTGGTAGAAGTTATAATTGAGGAGGGCCTGTGCATCGTCGGTAGAGTCTATCTTCATGGAATAGGTGCCCCACATGCTCTCCCATATAGTCCCATGGGTTTCGGATAGAGAGTCGTACCCCTCTTCGACAGCGGCGGAGACGAGTTTTACCGCCTCTTCTTTGGGGTTTGTTACATCGTTTTGAGAGTAGACCCCCATCATTTGCTCGAAAACCAGGGTTTCTCCGGGGGCGAGGGAAAAATCGAGGAGCATAAAGCTCGAGGTACCGGAGGGTTCCTCCTTGGTGTTTTCCGGCTGTGTACCTCTTACCGCGAAAGAGCCTGCAACGGTAAGGGCAAGCCCCTTTTCCGTTGTTTTGCAGTCGGTTCCACGAACAGTGCCGTCGAGAAAGGGGGTACATTCGGAGAAGTGCTCTCCGTTTAAGCTCCACACCTCCGAATCTATCCCCGCGCGAAGGGTAAGGAGTGTCTCTTTGTCGGCGGTTATTGTGAGTTTTTGTGCAACCAGATGGAGGTGGCGGTAACTGGCAAAACGCTCAAAATCCAGGCGCAGACGGCCGCCCTCCGGAGACTCCCAGGTATACCCGCCAAAGGTTTTTCCATGGCGTATATAGAGGCCGTGCACATAGTCGTGGGGAGAGCCGGAGAGAGCTACAGGGGCGGTGCCCTCCCAGACCTGCACAAAAAGTGCGTTAGGTACGGTGCATAACTCTTTCCATTTGCCGTCGGCGTTATCGTAGGTATCCGTTACCACGCAGCCGGTATACTGCTCTTTTCTCCATTCCGGGAAGGTTCCCCTGTATCCCAGGTACCCGTTACCCGTCATGAAGTTGCTGCCGCCCGTTACGGTCTGAGAGGGGTCGAATCTTGTCTCCTGGACGGTCCAGTTGTCTTTTATTTGTACGGGACTTGGCGCATGATCCATCTCTACCTCCAATTTTATGCCGATGTGGTTGCCGCGCAGGGGCATGCGAAACTATTGTACACGTATATCAAGTATAAATGCTAATGCAACCGTGTGCAAGAGCTGTTGTTTTGGGGTATTAAAAAACCTGATCTCCTTGATGAGCTTCCCTTAAAACACCGTTTTTGATAGAATTTGACCCCCAGAGGGAGAACAATTCGTGCTTGACAACTCCAAATGAGGGGATATACTGATAGAAAGGAATGCAACCGTGTGCACAAATAACCAGGACCAGGGCGGAAAAAAAGAGACCGTTACAATAAAAGATATCGCAAGAATCGCCGGGGTAAGCCACTCTACCGTCTCCCGGAGTCTCAACAACAGCCCCCTCATCTCGGATAAAACCCGTGAGAGAATAAAACAGATAGCGGGGGAGATGAATTTTGCCTTTAATGCGAGTGCCCAAAGTCTCTCTACAAACCGTACCGGTACGGTGGGAATTATATACCCGGAACTTTTTGACACCTTTGGAAACTCCCTCTACCTCGGACTGCTCGTACAGGGTTTGAGGCACGGATTGGAAAAGGTGTCTCTGGACAGCATTGGAAGCTTCCCCATAAATCACTACACCCGAGAGAGCAATATACGCAAGCTCATCAGCAGGAAAAAAGTGGACGGTCTGTTAATTATCCATCCGGAAATTCCCATGGAGGAATGGGATTACATTCGGGACTCCGGCATTCCCTTTGTTGTTCTGCATTTTAAACCGAGAAGCTACGACTATTCATGGATGGATTACCTCTTTACCGACCATGTAAAGGGCGGATATATGGCGACGGAGAGTCTTATTCGCGGAGGATGCCGCCGGATACTTACTCTGCGTGAGGACTCCAGGGAGATACAGTACGTAGAACGGACAAAGGGGTACAGAGATGCGCTTGCAGACTATTCCCTACCCTTTGAAGAAGAGCTGGTGGTTGGAGGGGATTGTTCCTTCGAGTTCGGCTACGAATCCGTAATGGAGAGAAAAAACGAGATTGCAGGCATAGACGGTATATTTGCGCAGGCAGACCTGGTTGCCCTTGGAGCTATAGAGGCTTTAAAAGAGTTGAACATTAATGTACCAAGGGATGTAAAGGTAACAGGATACGACGATACGGAACTCGGCAAGTATTTCAGACCCAAGCTCACTACCGTACATCAGCCGAGGGAGGAGCATGCCCGTCTGGCATGTGAACGACTAATAAATCTTTTGGACGGAGTGGAAGTAAAACCGCCTATGCAGGAAACCCTTACCCCCCTTATGATCTACCGGGAGACATGCTAAATGCCGGTAACCACCTGTGCGCCGAAAACTTTTAGGGCAAGCTCCGCAAGGTACAGCTCCAACGCCTTCGCCGGGAGGGGTGTGGTAGCCCTGGGAGTGAGCGGCGGGGTAGACTCGAGTGTAGCGGCTCTTATGTTAAAGAGAGAGGGGCTCAGGGTTGTGGGAGTGTCCCACAGAGTGTGGAGCTCCTCATCCAATCCTCACGTAGTTGCGGAGAAGAGAGCAGAGGAGGTGTGCCGGCGTCTCGACATCCCCTTTTTTTCTATAGATATAACCGAGGAGTTCAGGCGGAGGGTAATAGGCAATTTTCTTGTCCGATACAGGGAGGGTCTTACCCCCAACCCCTGTGTACTCTGTAACGAACAGATCAAGTTCGGGATTTTCCCGCATCTGGTAAGGGAAAGATTGACGAGGGAGGGTATCCTCGATCCCCACGAGCCCCTCTTTAACGCTACGGGGCACTATGTAAAGCTCAAGCTCAGCGGAATAGATACAGCAGAG
>JBKHFZ010000048.1:0-16266 GCA_046539925.1 Spirochaetaceae bacterium
CCCTATCTCTATCGTTCGTTTTTTCGAAATAAAGGGTAGGTATTCTGAGCAAATCTCTTTCTGCCCGCAATATTCTGCCCCTCTTCCAATATCGAATGTAGAAGAGCAGAAAAAACACCGCCGGTGGCAAGAGGGGAAGCAGAGGAGATATCGAAAGGGTAAGGGCTGCAACAGCCGGCATATGAAAAACAGGATTCTGCATAAGGAGATAAAAATAGAAAAACAGGGAAAAAGAACCAACCACAAGCGAGCCGGGGGTAAATGCGTTCCAGTACTCATTCCTCTGCCTTCCTCTCCAGATTGCCTGTCGCAAAAGAGCGTTGTCTTCCTGTTCATAGATAATCACAAACAGCGTTTTTCCACTCCCGATGGAGTATTTTCCTCTATTTCTTCCCGGTCTCCATCTGAACAGCCGGTTCAAGTGGGAACGCAGGTTTCGGCTTCGTCTTTCGTTTTGCACAAACATGCCCATTCCTTCCCTGTGTTCTATCATACCGGAGATAAAAATACCGGTATATTCGGGAAGAGAAGTAAGGCGATTCCATGAAATCCTCTTAGGCGGCTCTTCGGGATATGTGTTTCCCGAGTAGATCTCCTCTTCGTTATAGGAAGATGAAAGAAAATATATATCCTTTCCCCTTAGATTAACGGAGACTGTAAGCTTTCCATCGGAACACCACGCCCTGTCGTTTCCCTGAATAGCTCTTATCGTGCCAAAAAACCTGAAAGGCCCCTGTAATTCTGATGACCGTTTGTGGAGTGCTGCATAAGATAGAGGAGGATTCTTTACCGCACCAAGAAGAGTACTGCGGAACCTTCTCCACACATGGCGTACATAAAAAGCCCCTGCTGCCGGTATCAAGAGGTACCCAAAAAGGGCAATTAGTGCAATAATGGAGAGGTGAATAATAATCTCTTGCTGAAAATACATCATGTATCCTTCAAGGAGTAAACTGTACCATGGTTGAAAGAATTGTAACAGGCCTATTAAATACCAACACTTATATCTACTCCCAATGGAAAAAGGGGTGCATAGTTATAGATCCGGGCGGCAACAGCGAAGAAATTATAGAGCAGCTGCAGAAAAAGAACTTTACCCCCCTTGCAATTGTCTGTACCCACGGACACTTCGACCACATTGGGGCTTTGGTGGATCTTGTCGATTATTATCGGGACGAGGAGAACGAAGTCCCGATCTATATTCATGAGGCAGACAGCACATACCTCGGCAAGGGTGCTCGTGAGATTCATATGGAGAACCTTCGCAACCTCGGTGTAGAGTTTAACTCACTTTTTAAGGGTTTTCATAAAGAACTGCCCGAGCCGGATAACTATTTAGTAGACGGAGAGACTCTCCTCGACACAGAACTGAAGATTCTCCACACCCCCGGCCACACTCCCGGCGGTGTGTGCCTCTATTCTGAACGGGATCTTATCCTCTTTTCCGGGGATACCCTCTTCTTCGAAGGTGTAGGACGTACAGACCTACCAGGAGGGGATGCAGACCAACTTATACACAGCATTAGAAGCAAGCTCTTACCCCTTCCTGGAGAGACTCGGATTTTTCCCGGACATGGGCCTTTCTCCACTCTCGAGCGGGAGACACAGCACAATCCCTTCGTGAAAGCTTATTAAGTGGTTCAAATCATGGGTAAATCAAATTTCTCCACCCTCGCTCACACCGGTCTCACTTTTTATATAATAATTTTTTCTATTCTTCCGAAAATAGAAACAAGAGGAATCGGAAATATGGTGAGTATGACATCACAAACCGGATCTACTATTCAACCGGCAAGTCTAATGAAAGCCCGTTATGGAGGCGGCCGGATAATCTATCAGGTAAAGCCGAATCAGGCTCTCTACGCCCAGTTTAAACATGTGAGAGGCATGCCCTCCAGGCAAGAAGGCGGTGGATTAAGCCTCTCAAAACTTCGCTCTATAGATAACCTCATAGACAGGCTTATACAGCTGAAAAACATGTCGGGAAATTCTGAAAAAAGTGAAGCAATTGATCGGATGATTAAGGATCTAGAGAATAAATTGGAGAGTCCGGAAGCGGAGGTGGCAGAAACTCTCGGCCAGAATGCCGGAGATTTAAACACGCTGGTAAATGATCAGTCAGCATATTTTCCCGCTATCAATTTCCAGGGTGTGCTTTTCAGCATGACTGCATAAATTTTCGGCTTAGCTCTTAAGAAGTGGTTCAAAGGTTGGGTAAAACCCTCGAAAACTGGGTCTAAAACCGTCTTTTACCCAACCTTTGAACCATTTTATTATCTATTCTGACGTTCCTCGGTGTTTTTGCACTCTATGCACATAAGGGCATAGGGCATCGCCTCTAACCGCTCGGCTTTTATTTTCTTTCCACACCTCATGCAGACACCATAGTGACCGTTTTTGATCCTGGAAAGAGCTGAGTCTATAAGCCGTAGCCGTTTAATATCCTGCTGATTAAGAGCTTCCAGAGTTTTACGATCTATATCATCCGCTGCTACATCTCCAAGGTCCTTCGGATCTATATCTTCAATTAGAGCTTCAAAATCTTCACTTTCAGCGATAAGAGACTTCATTATTTCTTCTTTCATCCCAAGAAGATTTTTCTGCATCTTGCTTTCAAACTCTTTATCCATGACAGTCCCCTTTACAAAAAAAATCGCAAATCTATTAAGCATGAGACTATGCGGAAAAACTAAAAAAAAGTCAACCGTCCAGCTGAAGTATAATCAACCACATATCTCCTTTACTTGAGGCGCGTATATCAGCTTTACAGGGTGCCCGCATATCCCCTAGTTGACAATCCTCTCCCGTCTCTCTACTATAAAGACTGTTAAGTGAGCTGCTTTCAAAAAAACCATTTTGAAAAGCCTTAAGCGTAAATTACTTGTAGTGGAGGAAATGTGGCAAAAGAGGAAGCAATAGAAGTTGAAGGTACGGTCCGAGAAGCCCTTCCAAACACCATGTTCCGAGTTGAGTTGGAAAACGGACACCTTATACTCGCGCACCTTTCCGGAAAAATGCGTAAACATTATATACGTATCGTACCGGGAGATAAAGTAAAGGTTGCACTCTCGCCCTACGATCTATCGAGAGGTCGTATAATCTATCGAGAACGATAGGTCAAAAATATCAGACAAAAAAGTCACTGTTTTAGAATTACCCATATAGCACCGCTTCCACCGAGTTGCCGCCCGGGTGTTCCCGTCTCACCGGCAAAAGTACATTTTCTTAGATATTCAACCACCATCTTTTTCAAAACAGGTTCTCCTGTTGAATGATTCCCCTTGCCGTGGATTATTAAAACTTTTTTGAGCTCACGGTTCCGTGCAGAAACGAGAAAACTATGCAGCAGCTTCTTTGCTTCATCCGTCTTTTTTCCATGTAAATCCAGAATATCCTGGGGCGCCATTTTACGCAAAGCCGCCCGGCGAGGCGGATTGTGTTCTTCCTGGTGCTCTTCTTTTACCTGGTGAATACTCTCCCATTCTTCTTCGGATTCGAGCCACTTTTTAAGAGCACTGTGGGCGGGACTGTCTGTTCCATTGGAGTCTTCTCTTTTTTTATCGGGTCTTTGTGATGATCCCTGTCTCTCCCAACTCTCCAGAATCTCACCGAAATCCATTTCTCCCCCTGTGTGAATCGATGAGGTCAAAAATTTCCCTGTAATTCTGGTTCACTTTTCCAAGCTGCTCCCGACGCACCCACCCCCGTCGTCCCAAAACGGTACGCACAAAAAGATATGGAGATGCCTCTCCCGTTATTTCCACCGATTCTCCTTCCTCGAGAACAAAGGAGGTATTAGAGTTGTTCTTTGGAATATTTTTCACCTCCGCCTCTCCAGTAATCACAACAGCATCCTCCATCGTCCTGGTGTATATTGAGTACCCAAATGCAACCGACATGGCAATACTCGATACAGCCAGAAGCATTGCAAGGATAAAGAGAGCATTTTTTCGCGTAAAAAGATATATTACCCCGATAAAACCGGCAAAATTAACCGCGAGTCCCAGGAACACAAGTAAAGTATCAGGATGAACAGCCCAGGGGAAACGGCCTATTTGTGGCAGGTCGTGGTTCTCCTCAATAAAAGATAACAGCTCCCTGTACTCCCTTTCCGAAGGGTTCTCGTGAATAGCGGAACGGGTAAAATAGACTGCTTCTCCCAGGCGCTCGAGTCTGTACGCGGAAAGGGCCAAATTGTAGGCGGCATCTGCACAATTTTCATTCTCTTCGAGAAACGCCCGAAAGGCTGTGTAAGAGTATTCCCATTCTCCTGCATTGTATGCACTCATCCCGTCTTCAAAATAGGCATTTTCAACTGTTGGCGACGAAGAGAAAGAGAGCAGCAGGACAGCTCCTACGAGAACACTCCATTTTTTTCGCCTCAAGATAAAGAATACCAAAAAGACAAGCGGTCCCGGCAGAAGCCACAGATACTGTTCAGGTGTCCGATAGGAAGGGGTACTAGGTTCACTCGACGCCGTATCCACCTCCCTCGGTGTGAATGGAAAAGCATCCTCTTCCTCTTCTGCCGACTCTGTATCTCGGACCGTCACTTGAACAGTATTCTCCTTATCCCCAAGGGTATAGGTGGTGTCGTCGGAAGGGTTGAGAGCGGTAAACGACGGCAGAACGATAGTGTTATCCCCCACTGTATCCGGGGAAAGGGTGTATATTCTTCTGCGATACCCCTCATACCCTCTGGGCCCCGCCTCGTAGTTATCCTCTTCCACTTCGTTTATTACTGTCCACCCCTCCAGTTCCGGTTCTACTAGCCTCAGGTAATTTAAATTACCGGTCCCCTCTATAGTTACGCTGTATTTTACGCTCTCCCCGGCGGTAATGCTTTCTTTATCTACCTCTCCCGTCACTCTAAAACTGCCTACAACGCCGTTTTCCGCAACGTCATCCGGAAGAGGTATCACTTCCAGGTCCGGACTGTCGCTCTGCACACGAACCCCTTCGCTCTCGACAACTGCCGATGGCAGGTTGACGGTGCCTTCAGACGAGGGGGTATAAATATACTCGTTAGTCGGTACCCGGTACAGAGTTTCCCCTCCCAGGGAGTAACGCACAATAGCACCTATCCCGTCTATTGCTTCTATAAAGCCCTCATCTGGAGGATCAAAAGATATTCCTTCGAATATCCTGATGTCCTTTAATCCAGCCACCTCCAGTATCCATATTACATTCTCCCCCACATATACTCTGTTTTTACTCGTATTCCAGTACACATCCGGAGGGATTACCAGATTTTTGTCCCGGTAGAGCCCTATCTCAATTAAGAGCGGCTCTGTTGTAAATGTTCCTTCGGGAGAATCAATTTTATAACTCCCCAGTTCAAACCTGCCGCTTTCTCCGCCGGAAAACACATAGGTAATACGAGTTTTTCTCACACGCCTGCCGTCCTCGTCGCTCTCGTATACCGGGCGGATGTTCGGTCCTCCCAGTAAGGAGAGGGTATCCCACAATTCCGGTTCCGTTATTTCTACGTCGTCGCTCTCTTCTACAGGAACTTCGATAGTTATGGTAAATCGGTCCCCTCGACCTACAGGATTTGGACTCACCTCGACATCCACAGTGTGTATATCGTCGGTCTCTTCCGTAATATCCGGCAAAATTTCCTGGGACACAGCAAAACTCGAGGAGAAAGTAAAGAGGAGAATAGAGAGTAAGCATAGTGTGCGTATCACCAGTTTCGCACCTCCTCCTCCTCCTCAAGAGGACTAGACTCCGGTTCAAGTCTAGTGGGGGCACTTCTCTCTACATACTCTAAAATTCTCATACTCTCAGAGCTTGCTTCCGGTTTTTCTCCATTCTCCGAAGTCTGAGGTGTGCCGTCACTATCTGCCATTGCCTGCTTACGAAGCGTATATTCCATGTTTACCTTGGTCTCCAGGTCATCGGGAGAAAACCTCAGAGCCCTTCTGAAAGAGCTGAATGCATTCTCGTACTCTCCCCTCTCGTAGAACACAACTCCCCTGTTAAAGGCAATTTTGAACAGAAGCTCCCTGTCTTCCGATTCTTCCGCCCGCTTCCACTCATCCAGAGCAGCATCCGCCTCTCCCAAAGAGTGGTACACATTTCCCAGGTTGTAGTAAATCCACGGCAAAAATCTTCCCTCCCGGCCGGCTTGAATATAATCCAGGTTGGATGTCATGTAATCGCCTCTGGAGAAGGCATAATTTCCTTCCAACACCTTAAAATAGACCTTTGATTCGCTGCAGGAGGAGAAGAGTAAAAACGAGATTATACCGGCTATACCTAAAATGTACCGCGCCATGGCAACACCTTTACAAGAATTGAGAGAAAAAGAAAGACTATAGCAATAAGAAGGAAGAGTTTGTACCTTCCCTCGACAATATATCTAATTTTTCCATCCTCCCCGCTCAACTCAAGTCTCTCGAGGATTTCGGATAAGGTCTCTGTTCCGTCAACAGAGAGATATTCTCCTCTGCCCGTATCCGCAACACGGGTCAACCCAGACTTCCGAAGAGAGGTAACCACTACATCACCTTGCCGGTCGCGAACAAACTCTTCCTCCGAAACCGGTATTCTTCCGCCTTCCTCGGTACCTGCACCAAATACATGAATAGCTACTTCCCTTTCTCTTCCGTATGCTGCGGCATCGACAGGTTCTCCGGAATGGGATTCTCCATCGCTAAAGAGCAGAATAATCCTTCTCCTCTCCTCCTGTTCGGGAAACCCGTCCACCCCCGACCTAATTCCTGCTTCCATATCGGTGCCGGGAGCCGTAAGAAGGGAGGGAGAGAGAAGTTCGAGGGAAGCTTCTACGGAACTTCTATCCTCGGTAATAGGGATAAGGGTATACGCACCGCCCTTGTATACTGTCACGCCATAACGTGGATTGGGTACTCTCCCAAGGATTCCCCGCATTATCGATTTGCATCGGCTCAACCTGTCGGGAGAGACGTCCTCTGCCAGCATACTCCTGGAAACATCAACAACAAACATAATATCGGTCTCCGAAGGCATCTCCTCGGGCTGTTCTCTATCGGATTGGAATCCTGCTAGAGAGAAAACCGTAAAAATTACAAACAGAACAAAAAAAAGGGACGAAAAAAACCATTTTATGGTAAATGCATCGAACAGGTAGTCCACCGGGCCTCGTCCCTTAAAACGGCCGAGCTCTCTCCTCCCTCTCTTGTAGTTGAGGAACAATATGTATCCTGTCGGGATAAGTATAATCAGCATCCACAACATCTGGGGGGATTTCATCAAATTACCTCCCGAAAGACGAACTTTCTCACAAAGAAGCTCAACAGCACAAGAACAAACCCTGTTATAATGAGAGACCGATGAATCGGGAGTGTATTGGTTTTTACCCTTACTCGCTGTTCCACTGTTTCGAGGGCGTCTATGTCGTTAATCACGGTTCTAAGGGCGGAAGAGTTACTTGCCGAAAAAAAGCGTCCCCCCGTTGCTTCGGCTGTGGATGAGAGTAGCTCCTCATCGTAAGACTCCCGTATTTTCCCCCGTATGGTTCTGCCGGTCTCCGGATCCTCGAGTTCAATTGGAACTTCTTCATCTCCTCCTACTCCTATAGTATATACACGCACCCCCATCTCCGAGGCAATCCTGGTAGCGGAGGATGGAGTAACCTCCCCCGCGTTGTTATCCCCATCGGTTATTAACAGTACAATCTGCTGGTCCGCAGTGCTTTCCTGCAGATGAACACAGGCAAGAGCAAGCCCCATGCCTATGGCCGTGCCTTTTCCAAGCTCCATAACCCTCAGATCTTCCAGCCGCTCCTTCAAGGTATTATAATCCTTCGTTGGAGGAGCCCTTAATACCGCTTCGGTGCCAAAACCTACCAAACCGATAGAGTCGTTTTCTCTCCCATCAATAAAATCGTGAACCACCCTTTTCGCAACGGAAAAACGGTTTTCCGGGGCAAAATCCTGGGCCGCCATACTCGGAGACTGGTCAAGAACTACCATAATATCTATTCCCCTGGTAAGGTAGACCCGCTCTCTCTCTGTTAAGGAAGGCCCAGCGAGGGCGGCGAGAAGGGCTACAAAGCCGATCCAGAAGAAAAGCGAGGTGAGAAAAAGAATAAATCGAACACCTAAAGCCGGAGCAGGAAGCACCTCCTTCTGCCACACGGTAAACGAGAAGGGTATTCGCCCTCCCCTTCCCGGCCAGAAGTGGCGCAGATAGATCATAGTCGGTACCATCGCGAGAATAATCAGCATTACAGGATTTTCGAAGGTTATCATCTCTTCCCCCTGCTCCTCTTATGCCGAGTATGGGTTTTTCTCGCTTTTCTCGTTAGTATCCTTTTCCCCTGTTTTTCCGCTTTTTGCTGCCTGTGCTCCTGACGGCGGCGCTCCTCTTCATGACCTTCCACGGATCTTACCACCTCTCCCACGAGCTTCAGGTCCGCCTCCCTCCGCCTCTTTTCCGAATTCTCTCCGCCGAATTTTACCAAATCACAACGCCTCATCAGGTCGTCTATAGCCTTGGTGTTTCTGTCTTTCGACTCTTCCTCTCCCTCTGTCTCCGTCAGGGTCCTGGAAAAGAGTATAGCAAACTCGGAGGAGGTAATAGAACGAAAATCGCTTCCTGTTCTGTCGCTCAAGTATCTGCGGAACTCTTCATCCAGGACGATATAAAATTTTCGGCTGCTCATCTGGTCCTGGGTATCTCTTAACTCTTTTAAGGCACGGTACAGTCGTTTGTAGGGTTTCTTGCCCCTATGCGCTACAAGAAAAGAAGACAACCCGCGCCTTACTTTTCCTGTAAATGTAAGTAGAAAAACGGGGCCAAAGAAGAGAACCACCACGAGAAGAGCTATAGCCAGGTTTGTTCCGGGTATACTCTCCTGATTCTTTATACCGAAGAATTCATAGTCCCGCTCGTTAAGAATAGCCCTGGTATGTATTTTGATCGTATCGAGCACTACATCTCCCATAACTATAGGAGGAAGGGTGCGGGTTCCCGGCACATAGGGGGTAAATTCAATCCTTGCTTCCCAGCCCGGCCCTTCTCTTACCACCGAGACTTCATGAAAATCTATCCAGGAGAGCACGGGAAGTTCCTCCGGTTGTCGCACCTGTGCGCCGCCGTCGGGAATTACGGTTACCCTCAGCTCGACCCTGTCTCCCACGTAGAAGACCTGTGGAAGAAAGACGGTATCTTCCACCCGTGCACCCTCCACAGCGGAAAGTACGGGAAGAGGCAGCAGAAACACCAGCAGACAGTACAGAAACAGTGCCCCCCTGTATCGTCTCATCTGCCCTTTCTCCTGCGGGAAAAAAACTTTTGCAATACCGCCACCGGATCGTCATTGGTGTTCACGCTTAGGGTAGCTATTCCGCGGCGGCGACACTCCCTCTGCCAGAATAGGTGGTGGGAGTCCCAGAACGCTCGGTAGTTTCGACGGAATTTGGGGAGACTTCCGGCGGCGTGTACGGTAGCCCCTGTTTCAGGATCCTGGAGTTCGGCAAGCCCGCTTAGGGGAAACACCTTCTCCGAGGGATCGGTAATTTTAACCGCTATTACATCGTGTTTTTTTGCCAAGAGGCTTAGCTCGCGCCAGCTCGGGTTAACCCGAAAATCGGAAATAATTACACAGATTCCTCTCTTTTTTAGGGATTCGGAAACCGTACGTACCGCAGAGGCGAGGTCGGACCCCTTGCTCTGTAAAGGCAGACTGGTTATGTCCTCGACAAGACGAAAAACCTGCTTTTTCCCCTTTTTTGGGGGAACCCATTTTTCTATATGATCAGAGAAAAACGCCGCCCCCACTCTATCGTTATTGTGAACTGCAGCAAAGGCGAGGAGAGAGCTTAAAATCAGCACCATATCCTGACGGCTCATCCTTCCGGTAGCAGTTCCAAGGGACGCCGAGGCATCCACAAGAAGAAAGAGAGTCATCTCCCTCTCCTCTCTAAAGGTTTTTGTATAGGGGCTGCCCATACGCGAGCTCACGTTCCAATCGATAAAACGGGAGTCGTCCCCCTGCTGATACTCTCTTACCTCGTCAAACTCCAAGCCGGGGCCACGAAAAACCGACCTGTAGTTTCCGGAAAAGAGCCCCTCAACAATCTTTTCCGAGGCAAGAGGAAGGTTCTTAATGCGGGAAAAAAGCTCAAAGGTATTCATTATATTATAGTTGAGTTAGGGAACCGGTACGACCTTCAGAATATAGCGGATGACATCCTCCGGGGTAAGTTCTTCCGCTTCCGCTTCGTAGGAGAGCACAATCCTGTGGCGCAATACATCAAATACTACAGCCTTTACATCGTCGGGGATAACAAAGGTTCTTCCCTCAAAAAGCGCCTTTATCTTTGCACACCGGTAGAGAAAAATTGAAGCCCTCGTGGACACCCCAAAATCTATAAATCGCCCGTAGGAGCGTGCATTTTCGGTTTTCGCCCTCGAGGCGGTAACAATATTTACAATATACTCTTCTATACGCTCATCCACAAGAATTGCCGATGCAACTTTTTTGAGGTGTTTAAGATGCTCCACATTAAACACTTTCTCAATCTCTATCTCCTTTTCCACCCCCATCCTCCTGAGGATCTTCAGCTCCTCATCCGTAGATGGATAGTCGACTTTTAACTTCATCATAAACCTGTCGAGCTGAGCCTCCGGAAGGGGATAGGTCCCCTCGTGCTCGATCGGATTCTGGGTTGCAAGCACAAAAAAGGGGTTCGGCAGCGGATAGGTGGTCTCTCCTATGGTAACCTGCCGCTCCTCCATGGACTCGAGAAGAGCCGACTGTACCTTGGCGGGGGCTCTGTTTATCTCGTCGGCGAGTACTATATTGGTAAAAATCGGTCCCTTGCGGGGAACAAACTCTCCCGACTGCTGACGGTACACAAGAGTACCCACCAAGTCCGCCGGCAGAAGATCCGGTGTAAACTGAAGGCGTTTAAAATCCACATCCACCGCTTCGGCAACGGTCCTTACGGTAAGGGTTTTCGCAAGGCCGGGGACACCCTCTAAAAGAACATGTCCCCCCGCGATAAGAGCGGTAAAAATACCGTCCACCATCCCCTGCTGGCCTACTATTCGTTTTCCAATTTCGTCCCTGCATCTCTGGATTCCCTCGGAGGTGCGCTGTATCTTCTCTTCAAAATCGGCTTTTAACATATGTGTTCCTGTAGAATGTATATTGTCCTGAGCCTCTTCAAAATGATAATTTTGAAGAGGCTCTCCTCTTTATAATATATCAGCTTGCGGGTTGCAATACATATGAAAAGATAAGAGAATAAAGGAAGGGAGCTTATGATTACCAACTACCATACTCACAGCTCATTTTGTGACGGCAAAGGACAATTGGAAGATTACGTAAAATATGCCATCTCCAGGGGCTTTCATGCCCTCGGTTTCTCCGGGCATGCCCCGCTGCCCTTTCCAAACGACTGGACAATGAACGAGGAAAACCTCTCCACATACATAAGAGAAGTCCTCGCCCTCAAAGAGCGCTACAGAGATTCTCTTGAGATCTGCCTCGGTTTGGAGACGGACTATCTCGACAAAAAGCATAATCCGGCACATCCAAAATACAAAGCCCTCGGTCTCGATTACCAGATAGGGTCTGTACATCATCTCTACTCTCCCGAGCGCACAGAGTTCCTGCAAGTGGATTACACCAAAGAGGAGCTGGAATTACTGCTTAAGGATACTTTTGACAAAGATATCAAGGCACTTGTCTCCACCTACTACAGGATGGTGAGGGAAATGGTACAGACAGGGGGCTTCGAGATCCTCGGTCACCTTGATCTTGTAAAAAAACAGAACCGGGGCAACGTGTATTTTGATGAAACAGAAAAGTGGTATAAGCGGGAGATTGAAAAAACACTCGAAACAGTTGCCGAGACAGATGTAATTCTGGAGATTAATACGGGGGCAATGGCCCGGGGATATACCGCCGAGCCCTATCCCTCTCCCTGGATTATAGACCGGGCAGCGGAGTTGAAAATACCTGTTACTATTAATTCGGATGCGCATCGACCAGAATGGCTCGACTACGGTTTTGAGGAAGCAGAAAACCTTGCACGAGCCGCCGGCTATTCCTCGAAGATTGTGTATACAGAGGGAGAATGGAGAGAGATTGGATATGAGTGAAACGGAAGAACTTCGGAAAAAGTTACACAGTAAAGAGCAGGAGTACGAGAGGGCGAAGGAGAGATTCAAGCAGATGAAGAACACCATCAGGCGAAACTACGAAGGGGTGGTAAATCTTCTTACGGAGGTTATTTCTCTGAGCGACCGCTTCCTCGGCGGACATCTCAAACGCTGCGCCGAAACCGCCAAAGCCTACAGCATGTACCTTCAACATCCGAAGGATGTGGTGTACCTCCACTACTACTCCGCCCTTCTCCACGACATTGGACTGGTTGGAAAGGATACTTCAATAATTACCCTTCCCAGGGAGCAGCTGAACGAAAGTCAGTGGGAAGCTTTTGAACTGCACCCTGCAGAGGGGGAGGAAATTATCGGCTCCATATACAATCTAAAGAGGACAGCCGCAATAATCCGCGCGCACCACGAGCGGTACGACGGGAGCGGTTTTCCCGACCGCTTGAGCGGCGAGGCTATACCCTACGGAGCCCGCATAACCTCTCTTGTAAACGACTGGGATATTCTTGCCTATAAGCACAAACTCTCCCACGAAGAGGTTCTAGGGAAAATTGAGGAGGGCTCCGGAAGCCTGTACGACCCAAAACTGGTGGAAACTTTTCTCCCTTTTATTGCCGACTGGAAGAAGAGACACGGGAACACCAGCTCGGAGATTCCCCTCGATGAACTTAAGCCGGGTATGTACCTGGAAGAGGATATAGTTCTCTCTAACGGGCTGATGCTGCTTCCTCACGGGCTGATACTCGACGAGCAGGCAATAGAGAAACTCCACTCTTTTTCCTCCATGTTAGAGAGGAAAAAGAGCTTTAAGGTTGTGTTTTAGTTTTTATCCAGTATTATTCCAGTACTTTTCCCACCGGAGCTGCATACACCGCAAACTCCTCTTTTCCGTCAACACCAAGCAGTGCATCCAGCTTATCCTGGTCGTATGCACCAACAGCACAGGTACCGCAGCCCACTTCCTCACACGCGAGGTAGAGATGCGCACACACGTGGCCTGCATCAATCAGAATGAGCCGCAGGCTCTCCCACGCGTACCTCCACTCACTGCGATAGGGAATTGCGGTCCACACAAAATCCACCGCGGCGCCAAAATGGTGCTTAAGCATAGCCTCATCGAGCTCACCTTCAAAATCCTCCATCTTCTTTTCCACACAGAGGGCGTGTTCGAAGGGGAGATACCTGTAGAGACCCGGCTCCAGCCCCTCGACCCTGGATACAAAGAGATAGGTCTCGAAGGGATGCCGAGCACCCCCGGAGGGTACGGTTCTAAAGCTCACCTTTTCGTTGCTCTTCCGCACCCCCTGACTCGCCCATAAAAGATAAGAGAGCTCGGCAAGCTGCATATACTCCTGCGAGAACTTTCTGCGAGATTTTCTCGAGGTTATCGCATCTTTAAGGCTAATCGGTGTTTCCACAGCCTCTGCGGGATCGGGAAGTTCTACCTTATTGCCGCTGCAGGGTTTCTGCATCTGGGGTAACGGCTTCCCCTTTCCATGGTCGGTATTATCCCGGTCGAGCTCCGGCCAACGCGTCTTTATCATGTCTCGTCTTGTTTTGGTATCGAATAAATCACTCATGCTCCCTTTATACCACACCTCTCCTCCTCTTCTTCAACCCCGGAACCACAGAAACTGTTTTCAGATCTCCTTTTTCACGTTACACTGAATATATGAGGGAGGAACATAAAATGAACATTACCGTGGAGAGGCTAAGCGAAGAGGAAATTGAGAAGAGGGGAATACGGAAGTGGCCTACCTGGAGCAGCGATGTAAGCCGCTTCGACTGGCACTACGACTCTACGGAGGAGTGTCTTATCCTGAAGGGACGCGTTGAGGTAGAGACCGAAAATGAAACAGTAGAGATAAAGAAGGGAGATTTCGTGACATTTCCCAAGGGTCTCTCCTGCGTATGGGATGTAAAGGAGCCCATAGAGAAACACTACAATTTTAGGGAGTAGATGAATTATGGCAGACAGCACACGAATTGAAGATTTGATTACCGGCTATATAAGCGGAAAAAAACAGTTTATTGGTGACTCTGCCGCCCTGTTAACCGTGGCAGGGATAGGGACATTCTCCTACAGGGGAAGCCTCGATTTCGGCGGCAGCGAGTACGCCGAGGCGCAGATAAAGTGGCTGACCCCGCAGAAGAAAGCCGACGACGATACCTACGGCTGGTGGCACTTGAGCGAAGGGATGTATATTGCGGAATTGAATGAAGGCATCGCACCGGAGACCGAACGTCTCTTTCTCCTGCAGATATGGGAGCCTGCACAGCGGGCCGGTATCGTGCACCCATCATTCGTTCTCCACCCGGAAGATCACAGCGGCAGGGATAAGGAGCAAAAGCCGTTGAGAGTAACCGTTTCGGTAGGCTCTACCGGTGTGGACATAAAGGAAAACGCACGACTCTCGAAACTGGTGCTGTTTTAGGCTAAACTTTTAAGACCACCGGTTATCGAAAAAACCGCGCAGCCCGGGATGAGGTATTCAGCTTTTAATAAAAAACCGGGCGAGTTTCTGAAACATCGGCTGTTCCGCCTTCTCCATTATCCAGTTCTCCGCCACCCGTTTGTTCATAAGCGATATAGTGGGGAATGAATGCTGCATCATCACAATATCGAATAGACTCAGCTTATGCTGGATTGCCATGGTCCATTCGTGAATCATCTCGCTCGCCGCCTCTCCCAGGATAGTCGCACCCAGGATCTTTCCCCGGGTTGTTGCAACAACCTTTACAAAACCCTCGGGCTGCCCATCTGCAATAGTCCTTCCGTAATCCTCGTATTCCGAGCGGTACACCCTGTGGGAGAGTCCTTTTTGGGCCGCCTGCTCTTCGGTAAAACCTACTTGGGCAATTTCCGGTTTGGTAAAAACCGACCAGGGAACCTGGAAATTCCGGTATCGAAACTTCTTGATTGGGGTGGGATTGAGGGCATTCATAAGGGCTATCATCCCCTGGTGCATTGCCGCGTGGGAGAAGAGGGAGATACCGTTACAGTCCCCAACCGCATATATGTGCCTCTTGCTCGTCTGCAGCTTACCGTTTACCCGTATACCGCCTTTGTCGTACTCCACTCCCGCTTTTTCCAAATCAAGACCTTTTAAGACGGGTTTTCTTCCCGCCGCTACCAGTATCTCATTACTCCGGAACACACCCCTATCGGTATGTGTTACTATCTCTCCCTCTACATCTTCGATCTTCTCTATTTTTGTGCTGTTGTATACTTCGATTCCCTCTTTTTCGAAGATATCCTTGAGAAGATCTCCTGCCTCCTTGTCCCCCGCCGGCAGCAGGTGCGCATCCATGTGTGCAAGAGTAACCTGTGAACCGAGCCGGGAGAAGGCCTGGGCCATTTCCGCACCGATAGCCCCTCCTCCGAGGATCATGAGGCTTTTAGGTATCTTCTCCTGCTGAAATATATTGACATTTGTGAGTTTCCTCACCTCTGCAAGTCCCGGGATGGGAGGCACCATCGGTTCTGTTCCTGTGGCGATAAATATCTTTCTTCCTCTGTAGGGTTTTCCCCCCACCTGCACGGTATGTGCATCAACAAACCGTGCTTCTCCTTCCTTGAGAAGGAGTTCCACCTTGTCAAAGGTCTTCATGGTCTTCGGGCCGTTTATGTCCTGCACCTTGGCACGAACAACTGCAAGGGGATCATTTACATCGGGCTTTTCCGCAGGATGTATCCCGTACTGCTCGAGGTTATCGATTATCTTGCGCATCTCCCCAGCCTTGAGCAATGCTTTACTGGGTATGCAGCCGCTGTTAAGACACTCGCCGCCTATCTTTTCCTTTTCTATACCCAAGACCGAAAGCCCCATCTTTACCGCCATCGCGGAGACGGCCATTCCGGCCGGTCCCATTCCAATAACAATTATATCGTACATACCCTATATATAACAATTTTTTTCTTTCGAGTCAAACAGTGTGCACAAACAGTCTGCCCAGCCGGGCCCTCGCGTGAAGGTCGGGTGCGTTGACAAGCTTGCCCGGATTTTCTATGATAAGACTACAATCGCTGTTTTCCGGCGCCGGCAATAATTCCCGAAGGCTGGAGACATAAGATGCCCCGGTAGCTCAGCAGGATAGAGCAACTGCCTCCTAAGCAGTAGGTCATGCGTTCGAATCGCGTCCGGGGTAAAA
>JBKHFZ010000049.1:0-16253 GCA_046539925.1 Spirochaetaceae bacterium
CCGATCTTGTCTTGCTGGATGTAAAGATAAAGGGAGGGATGGACGGAATCGAAACGGCGGAAGAGCTGAGGGAAAGATACCGTGTGCCTTTTATATTTCTCTCTACCTTTTCCGACGATGCAACTTTGTCGAGAGCAAAAAAAACGCAGCCCTCCGGGTTTATTACAAAAAGCAGCCATAAAAATGATCTTCATACCACCCTGGAAATGGCTCTTTACAAGCACAGGATGGAGCTGAAAGTACAAAAACACGAAGAGCTGTTGTCGGTTACCCTCAAGAGCATGAGCGATGCGGCTATAGGTGCCTCCCTGGACGGCACAATAATAAGCTGGAACCGGGGGGCCTTTTTAATTTTCGGCTATACGGAAGAAGAGATTATTGGAGAGAACCTGTCTATTCTTACCCCTTCCTATTACCCTAACGAAATACCCGAAATCATAGATAGAATTGTAAAAAATATAGAGGTGGAGCATTACGAGACAATCCGCATTAATAAAAAAGGCGATATAATACACGTGTCGGTAAAGGTCTCTCCAATACGTGATGTGCTGGATAGAATTACCGGAATATCCATTATTGCTCGGGATATTACCGTAAGAAAAAAATTGGAGAGGCAGATCCTCGAGATATCCGAAAAGGAGCGAATGAGAATTGGGAAGGACCTGCATGACAGTTTGGGGCAGAATCTGACGGGAATCGAGCTCCAGCTCAAAGTATTCGAAAACATGATGATTGAGCGGGGAGATATGGAGGCCGGGAAGATTATAAGCGGAATAACGGAGCTGGTTAACCAGTCTATTGAACAGACGAGGAACCTGGCCAAAAACCTGCTTACCGTTACTCTGCAGAATCAGGGCCTTTCGGTTGCTCTCAAAGAGCTCGCCTCTTATGTCGAGAATATATTCAAGACAAAGACCTACTGCAAAACAGAACTTGTGGAGGATATAAAAGATGAGGTAACCGCAGCCCAGCTCTATCATATTGCCCAGGAGGCCCTTACCAATGCAAACAGACACAGCAGCGGAGATTTTGTTCAAATCCGCTTAACCGAAAACGAATCGGAATATATTCTTAAAATACAGGATAACGGTAATGGTCAGATACGGCGGGATTCGAACGGCTTGGGGCTAAAAATTATGGAGTTTCGGTCTCATATGATAAACGGAAGGCTTTCCGTTATCGGGGACGAGAAGTCGGGAAGTACTGTAACCTGCAGAGTGCCTAAAATGAGTTAAAGAATGAAAAAAAAACGAGTTGTAATAATAGACGATCACCCAATTGTGAGACAGGGATACGCGCAGCTTATCAACCGCGAATTCGACCTGGAGACGGTGGGAGAAGCGGAGGACTCGTCTTCTGCGCTAAGGGTAATTGAAGAACTAAAACCGGATATTGCTCTTATCGATCTCTCGTTAAAGGACAGTAACGGCCTTGAGCTTATAAAGAACCTTGCGGTCTCTCATAAAGATTTAAAAATCCTCGTTATCTCTCTGCACGACGAAAATGTGTATGCCGAGAGAGCGCTAAGGGCCGGGGCTAAGGGCTATATTATGAAAAGCGAAGCGACAAAAAACGTTATGACCGCAATACGGAGCGTTATAGAGGGAAACATCTACTTGAGCCCGAACATGCGCAGCAGAATAATTGAACATTATGCAGACGGCGGTATAAAAGACGGCAACGCCGTCGATGTGTTAAGCGATAGAGAGTTTGAGGTGTTTCAGCTGATAGGAAAGGGTGTTCAGACAAGCAAAATTGCAGAACAGTTGAATCTAAGTGTCAAAACTATAGAAACGTATAAATCCCATATAAAAACAAAATTGGGTCTCGACAGCGGGACCGAACTAATGCAAAGAGCTGTAGAATGGGAGCTTTCCCAGAGCTGAACAAAGAGGAAAAAGTGTATGTACGGAGATTTTAAATGTCGAAGGTAAAAATTTTGATAGTGGAAGACGAGAGTATCGTCGCAATAGACATAGCGAGAAGATTAAAGTCTCTTGGGTATTATGTGCTCGGACACACTTTAAGCGGAGAAGACGCTGTTCTCTTTTCCAGGGAGAAAAGTCCGGATCTCGTATTGATGGATATTCATCTTAAAGGAGAGATAGACGGTATAACAGCGGCCGAGCAGATACGAAGAGAATACGACATCCCGGTTATCTATATAACCGCCTATTCAGACGAATCTACTTTGGACCGCGCAAAGGTAACGGAGCCCTTTGGATACATTCTAAAACCTTTTCAGGAGCGGGAAATTCATTCCGCTATAGAGATGGCTATGTATAAACACCGGGCGGAACAGGAGTTGCGGGAAGCCAAAGAGGCGGCGGAAGAAGGATACAGGGCAAGAAGTGAATTTTTGGCAAATATAAGCCATGAACTGCGTACTCCTCTAAACAGCATTTTGGGAATGACCAAAATAGCTATGGAGACGGAGGACAAAGACGAACTCCAGGAATATCTCAAAATGGCAAAGGATTCTGGAGACCATTTGCTCTACCTCATTAATTCCTTGCTCGATTTTTCCAAAATGGAGGCTGGGAAACTCGTACTCGAGGAGCAGCCGTTTCAACTGGACGAGCTTATGGAGGAGGAACTCTACCGCGTGTGGAGCACGGAAGCTGGTGAGGAGCTCGAACTCTACTTTGCTCTGGACGAGAAGAGCGTCTTCTCTTTAAGGGGAGATGAATCTCGGCTTAGACAGGTGGTGAGAAACCTGGTGCAAAACGCTGCCAAATTTACTCCCTCCGGCTACGTTGCGGTAGAAGCTGCAACGAGGAGTAACAACAGAAAAGGAAGGGTAGAGCTGGAAATTACCGTTTCCGACACGGGTATAGGCATCCCGGAAAAAGAGAAAGAGGAGATCTTTTCGCTTTTTTATAAAGTCGATAACTCTCTTACCATGGTTCATGGTGGAACCGGCCTTGGCCTTTCGATTGTTAAGAACCTGACCGACCTGATGGGTGGTAAAATCTCTTTAGAGACCGAGGAAGAAATGGGCTCCTCGTTTACCCTTACGGTTCCAATGAAGATAGACAGGGAATATATGAGGCCTCCCCTCTCTTTGCCCTCCGGTACGAGGGTAAGGCTTGTCTGCGAAAATTCCTGGGTAGAAAAGGCAAGAAGAGAACAGATAGAGGAATGGAACGGAGAGGTGTATATTCAGAGCCTTCCCGCTATCGAGGGGCGAACCGACGATGTGTGGTGTGTATTTGGGAAGAACAATTTCAGAGAAGTACTTAAAGAGCGTCTTTTAGAGGAGGGCGTTCCAAAAGAAAAAATTGTTGTTAATGCTCCCCTAGAGAGGGGTAAATCCGTCGTGTCTGGAAATTCGCGTATACTTCCCTTTCCCGGCGGAAGAAAGAAGCTCTTTACTTTATTAAAAGAGGCTTTTGAGACTGAGGTTTCGAAGGGGAACTATATGTGCATTACAATCGATGATGTATCTGCAGAAAAAAAAGAGGAAGCGGGATCCGAAGCTCCACGAGGAGGCGCCTCCCATACTGCAGCAAGCGGGAGGGCGGTGTACGAGATGATCGGTTCCTTTTTAGATACCGGATACAAGCTTCTGGAAGATGATAACATAGGGGAGATCGAAGAGACTGCACTGCAGCTGAAAACGGAATTGGAACAACGCGGATGTGAGAAATTAAAAGCCCTGCTCTTTAAGGTAGTCCTGGCGGTACGAAAAGGGGAAAAAGCGGCGGTAGAAAAATCTCTAAATTGTTTGAAAGAGAGTAAGACCTCCCTTACAATGGAAGAGTAGGCTGCATAATTATGAAAATTTTAATTGTAGAAGACGACAAAGCCGGGAGAATCCTCATGGAGCGTTACTTGAGGGATTACGGAAGCTGTTATTCCGTAGAAGACGGTAAAGAGGCTCTGGAAATGTACCTCAATGCTTTGGAGGCTGGAGAGCCCTACCATCTCGTTATACTCGATATTATGCTTCCTTCGATGGATGGCCAGGAGATTTTACGAAACATCCGTCTGGAGGAGAAGAAAAGAGGAATAAGGCCTGCCGATTTTATAAAAGTAATAATGACGACCGCCTTGAGCGATCCGAAAAATGTGGTAAGGGCATTTAGCGAGGGAAGCGCCGACTCTTATCTGGTTAAGCCGGTGGAAAAAGAGACCCTGGAAGAAGAACTCAAGAAACTCGGCTTTTATGGCGATGAGTAGATGCAATGAGTAAAAACGATGAGTAAGACCGATGTACACATAATGATTGTCGAGGACGAGGGAGTTGTAGCCCTCGATATCCAGAGACACCTGGTAAAATTCGGGTACGAAATAACCGGAATTCATCCTACAGGGGAGGAGGCGGTAGAGGCGTTTCTCCAGGAAGAACCGGACCTTATCTTGATGGATATAAGGCTGCAGGGTAAACTCGACGGCTTTGAAACTGCCGAGATTATAAAAAAACACCGACTCGTGCCGATTGTTCTGCTTACCGCGTATGCCGACGAGAAAACCCTAGAGAGGGCGAAGGATGTACAGCCCTTCGGTTACATTATAAAACCCTTTGAAGAGCGCGAACTGAGAACCACCATAGAGATGGCTCTGTATCGCCACACTCTGGAAGAAAAACTCTACAGGAGCGAGGAGAGATACCGGAGTTTTTTCCTGGACGATTTGTCCGGCGACTTTGTCTGCGATTCCCATGGAAACTTTATAGCCTGCAACGATGCTTTTGCCGAGATATTCGGATACAAAAGCAGGGAGGAAGCGGAGAGGGACACCCTCTTCGAGCTCATACCGAACAACGGCATAGAAGAGGAGTTGTGGGAGGAGTTGAAGTCCAAAAAGAAGCTGGTTCTTAAGGAGCTCGAGCTCATACGAAAAGACGGTAGTCCCGTAATACTGCTTGCAAATATTGTAGGAAGTTTTGACAAAGAGGGCGGGCTAAAAGAGATAAAAGGGTATTTAGTCGATATTTCCAAGCGGAGGGAACTGGAGACACAGTTGCGACAGTCTCAAAAACTCGAAGCCATAGGCCGGTTAGCCGGGGGTGTAGCCCACGATTTTAATAATATTCTCACAATTATCCTTGGCTACAGTACCATGATGAGGGAGAAACTCTCCCGTAAAGAAACGCCGAGCACAACGGATATAGGCGGTATAGAAGAAGCAGCAAAAAGGGCGTCTGCCCTCACACGACAGCTTCTCGCTTTTAGCCGCAGGCAGGTTCTCAAACCGAAAAGCATCAATATCAATAAGCTGGTAAAAAACATAGAAAAGATGATCAGCCGGCTTATCGACGATAATATCGACATGAGACTCTCCCTTACCTCCTCTGAAGATCTTGTATGGGTCGATCCGGGACAGATGGAACAGGTTCTTATTAACCTTGTGGTAAATGCCAGAGACGCCATGCCCAAGGGCGGTACAATAACTATTGCAACCGACAGAAAACAGGTACACAAGCCGGTAAATTCGAAAATGGGGGTGATTCCCCAGGGCGAGTATGTACTCCTTAGTGTGAGGGACAACGGCACCGGGATAGACGAAAAGACTATTGGCCATGTATTCGAACCCTTCTTTACTACAAAACCTGAGGAGAAAGGCACCGGCCTCGGCCTGTCAACAGTCTACGGAATAATAAAACAGAGCGATGGGTATGTTACTCTCGATACGAAACCCGGTAAAGGTACGACTTTTACCGTCTATTTACCCGTCTCTGGGGAATCCTCGGAATACTCAACCGGCGAAAGCATAAAAAAAGAGAAGCTCAAGGGAGACGAAAGGGTTCTCGTAGTAGAAGACGAGGATGGAGTAAGAAGGCTTACCAGGCATATTCTCGAGAGCTACGGATATACCGTTTATACCGCCGAGGATCCCCAAAAAGCTCTTGCCCTGTGTGAAGAGTTGGAACATCCCTTGGACCTATTAATTACCGATATGGTAATGCCCCATATGAACGGTCTGAATCTTTCCGAAAAATTGCTCTTTACATTTCCGGAGATAAAAATACTCTTTATGTCCGGTTACCCTCAGTTCGGCTTAGACGGCGAGCCGGACAGAATACCTGAAAAAATAAGAGATTTTATAGCCAAACCCTTTGAACCTCTTGCCTTTATACACAAAATCAGGTCCCTGCTGGACTCCAACGCCTCTTTTACGCTATAGTACCCGGTAATGAGTGTACAAAAAGAATTCATGCGCAACTTCTGTATAATTGCTCACATAGACCACGGCAAGTCTACCCTGGCAGACAGATTTATAGAAAAAGCCAAAATAATAGAAGAGAGAAATTTCCAGGATCAGTATCTGGACAGTATGGATATCGAACGGGAGCGGGGAATTACCATAAAGTCTCAGGCAATTACAATGCCATACCTCTCCGACGACGGAGATCTCTACGAGCTTAATATGGTAGACACTCCGGGACATGTGGATTTCTCCTACGAAGTATCCCGGGCAATTTCCTCCTGCGAGGGAGCCCTGCTGCTTATAGATGCAGCCCAGGGGGTGGAAGCGCAAACCTTTGCCAACCTCTATTTGGCTATAGAGCACGATCTGGAGGTTCTTCCGGTAATAAATAAAATCGATCTGCCCAGTGCGGATGTGGAGACGGTAAAGAAGCAGATAGACCACGATTTGGGCTTGGACCCGGAAACGGCGGTGCTTGTCTCGGCCAAAAACGGCCAGGGAATAGACGATTTGCTCGAACAGCTTATTCACCTTATTCCGGGACCGAAGGGTTCGGAGACCGAGCCCCTTAAAGCGCTTATATTTGACAGTCAGTACGATCCATACCGCGGAGTAATTGTCCATATTAGAGTTTTCGAGGGGAGTGTAAAGAGCGGCGATACTATACGTCTCTGGTGGAACGATTCCACCTACACCGTGGAGGAGGCGGGAATATTCCGGGTGGGACGGGAAAAATCGGAGACCCTTACCGCAGGACAGGTAGGCTATCTTATTGCCGGTATTAGAAACATAACCGATGTCCGGGTGGGAGACACTATTACCAACAACGCGATCCCCTGCAAAGAGCCTCTCAAGGGTTTTAAGGAGATCAAACCGGTGGTGTTCTCCTCTATATATCCCCTGGATACCAACGACTACGAGGAACTCCACGCGGCAATAGACCGGCTCAGGCTTAACGACGCCTCTCTGGTCTACGAAAAAGACTCATCCGCCGCTCTCGGCTTCGGTTTTAGATGCGGTTTTCTCGGCCTTCTGCATCTGGAAGTGGTTCAGGAGAGACTCGAGCGCGAGTTTAATCTGTCTATTGTTTTTACCGCTCCCTCGGTTCGCTTTAGGGTCTACCTTACCACCGGGGAGATAAAAGAGATAGATAACCCCGCAGACTGGCCGGAGCCGACATACATCGAGCATACCGAAGAGCCCTATATAAAAGCCTCCATAATTACTCCTTCCGAGTTCTTGGGTAATTTGATGAACATCTGCATGGAGAAACGGGGCGTACAGATAGGTATGAACTATCTTGACGAAAAGCGGGTGGAGCTTATCTACGATATGCCCCTCTCTGAGGTGCTCTTCGACTTTTACGACAAACTCAAGTCGGTAAGCCGCGGATACGCCTCCTTCGATTATGATATAGGGGAGTACAAACCCTCGGATCTTGTAAAACTCGATATAATGGTAAACGGTGAGGTAGTCGATGCCCTTGCCCAGCTGGTGCACCGCGAGAAGGCCCAGAGCAGAGGGCGGGGGGTGTGTAAAAAGTTAAAAGATGAGATCCCCAAGCAGCAGTTCAAAATACCGCTGCAGGGGGCTATCGGCAACACCATTATTGCCCGGGAGACTATATCCGCCCTGAGAAAGGATGTAACCGCCAAGTGTTACGGCGGAGATATCACGAGAAAGCGTAAGCTCCTGGAAAAGCAGAAGGAGGGCAAGAAAAAGATGAAGATGGTAGGAAGCGTAGAGCTGCCTCAGTCCGCCTTTGTGGCTGTCCTCAAGAGCGATCAGGAGTAACTTCCAGCAGGGTAAGGGCCCTCTTGATTATTTTGAGGTAGTGCCCGGTGGAGACGAGCAGTCGTTTTATCATGCCTGGAGTGAGGGGCTCGGGAATACCGTAACCGGTATCGGGAAAGTGGTGGAGCAGGTAGTCCGCTTCCTTCACCATCTCTTCGAGGGACAATGCTTCTCTCTTGGGCGATTCCTGGGTATGAGATCCCTCAGCGCCCGATTGTGCATCCTTCGCCGGTACATCCTTCAATTGTGCATCCTTCGCCGCTGCTGTATTTGCCGGTTCTCCCGAGAGCCGTCTTACCCCCTCAGCGTACAAGCGGCGAAGCAGATTTATCTCCTCTTTTAGAAATGCCCGAGCCCTCTCTCGGGTGTCCTCGATATGCTCTGAGCATAACTGCCCACCGGATTCAGGGGAATAAGCCGAGCGGGGGGCGGAGTGATTTCTCGAGTGCCCGGTGCGGCGCTCCGGGCCAAGGAGATGCCTCCAAAAATCATCTATGGAGATAGTCGGAATACCGAGATCGGCGCCGAAGGAGGTTGTGGAATCCGCTTCGGAAGGGGCAATGGCAAAAAGACGCTTGGAGGAGGAGAAGCGGTTTCGGAAAGTTTCGCTATATGTGAGAAGAGTGCCGGTTGTTATTTTTTTCGGCCCTCCGGGCCGGGCGGATGAGCCTGAGGAGTAGACTGATTTTGCGGGAAAGAGAACGGGGGATGATCCCGCGGGGTGTAAACGTCCGGAAATAAGCAGCTCCCTTAAAGTGAGGGTAGCGCCGCGCATGTGGCTTTTCCCGTAGTATAAGGAAAAATCCAATCCGCACACATATATCGGGCCGGAAAACCGGCGCAGGGCGAGTTCTACAGCGGTACTTCCCACCGACCCTAGGGGCGCAACTGCAGGAGGAAGGAGAGAGTGCTTGGCAAGCCTTCCAAAGAGGCGGGTAGGGAAAAACTCGGTAATAAAAAACCCGAGAGAGCCTTCCAGCAGTTTTTCGGGCTCCTTCCGCAGCCTGGGAATTATATGTGCGCTAATAAGGTCCATCCAGTAGAAAGGAGCAGATGCGCTTCCTGCCTCGTCTGCCCCTGCATCGTCTGCCCCTGCCTTGTTTCCTTCTGCCTCGTCTTTTCCTGCATCGACTGCCGGCAGGGGAATAAAATCGTAGACATTGTAGAACTGCCCCTCCTGTATAACCACCGCGTCGGGCTGTACCCCCGTCTCCATCAACGGTGCCAGGGCCGTATCCACGGCAATTATAGTAATTCGTGACCGCAGCTCCTCCCGGCGCAGCAGAGGCACTATCTTCTCCGCGGAAGGTCCGGCGCCGACTACAAGTACCGGTGTATCCGCTGGAGGCGCGGTACCATGGATATGCCGGTGGTAGAGGGCGGTATTGTAAAAAATATTCTTTATCCAGAGGGGGGCCATGTGGATTAAGGTCATCTTATTCTTCCAGAAGGAGCGAATCTCCTCTTCCAGGAACTGCTGTATACGGGTGTAACCCCGGGCATTGAGCCGGTATCCGCCGTTAAGATGTATCAGAACCGCTCTGCGGAATTTCTCAATACCCAAATTATAGAGGAGGGTAAGTAATTTCGATCGCACACTGTTTTCGGTATTTTCACCCCGTAAAATATGAAGACGGGAATTCGATTCTAACTGAGGTAGCGGGAGCTCCTCCAGGGATATCCTTTGCAGATTCCCGTCCAACTCCACCGCAGCTATATGAGAGGAGGCTGGCAAGGATAAAAGCAGCTCTTCTACCCCATGCCAGAGCAGGGGAGAAGCCAGGATGTAAAAAGTCGATTCGGCTGTTGCCGCGCCGCCCGCCCGTGCCCGTGCCCGTACAACAGGTGCGGAAGGATTGTAGAGATGCTTTGTCCCATAGATTACGGACCTTCCCCCGGGGCTTTTAACCACCCGGGGCAGGTCATCCACAGGCATATACTACTCCCCGCAACTAGGAGTTCATAAAGTTTCTAGAAAAAACTTCCATAAAATTGTCTTCCAGCTTGTCGGAGTTAAGGAACAGGTTTCTCGCTTCGTTCTGCAGGAACCTGCTCAAGATCTGGTTATAGTAATTGCCCACTCTGTTTTCGGCATCTTCCGGAGCCTCTCTCTCCTCTACTACGTGGGCCGCTACAATAGAACTGCCGAGTACAAAGGGTTCGGTAGTTCCGCCCTCCGGCGCGGAGAACAGCTTCTTTAATACCCGCTCGTTTTGCGAAGCCCCCTTAAGCACACCCTCTTCGTCGTTCTCTTCTATTGTCTTGAAAAGTTGAGTACCGCCGTAGTTAATGGGGAAAAAGCCGGTCTCCCAATACTCCTTGTCGTTCCCACGAACCGCTTCGGCAAAACCTGTCTCCGAGGCATCTTCCGCGACCGTTGCCGCCTGCTGCAAAAAGTAGTCCTCCACGGTCCCCCGTTCGTTATCTATAATGTAGGACCTTATCTCGGATACAGTATCCTCGTCGGAGAGGTCCGCCTCTCGGGCTTCCTCGTCACATCTGTAGATGCTCCAACCGGAGGAGGTTTTTAACAGGCCGGTAGTTTCCCCCTCTTCGAGGGAAAAGACGGTCTCCGCCGCCTCCTCGTCTTCCAGACTGCCTACAATATCGTTGTATCGCTTCCACCCCATATCTCCGCCGCTGTCGGCATAAGAGTCGGTAGAGTGGTTTCTTGCCAACTCTTCAAATCGCTCCGGGGATTCCTCCAGTTGAGAGAGTATCTCGTTAGCCTCCGTTTCGTCTGTTTTTAGGGAAATGCGGCTTACCCGGATAGTACGGAAGAGTTCGGAGTGTTGCCGGGCAAAGTTTTCCACCTCGGAAGCCGGGTAGTCATTGATGTCGTAGTATATATATTGAAACTTGCGCTCCGGCGATGCCATATTGCGGAAAAAATCCTCTTGGTGGGAGGGTCGGAGAATAGAGGAGTAGTCGTCCATCCACTGTTCATGGATAAGGTTTTCCCTGAAGATTTCCCTGTGTGTCTGTTTGTCGGAGTCGGAGGTATTCCTGTAGAGTTCCGGGTTGAACTTACCGTCCTGCACATAGGGACCGGAGCGGGTAAGCGCTTTATCGATCCTGTCTTCGGAGATGTGAAGGCCGCTTTTTTCCGCCTGCTGGAGGATAGCGGTGTGTACTACCGTCTGGTCGTAGGCTCCCTTCCACACCTGGAAGGCCTGCCACTGCACGTTCTCGGCGCTGCTGTCCTGCATCTGCTGAATTTGCTCGGCGTACATATCTCTTTGCCTGGAGAAGTAGCTGTCCGGCTTGTATTCGATAGGCTCTCCATCGTAGTAACCGAAAATAAGCCTGCCCGTAGGGCGAAGTGTACCAAGCAGAGGCCCGCCGAGAAAGGCCACCGCTATAATAACCAAAACCACAATACTCAAGACCCACAGCAGGGGATGGCGCTGCTTTTTTCTGTCCGCCGTAGTCATCTCGGATGCGCGCTTCTGCTTCTCGAGTTTATCTTTTATCCGTTGTTCTTTTCTTGAAGGCATGTAGATTCCTTTGTTTTTGGAATTTTATACGGTATTATAAAGTATATTGACAAAAAATAGCATGCCCGGGGGTAAGTGTCAATTATGAGAGGGGGCCTTCTCTGCAGCGGAATTTTTCTGTGGTCGGTTGACACGATAGGGCAATTTTAAGTATAGTAGCCTCCGTATCTCGGGGGTGTAGCGAAGATGGTTATCGCGCCGGCCTGTCAAGCCGGAGATCGCGGGTTCAATCCCCGTCACTCCCGTGTTTTGTTTCTGCAACGCGGCCGGTTTCTCACTTCACACTTTTCAACAGATTGCCGCGCAGAAACATATTCGGGCTGTAGCGCAGTGGCTAGCGCGCTTGGTTCGGGATCAAGATGTCGGCGGTTCGAGTCCGCCCAGCCCGAAAAAAAGAGCAGGTCACCGTGAGGTGGGTTGCTCTTTTTGCTTGCCGGGGTACCTAAGTGTTTTTCCTCTTGCCGAGAAAACACGATAGGCGCAGGGTGGAGCGCAGCGACAGCCAAGCCCAGCCCGATTCTAAAACCTTCCAATCCAGTGTATCCCCTGTTTACCCAAATCCCGCCGGCAAGTTTTTGCAACTCCGGGCGCGTCCCGAAGAGCGCCTTGCGGCGAGTCTTCGGGACCGGGTGCTCCGCTGCAACGCTTCGCCGCCGCTTTTCGCGGCCTCCTGCCGGCTCACTTCCGTTCGCCGGTCGGCCGCTGCGGCGGCTGCAGGGTTTCCGCTGCGCCCCCTCGCGCACTGCGTGGGGAAAAATATTTTCTCCCTCCATCGATTAGTGGGGACGGGAAAGCTGCAAATGAGACTTTCGTTTTAGTCTATATTCTGCTAATATCTGAAGAAAGCATAGAAAAAAGAGGGTGAATATGGAAAATGGGCAACTCAACTGGATAGCCAACTTTATCTGGGGCGTTGCGGATGATGTTTTACGCGACGTCTTCACCCGTGGCAAATACCGAGATGTGATCCTGCCGATGACGGTTATACGACGTTTAGACGTCTGCCTGGAGTCTACCAAGCAGGAGGTGCTCAAAATGAACGAGCAGTTAGACCAGGCGGGTGTTGCCAACAAGGTCGGGGCTTTGTCGAAGGCTGCCGGAGCGGATGCCAACTACGCCTTCTATAATAATTCTCTGTTTACCCTTCGAGATTTACAGGCCCGTGCAAAGCAGCAGCAGCTCAAAGCAGATTTTGAGGCCTACCTTGACGGTTTTAGCCCGAATGTGCAGGAGATTCTCGACAAGTTTAAGTTCCGTAATCAGATTCCCACACTCATCGAGGCCGACGCGCTCGGTCCGCTTATTGAGAAGTTTCTTAATCCGGACATCAATCTGAGTCCGCATCCGGTCCGCGATGCGGAGGGAAACGTCCGCCTTCCGGGCCTGGATAACCACGCCATGGGTACTATCTTTGAGGAGTTGATTCGCCGCTTCAACGAAGAGAACAACGAGGAGGCGGGGGAGCACTTTACTCCCCGCGATGTCGTAAGGCTTATGGCGAACCTGATCTTCTGGCCGATTGCTGATGACATCCAGTCTGCTACCTATCGCGTCTACGACGGGGCTTGCGGTACCGGCGGTATGCTGACGGTGGCCGAGGATACCCTCCGCGAGTTGGCCAATAGCCGGGGCAAGGACGTGTCCATCCATCTGTTTGGACAGGAGGTCAATCCCGAGACCTACGCCATCAGCAAAGCAGACCTGCTGCTCAAGGGCGAGGGACAAGGGGCGGATAACATGAAATTCGGCTCAACACTCTCCCGCGATGCGTTCCCTGCCGGCGAGTTCGACTTTATGCTTTCCAATCCGCCGTACGGCAAGAGCTGGAAAACCGATCTCGACCGTATGGGCGGCAAGAAGGATATGTCCGACCATCGCTTTATGGTGCAGCACGACGGCGATGAACTGTCCCTTATCACCCGTTCGAGCGATGGCCAGCTTCTGTTTCTCGTGAACAAGCTTACCAAGATGGTCGAACCTACCGAGCGCAGCCCTTTAGGAAGCCGGATTGCCCAGGTGCACAACGGTTCGTCTCTGTTTACCGGCGATGCCGGTTCAGGGGAGTCCAACATCCGTCGCTGGATTATTGAGAACGACTGGTTGGAGGCGATTATCGCGCTGCCCCTGAATATGTTCTACAATACCGGTATCGCTACCTACATCTGGGTGCTGACCAACGCCAAGCCCGATGAGCGCAAGGGCAAGGTGCAGCTTATCGATGCCACCCAGATCTTCCAACCGCTGCGCAAAAACATGGGGGCGAAGAACTGTGAGCTCTCCGACCAGCAGATCAAGCAGATTTGTAATATGTTCATGGTCTTCGAAGAGACCGAGCACTCAAAGATCTTCCAAAATGAGGCTTTCGGGTACTGGAAGATACGAGTTGAGCGCCCGCTTAGGCTTAAAAGCCGTTTTACTCGTAAGGCTATACAGAGCCTGCGCTATGCTTCGGGGGACGAGGAGATCCGCAGCGCCCTCTATGAGGAGTTCGGCGATGCACTCTTCGAGAACTTTTCGTCGGTGCGTAAGCAGGTTGAGCAGATGCTTCGGGATTGGGGTGCCCGCGATGAAGAGGTATCCGAGGGAGACGTCGATAGTGATTCACCAAAGCAATCTGCCATACTAGAGAAAAAGCGCAAGAAACTGCTCAACGCGGACTCCTGGAAGCGGGACAAGAGGCTCTACGATGCTGCCCGCGCACTAAAAGAGGAAATCGGTGAGGGTCTTTACAGGGACTACAACATTTTCCGTGAGGCTGTGAGCGATGCATTGAAGAAGCTGGGTATAAAACTGTCCGCCGCCGAACAGAAGATCATACTTAATGCTGTCAGTTGGCGGGCGGAGGACGCGTCTCCGGTTATAAAGAAGGTACACACACATGGCAAGGCCGAGGTCGATCCACTATATGGTTTATTTGCCAACCCTGACGGAGATCCCGGACTGGTGCTCGAGTACGAACCTGACAGCGAGCTGCGCGACAGCGAACAGGTTCCGTTGTTGGAGGAGGGCGGCATTGAGGCGTTCTTCCGCCGCGAGGTCCTGCCCCACGTACCCGACGCCTGGATAGATGAATCTGCCACGAAACTCGGCTACGAGATCTCCTTTACCCGTCACTTCTACAAACCCCCAAAGATGCGTTCCCTTGAAGAGATAAAGGCCGACCTCCTGGCACTGCAGGAAGAGGGCGAAGGGCTGTTGGAAGAGATTGTAGCTCCGTCGGGAGGCGATCAATGAAGGAACTGATATTCATAAGCAGCGTTCAGAAGGAATTTGCCGATGAGCGTCGGGAGATTAGGGATTTTGTACACGGTAATCGTCTTCTCGGAAAACACTTTGAGATCTTCATCTTTGAAGATTTGCCAGCAAAGGATCGCCGTCCTGACGAGATGTATCTGAATAAAGTAAAAGAATGCTCTGTCTTCGTTTCACTGTTGGGCACTGAATACGGATGGGAAGATCCCAAGAGTGGATTATCTCCGACGGAAATTGAATTCGACTGCGCTACTGAGTTGAGCAAACACCGTCTCCTTTTTTTAAAGAAACTAGGGAAAAAAAAGCCTCACTCAAAAGTGGCTGCCCTGGTTGCCAAAGCGAGAGTTCAACTGATCTATAAATACTTCTCCAACGTTTCAGATCTGACATCGGTTCTATATGATAGCCTTATCGAATACCTTGAAGAACATGGAACGATTCAAGCAAAGCCGTTTGATGCCGCATCCTGTATAGGAACCGATCTGGATGATATTTCTGAAGAGCGAGTGGAATGGTTTTTACCGATCGCACGAAAGGAACGTAATTTGAATCTTCCTGCATCAGTGGGAAAAGAAAAAACGCTCACTCACCTGTATTTGACCGATGGTAGAGGGGTAACAAACGCCGCCATACTGTTGTTTGGGGTGGCCCCCCAGAAATATGTTCCCGCTGCGGTTATTAAATGTGCCCATTATCACGGTACCGAGATTGCCAAGCCGATTCCCTCTCATCAGGTTTTTGAAGGAACATTATTCGAACAGGTGGACGGTGCGTCTGATTTCGTGTTGTCAAAGCTGTCTCGATCTGTCGGTGTGCGTGATAACAGCAGTGCCGCGTCTGTAAAGTATGAGTTACCGAAGGAAGCGATTCTCGAAATTATTGTCAATGCTGCCGCCCACCGTGACTACAAGTCAAAAGCTGCGGTACAGGTTTCGGTGTTTGTTGATCGAATCGAGGTTTGGAATCCTGGCTGCCTACCTCGGGGGCTAAGGCCTGAGGATCTTGAAAAACCTCATTCGTCAGAGCCTACCAATCCGTTGATTGCCCGGCCACTCTACCTTGCACATTACATTGAGAGTCTCGGTACTGGAACATTGGATGTAATAAGGCATTGCAATGATGCGCATCTGCCTATGCCCAATTTCGAGCAACGTGGTACCCAGTTTGTCGTGACTTTGTGGCGTGATTGGCTTACTGCTAAAGTGCTCGCTGAGCTTAATCTAAATGAGCGACAGCGACAAGGTATTGATTATGTGAAATCCGAGGGCCGTATCGGCAACCTTGAATACCAGCGTATTACCGGTGCTATCAAGAAGACAGCCACTCGTGATCTGGAAGACCTGGTATCAAAGAAGTTGCTAACAAAAGTCGGTACCACCGGTCGAGGGGTCCATTACGTGCTTCCTCACAAAGGGGACATAAAGGGGACAAAGGGGACCTCTAATTCCGTAAATACAAAAGGGGACATAAAGGGGACAAACGGGTCTTCAGACGTGGCGAAAACCAGTACTACAAGAAAGAGAGATAAGAAATGAGTGCTGAAATGCAAGCTTATCC
>JBKHFZ010000050.1:0-15972 GCA_046539925.1 Spirochaetaceae bacterium
CCTATTACCACAAAACGGCTTACCTTAAACAGCGTCTTTCTACTTACCACCTTACTCATCATCAATATTACCATTAAGACCGGCAGCTGAAAAGCTATAAGAACCAAAAAGAGAAATCGGAACACATACATAATATTGCGGTCGTAGCTGAGCAGCATCCCTATGCTTTCCGGAAAAAACCCGGCACCGGTAAAAAAGTCTATTACTATCGGCAGAATTGTGTAGTAGCCGTAGTAAAAACCGCCAAAGATCAAAGCCGCGCTGGAGACCAGGGTCCAGAGCATTATACGCCGTTCCCGCCTTGTTAAAGCAGGAAAAATAAAGCGTATAATAAGAAATATAAGAATGGGAGAAGAGAAAATAAGACCCACAAACACGCTTATTTTCAGGCGTGTGAGAAAACCCTCGAAGACATGGTGTGCAAAGAGAGTACTCCCCTCGATGGTTTGCGGAATACCGGAAAAGGGAGCGTAAAGAAAAGCAACCACCGGGTCGAAAAAGTTGTACATCGCCGCTGAGAATACAGCTACCGCAATAGCCGCTATAACAATCAAACGCCTCAGTTCGCGCAAATGCTCTCTTAGGGCAAGGGCTTCCCCGGAGTAGGCCTCGTTATTTTTTTCGGAATGTTTCTTCATATACAATCGGCTCTTTCCATTCAATTCTTCCCACCAGCCCGATCCCTTGCTCTACCGCGGTTTTTAGGGCGATTGTCGACACAATACTTCGAGAAACAACAATGTGCAATCCCGCGCGAGCCGCCTTGTGTATAATTTCTGCATTTACCCTGCCGCTGGTCAAGTAGACGAGCCGAGAAAAATCCCTTTTCTCCTGCAGAGCCTGGCCAATAACCTTGTCCATTGCATTGTGCCGCCCTATATCTTCCTTAAAAGCGACAATATTCCTCTCTTCCAGCAGCGCCGCGCAGTGTACACCCCCGCAGACAGGGTAGATCTCCGCCAAAGAGAACATCCGGGAAGCCGCTTCCCTCAAAACCGCTATCGGAGGGAGGGGGGCACTCCCCTTTCCCTCGTTACCTATACCCGCTGCGCCCTTTTTTTCTGCGTGGGGAAGAAGGTGTGCAATTATCTCCTTAGGCTGCTCAGTCTGGGTGCTTTCAGTCTGGGTGCCCTCGAGAAAAACCTCCTCGGCACTGTGTATTATCCCGCGCAGATAGAGCTGCCCTATACACAGCTCGGCAAGTTCCCTGGGAGTACAAAAAAAGTCGCAAACCCGCTCCCCCTCGAGAGTAAGCCTTACATGGGACTCTTCTACAGTGCGGGTTTCCTTTGTGCAGGCATCTTTGCTGCGGCTGTCTTTGCAGCAGTTGTCGTGGGTGTCAAAAGACACAGGACTCATTGATTCTCCTCTCTTCCCACCTCGTGCCATTCGCAGATGTACTGCGCCTGTGCGGGAGAAAGATGGGTGGTCGAATAGATGTGTTCCGCTCCGTTGGATGCTTTGCACGTGCGCAGGTCTCTGTACCGCTCCTCTGTATCGAAGGTATGAACAACTCCCTGCAGGGTCTCCTCATCAAAAGAGAAGGGGGCCTCCAAAAAAATCAGAAGCGGTGTGGTTCGAGGATACTTCTTGCTGTCGTCCCGAATTTTTTTTGCGGCAAGCTCCGGGTAGTTCTTCTCCTCCATTGCCGCCATAATCCCCGCGTAGTGGGGAGACATGACCTCTGGGTCGAAGTAGTACTGCCCCTTCTCCCCGGCAAGAGATTCCACCTGGGAAAGCTCCTCTTCCGTCAGTTCAGCGCAAAGGCGGGATTCGTGTACCACGAATCCCGCCGCGCTTGCGTTGCGAATCTGCTCTAAAGCAGATGGTGTATTTTCAGTCTCCATAATCTCTCTTATGCCGGAAGAAGCCCCATTGAGTCAAGCTCGTCGGCAACATCTTTGAGGTCGAGCCTTTCCAGAGCGCTTCGTGTTGGAGCGCCGCTTTGGGAATCCCATCCGAGTTCTTCATAGAGCATGGTGAGGGCTTCCTCAAAATCATCTCGATCGAGCTTAATTGTTCCTTCGGAAAAGGGCTCCTTGTCGGGGTCCATATCGAACTGCCATCCGGTAAGTTTATCGTGCTCCTCCCGCATGTTGGTGGTGCCCATCTGCTTAACCGTCAATGCCCGGTGGAGGGTAAAAATACGCTCGGCAGCCTTGTCCAGCTCTTCCTCGCTCATCTCCCTGCCGGTGGCAATGGTAAAGTACTGCGCCTCCAGCGAAGTTTCCCCCCGGTAATCCCGATCTTTGAGGGGGCTCACCGTCATCGGCCACATCCAGTTGCAGAGGGTAAGCGAATCGTGGAGCACGTTTCTGATAAGGCTCCACTTGGCAAACTTGGCTTTACCCCGGTTCATGGGAGTGTAGTTTGCAGGCTCGTCTATAATACCGCTCTGCCCCCACATCTCCTCAGCGATTTCGTCCTGTAAATCCGTAGGCAATCCGCTGCCGAGAAAGTTCTGGTGGGTATGGTTCTGAGCATCCCTGTTGAACATACAGCTGATAAGCGCGCCAACCTGGCCGTTGGATTCGTTTGCATGGTGTACGGGGTAGCCGATCTTGGTCCAGAGCTTGTTGTTTTTGTCCGTCCAGTACTCTTCTCCCAGGTTCCAGTGTTGGTCTATCCAGTAGGCACCTTCGCCAAGGCGGCTCAACTCGCCCTCTTTCATCGCTATTCTCCGGTAAAAATCCTGGAAGAACGAGGGATCTCCATTTTCCAGTTTGTCCCAGGGGATGGAGTTGTATTCGGAAGCGGGGAGGACCCGCTTGAGGATTCCCCTATCGTAGGTCCACTTGAGGTCTCTTCCTAACTGCCCATAGTTACACCAGACACCGTAATAATCGGCTATATGGGATCCGAGAGCTCGACCTATTACTGTTGAGTCGTCCTTGGATTCTCCCTCTACATTAAAGTTGTTACCCATAACTCCGGCGGGTCCGAAAAAACCGACGCACGTGTTGGCTACGTTTGGATCTACATCGTACTTGCTCAACTGGGGAACATTAAGGTGAGAATGACACCGAATGGGGCAGGATGCGCATCCGCCCATGCGTACAGTGTATTTGGGTCCGTTGGCCCCGAGATCGAGCATCGCCTTCATTGTTCGATAGCCTATTTTATTGGTCTCCTCGGGTGTACAGATACCGGTTTCTATAGGCGAATCCGCCTTTTCCCAGGAGAGCCCCTCTTTTGCCGTCCAGCGGCTGGCGGGGTGGTCGAACTCCGCCCAGGGCTGGGGAGTCCGGGGCACTACGTGCTGGTTATTTGCCCCTATAATACTGAGGACAAATTGATTCAGCTTGTGCCAGTTCCTGTTATTTCCGCTTATCTGTACCGAACCGGTTCCCTTGACGCCGACCGCCTTGAGGTTTTTAGACCCCATTACACCGCCGTGGCCTCCCGCCGAGTGGCTTGCTCCCGTGCGTATAACCGAAAGGTTTACCTGGTTCTCTCCGGCCGGACCAATTGCCGCAACCTGTGAGTCCTTTCCCATCATCGAGGTAATGCCTGCAATGGTATGAAAAGTGCCTTCTCCCCAGTAGAGGGAGGCGTCTTCCAGGCTTACTTTATCGTCTTCGATTCTGAGCCATACGGGTTTGTCGCTTTTGCCCTCTATAATAATACCGTCGTATCCGGCGTATTTGAGCTCCACTGCAAAGTGGCCCCCCATGTGGCTGTCGGTTACCCCCTGGAAGGGGTTGGATGCGAGAAGGCTGGTTATATTTGTACGACCGGAACAGATTGCACCGGTACCGGTAAGGGGGCCGACTCCGAATACAATTTTATTTTCCTGATCATAAGCCTCGGTCCCTGCGGGAACCTCGTCCCACATTACCTTGTATCCGAGCCCCATTCCTCCAATATAGTCTGCATATTTTTCGGTATCTTCATTCGATATTTTACCGTTACTCAAGTTTACACGCAGGATTTTACCTGCCCATCCGCCTTGTGTTGCCATATCTATTCTCCTTATCTCTCTTCAATCTACACGTTATCGGCTTCGAAATGATCCTGATACTTCCGTGTCGCCTCATCCCAGCTCACAAAATGGAGAGCTCCCGTCGGACACACAGATACGCACGAGGTATATCCATGACAGAGTATACATTTGGTGGCCACGTTGGTCTCTTTGTCTATTGTGGGTATTCCCCAGGGACAGGCCCTTTCGCAGGTACCGCATCCGACACATTTCTCCGGATCGACCTCTCGTGCTCCCGATTCCTCGTGCTCAAATATGGCATTTTCCGGACACGCCAGTGCACAGGCGGGCTTCTCGCATTGCCGGCAGAGCTCTGCATGGAGTTTGAAGTTTCCCATCTCTCCATCCGCGGTCTGATACATGCCTCTTACTCCGTCTTTGCCGTACATATAACTCGAGCTTACCTTTACTCGTGCAAGATGCTGGCTTACCTTGCCGTCGTTTACGGCGGTACACGCGTTCTCGCAGAGCAGACACCCTGTACAGCGGGGTGACTCGTGGATAAGTACACCCGAGGCTGTCTCGAATACCGCTACATCTTCCTTGTTGGAAGTACAGCCGGGCAGCAGCCACGATAAAGCCGAAACTCCAACGGCACCCATTCCCGACATTTTCAAAAAGTCACGCCGATTCATCGTTTTATCGAGAATCGTTTTTTGTTCATCCGACATCTGTCCCTCCTCTTCGGACTTGGTGTTTCACAACGGGGTTCTAATAAAACAGCAATTTTAAAGAACCTCATTTAATTGATAATATTTCTTATTTGCTCATGTAGTGTAGCATTACTTACTATTTGTGTCAAATACTTAGTCTATATTTTTTTATCTTTTTTATTTGCACTTTATTATTTTATTTTTCACATTAAAATAACACTATTCATATTATTTATGCTATATTTCACATGTTGCAAGTGATATGAGGTGGTTCAAAGGTTGGGTAAAAGTCGGTCAGAGAGCAGGGGTTAGTGTTTCTACCCCTGCTTTTAACACTTGAAGTTCGGTGCCGCGGTTTCATATCATCACTTTTTATTGATTCTTTTTAGTTATCCTTTTTTTCCTTCGAGCCGCCCTTGCCCCTCGAGCGGATATCCCCGTTGAGTTTGTCTATGAGGTTTTTGTATTTCTCTTGTATGTACTGCCGCTTTACCTTGAGGGTTTGGGTGAGCTCGCGTCCAATAGTAAAATCGTTGCGCACGGGCATTATTTTGGATATCGCCTCGAAGGGTTTAAACCCCTGGTCCTTGCTTATGAGGCTGTTTACCTCCCTCATAAGGATAGCGTTTATCTTGTCGTTCTCTATGGAGTTTGCCCCCTCCACCGGCACCTCGTAGTCGGTAACCTTGAGCTCTTCGGCGAGCTTCATGAGCTCGTCGGGGTTTACCGCCACAAGAGCGGTAAGCTGCTTGCGATCCTGCCCCAGGAGTACCGCGTGGTCTATATAGGCGCTCTCCTTTATTTTGTCTTCTATATGCTCGGGCTCCACATTCTCCCCGCCCATTAACACTATGGTATCCTTCGCCCTGCCGGCGATGATAATCTCCCCGTTCTCCGAGTAGATAGCAAGATCCCCGGTATTGAGCCAGCCGTCCTTGTCCAATATTTCTTCGGTGGCCTTGGGGTTTTTGTAGTACCCCCGCATAACCTGGGGGCCTCGGACATAGAGAACTCCCTTCTCTCCTACTTCCGCGGGGCTTCCGTCCTCACGAAGAACTTTAACCTCCGTATTAATAAATGGTCGTCCCGTTGAACCGAAGGTGTTGCACTCGAAGGTACGCGAGAGAATGCCGGGTGCGCATTCCGTCATCCCGTAGGCATTGAGAATTGTTATCCCGAGGGAGTTAAACAACTCGTCCAGGTATTTGGGAAGCGCGCCGGCCCCGGAGGTTGCTCCGCGCAGGTTACCCCCCACTTTCTCCCTAAAGGGGGTAAACATCTTTGTTGCCAATATGTGCCCGGGAAACATCACCACGAGGAGGAAGCTGCTGCCGAGAAAGGCCAAGGCTTTTCGGAGGGGGCCGCGCTTTTTAAGAGAGATATATCCCCCCTTAAGGTAGTTCTTCGCCAGAAGAAACACCTGGTTAATTTTGATAAAGGAGAAGATGAGCAGACGTTTGGGCGCCGGCATAGTGCTCAGTGCCTTTATGAGCTTCTGGTAAATCGACTCCCAGACTCTGGGCACCGAGATAATTATCTCCGGCTTCTCCTCCTGGAGGTCTGCGGCAAAACGCTTAGCGGCGGAGTAGATTATCTGAATTCCCGAAAGGAGACCGCAGTACTCGAAGGTCCGCTCGTAGACATGCCACGAGGGCAGCATTACTACCGTCTTCTCCCCCTTCTCCGGGTCTATCCCCAGCCGTGGAGTGTTTGCTTCCACATTCTGTATAAAGTTGCCCTGGGTAAGCATTACCCCCTTGGGGTTGCCGGTGGTCCCGGAGGTGTAGACGATGGTCATAAGATCGTCGAGTCCTATCCTGCCGCGCATCTGCTCGAACCAATCCCCCCCTTCGGTGTTATCCCCGGCGGCTCTTTTTCGAATATCCCCGGCGGCCCTCTCCGAAGCAGCCCTTTCCAGTTTCTCTCGGCCCGCCTCAACGAGGTCCTTGTAAAACACCGTCTTTTTACGCACACCCTTCGGGAGATCATCGACAGGTGCCTCGTCGACAATAAAGATGCGGGTGCAGGCCTTCCAGTTCTCCCTGCTAAAGACCTCGAGCAGACTGTGCAGCTGTTTAACCTCCTCCACTATAAGGAAGGAGGAATCGGAGTGTTGGAAGATAAACTGCACTTCCAGGGGAGAGGTGTCCGAACCCCTCGGGACACTTACCGCTCCGGCGGCAATTTGAGCAAAGTCGAGGACCGACCATTCGTACCGGTTATTGACAAAAAAGCCGACTTTATCTTCCGGCTTAACGCCGTAGACGGACAGTCCCGCCGCCGCCTGCCGTATCTCCGCGGCAAACTCTCGGTAGGTATGGGTAACCTCACCTGTCTTTGTTTTTGTCTTGTGAGAGACACGGTCAGGGTATTTTTCCGCTGTTTCGAAGGGAATATCTATTATTGTACGGGGCAATGGGAGCCTCCTGTTTTTTTTTGGATTTTTGGGTAAGAAAGGCGATACCTTCACACTAATTGTATCATAAACGGCGGCGGGAGTATAGAGAATCTTAAAACGTCTATGCGGACGTCTATGCGGACCTATGCAGACAGGAGCATTTAACCGGATTGTTTAACGAGAGCCTTCGACGAGAGCACGAAGGGCAAGGAGATAACCTGTCTTTCCGAACCCGCTTATTACCCCTGTACAGACGGGAGCTATTACGGAGGTGTGCCTAAACTCCTCTCGGGCATATACATTGGAGAGATGGAGCTCCACCGTGGGTACCTCGGCTGCACTAATCGCATCGCGCAGGGCTATGGAGTAATGGGTGTATGCCCCCGCGTTGAGTATAATGCCGTCGCTCCTTCCCCGGCACCCTTGTAGAAAATCGATTATCGCACCTTCGCTGTTGGATTGGAAAAAATCCACCTCCACCTGCAGTTCTTCTGCCAAGGCGACAAGTTCGGCGTGTATCTCCTCGAGGGTGCTGCTCCCATAGACATCACGCTCCCTTGCTCCGAGCATATTGAGATTCGGCCCGTTTACCACTGAAAAATGGTGTCCCACAGACTTATCCTCCCCTTCCTTCCGTGCGAGGGTTATTCGAAATCTATTCTATACGAATGAGTATAGACATTAAACCTGGCTCCCCGCGCAAAACCGCACAGGGTTACACCGTAATAGTCGGCAAGCCTTACTGCCTTATCCGTAGGGGCCGACTTGGAGATGATGAGCGGGACCCCTGCGTGAATCATCCTTACTACAATATCGGAGGAGATCCGGCCGGAGCTTAATAAAAGGCCCTCCGCAAAAAACCCTCCCGGAGGTGCAGATAGAAACACTTTCCCAATCACCTTATCCACAGCGTTTCGGCGGCTTATGTCGTCGGCGGAGTGGAGAATCTCTTCCCGGGCAAAGGCCGCCATGTGCACCCCGCCGGTGCGGTGGTAGAGCGAGGGGAGGCGCTGGAACTCCGCTGCCAAGCGCAGAATATTACCGGCGCTGTATCTCCTGTCGCTCACAAGCGGTTCTATTGGATCTCCAAACTCGATCTTAGAGGAGGCGCAGTCTACGAGCTCCTTCATGGTACGAGGCTTTACCTCTCCTCTCACTTCGGTAGAGAAGGAGCTGTACTCTTTTTCAATCTCCAGCCTTTCTCCGAAGCCGATGTAGCCCTCTATAAACAGAAAGCCGTGGATCAGCTCTTCCGCCTCTCCCCCGGAGAGCGGTGTCTGCAGCAGCAGCTCTCCATTTACATAGAGGTCGAGCCACTCCTCTTTTATAACAAGATCCTGCAGGTGTTCAGCCTTTCCGTCTTTGTATCTTATAATCTCCACCCCAAAGGTGCTCATCATCCCTCCTTCCCGCCCCTCGCTTATTGAGAAAAATCGGGATGGAACTTGCGATAGAAGGTTCCCGGAACAAGAAAACGAATGGCCCTCGGGTGCACTCCTACCTTCACTCCATAAGCTTCCCCGGATACCCGCTTAGGCGCCTCCCGCAGCTCTCCGTCTATATGGTATAAGAAGGAGCGTTCCGAGGATATGATGCACTCGGTAATTTCATAACGCTCGATAACCGGTTTTCCCTTCTTAATGAGTTTTTTATTAATCCTTCCGTGTTCACCCCTCCAGAGAAGCAGCACGTTTTTTATAACTGTAGGGCGGTCGAGTAAGTTAAAAAGATAGAGATCAAGCTTCCCGTCGTTACACACCACATCTGGACAGACCTTGAAGAGACTCCCGTAGTACGGCCGGGTGCCTACCTCCAGCATCGGAATAGATGTTGTGCGTCGCAGGTGGGTAAAGGGAAACTCCGCATTTACCCTGAAACCGTGGTACGAGTACTTGCCGTCTATAAGATCGATATTAAACTCTTCCTTCTCAAGGGGTTCCCCAAAAAAAGCCTTCAGCGTGGCGCTTATGTAATTGAAAAGACCGGGCTTCGGCATACCGTTAAATATTCCCCGCTCTTTTACCCGTCGGTTACGCAACTCGAGGACCCTTACGTCGAAGCCGACACCCAGCAGCTGTCCGTATTCCACGCCTTTTTCATCTTCTGTATACAAAAGATCTACACTCTCTACCCAATCTTCCCTCATGCTTTCGGCGTAGGATATAAGCTGATTCTTGAGGAAAAGAGGAACCTCGTAGGAGTCCTGGATTCCGTTGCCGCTTCCCCCCCGCATAAACCCGACGGCCTTTTTACCGAGAGTTTCCGTTGAGGCCTCTTTGACCATGGTATTGATAGTATCGTGTGCGGTGCCGTCGCCACCCCACACCAGGAGATAGGGCATTTCTCCGTCGAGAAAATCTCGAATACACTCCATAAAGTGCTCTCGGCTCCGGCTCTCTACTATTTTTGAAAAATTTGTATGTTTAAGAGCCTTCCGCAGCAGCTTTACGTACTGGGGAAAACGACTGGGGTTTATTATCAGCTCGCAGCGATCAAAATCATGCCCTTTTATCCGTCTCACGAACATACTGTAGACGAAAAATTGATTTTTTGCAAACAAAACTGGTACAATACCCGGGGAGGAGGCCTTTAATGAATACGCGAATAGCAATAGCTGCGGACGACAATACCGGAGCCACCGATGCGGCGGGAATGCTCACCTCCTTCGGCGCCAGGGCACTCCTCATTCTCGACTCCTCCCTGATAGAAGAACTGCGAAATGGGGCCGGAAAAGGGGGAGCGAAAAAGAGTCCCGAGGAATACGATGTGGTAGTCCTGAGCACCAGGATCCGCTCGATAGCGCCGGAAGAGGCCTACACCCTTACCTACAAAGTATTAAAGGGTCTTGGGGATTGGGGTTTTGACATCCTGCAGCTCAAATACTGCTCCACCTTCGACTCCACACCCGAGGGCAATATAGGCAGAAGCCTCGATGCGGCCCAGGATCTCCTGGGATTCTCCTCTACCATAGTGTGCCCCGCCCTTCCGGTAAACGGCCGCACCACCTACAAGGGGTACCACTTTGTCCACGACCACCTCCTCTCAGAGTCTCCCCTTGCCACCCATCCTCTCAACCCGATGACGGACTCCAACCTCCTCCGATGGCTGGGGTATCAGACCCAAAGAGGTATAGGCTTGGTAAAGTTGGAGACTATCCGCAGCGGAACGAGTGCTGTAGCGGAGGAGCGAAAAAACCTCGAGGCGAAAGGGGCTGTGTACCATGTGTGCGACGCACTGGAGCAGGAGGATATCGACCTGACGGTAGAGGCCTGCGTCGGGAGAAACATTCCGGAGGAAGGACCGGCTAATGGAAACGGCATAAAAGCTTCTCCCAAGGAGGGGCAGATTCTGCAGAGGAGAAAGCCGGTTTTCCTGAGCGGGGGTTCGGGTGTCTCGCTTTCTCTGGGGCGCCTCTACTACTCCGATTTACCGCCCCTCGATTTTTCCCGGAAGCTGCGGGAGCTCTCTCCCGTTCTTGTGGTAATAAGCGGCAGCGAATCCCCAACCGCTCAAAGACAGCGGGAATACGCGAAGGCCCACGGCTTTGCCGAGGTGACAGTTAACCCCCTCGATATCCTGGAAGGTGTTTCCCCAGAAGGACCACCCATAGCAGACTCTTCTATAGTAGCGCCCACCGCAGAGAGAATAGCCGCCCCCTGCAGAGAGGGAAAAAGTGTTGTTGTATCTCTGGAAAGGGATAACGGAGGCAGTGTGGAGGAGGTAAACGAGGCGGCACAAAAGAGGGGTCTTGGTCCGGTAGAAACGGGTGAGCTTATAGGTACGTATCTCGGCAAGATTGCAGCCCGCCTCGTCCATATCTATTCTATAGATAGACTTCTTGTTGCGGGGGGAGAGACCTCGGGAGCGGTCTGCCGGGAGTGCGGTTTCAAGGCTCTGGAGGCAGGCCTTCCGATAGACCCCGGTGTCCCCTACTGCTTTCCCGTGGACTTCTCCTCCTCGAGCTCCACTGCTTCCGGCGATCCGGAGTTTTCAGCTGAAGCCGACACTCTTCCCATGGATGCACCCCTGGTAATACTCAAGTCCGGCAACTTCGGGAGGGAAGATCTCTACCCCCGCGCGGCAAGCCTCGGGAACCCCAAAGACTATAGAGGGTAACAGGCTCTACCCTCGGAAGCACCCCTACTCCTCCAGGGTTCTGTGGAACTCCTCCATAATCTTCTCTTCATCCCCGGAATTGTAGGTAACAATATTACGCAGGTGAATAAACGAATCGAACTCCATCTCGGTAAACTTTATCCCCACACCCTCTTTGTTCAGGCGTACAACCTCCCCCTCGAGACCAAAGGAAAGATCCGAGCCGGTCCCGCTCAACTTAATGGTAATGGAGACCTCCCCTCCCTCCTCTAATTTTGGAGGGAAGCCCTCAGTGCGCAGGAACATGCCCTTGAGACTGAGATCCTCCACTTTACCTGTAATACTCTGTGAACCGCTGCGCAGTTCCGCCAGGGTATGAAACTCAACCCGGGTGGTATCTCTTTTCCTCTCTCCCATCTAACCCTCCTAACTTTATTACGAATCTATTACGCCCAGTCTCTTCCCCACCTTGCTAAAGGCCTCCACCGCTCTGTCGAGCTCGTCCCTGCTGTGGGCCGCCGAGAGCTGGACCCGGATCCTCGCCTTTCCCTTAGGCACCACGGGATAGGAAAAGGCAATTACATATATCCCCTCTTCCAGAAGCTCTTCGGCCATCGCGCCGGCCTTCTTCTCGTCGTAGAGCATAACCGGTACTATTGCGGTCTCCCCCGGTACAAGGTCAAAACCCTCCGCCCTTAGCTTGAGCTTAAAGTAGGCGGCATTCTCCATTACCTTTTCCCGCAAGAGGGGTGAGTTTTTTACAATTTCCAGGGCTTTTATTGTACCACCGGCAACCGCAGGAGGAAGGGTGTTGGAAAAGAGGTAGGGTCTGGACTTCTGCCGAAGCATCTCAATAATCTCCCGGCGCCCGGAGGTACACCCTCCGCAGGCTCCACCCAGAGCCTTGCCGAAGGTGGTGGTAACAATATCCACCCGATCTTCCACCCCATGATACGTTGGGGTACCTCTCCCGCCCCTCCCTATATAGCCGGTGGCATGGGAATCGTCTACCATCACGAGGGCTTCGTACTTGTCCGCCAGATCACAGATTTCGTCCAGTTTGGCAATATCTCCATCCATGGAGAACACTCCGTCCGTGCAGATGATTTTCCTTGGGGACCCCTCCGCCTCTTTGAGTGCCCCCTCGAGGTTCTCCATGTCCGAATGGGCATAACGTATACGCTTTGCCTTGGTTAGACGTACTCCGTCGATTATGGAGGCGTGGTTGAGCTCGTCGGAAATAATGGCATCGTTCTCTCCAACCAGTGGTTCGAATACTCCGCCGTTCGCGTCAAAGCAGGCAACATATAGAAGAGTGTCTTCGGTACCGAGAAAAGCAGAAACTTCCTTCTCCAGATCCTTGTGAATACCACTCGTCCCGCAGATAAACCGGACCGAGGAGAAACCGTACCCCCACCGCTCCATCGCATCCTGGGCGGCCTTTACAATATCCGGATTATCGGCGAGCCCAAGGTAGTTGTTGGCGCAGAAGTTAATCACCTCCTTGCCGTCCTTGACTCCTATGGTACTTCCCTGGGGAGATACAAGGACCCGCTCCTCTTTGTAGAGCCCCTCCTCTCTTAGGTGCTCCAGGCTTTGCTCCAATTCGCCTTTCAATTTACCGTACATCCGTTCCTCCTTTTATAGGCTGCTCTATATGGTGCGATCCTGTAACGTGGTAAGCATGTCCGCCGTCATTTTTTCCAAATCGTAATCCGGCTCCCAGCCCCATTCCACCCTGGCGGCATAATCCTCCAGGGAGTTGGGCCAGGAATTTGCCAGGGCCTGACGAACCGGGTCTATATCGTAGCTTATCTCGAACTCCGGTATATGCGCACGGATATAGGCTGCCAGATCCTCCGGGCAAAAGCTCATAGCCGTTACATTAAATGCGTTTCTGTGGCGAAGCCCCGCGGGGTCGGCCTCCATAATATCAATAGCCGCTTTAAGTGCATCGGGCATATACATCATATCGAGATAGGTATCTCCCTTGAGAAAGCAGGTATACCGTTTGTCGCGAACCGCCCCGTAGAAGATATCCACCGCGTAGTCGGTGGTACCGCCCCCGGGAGGAGTTATATTGGAGATAATCCCCGGATACCGCACCCCCCTGGTATCCACCTCGAACCTGTGATAATAGTAGTCGCAGAGCAGCTCCCCCGCTACTTTACTTACTCCGTACATGCTGCTGGGCCGCTGGGGAGAGTCCTGGGGAGTGTAATCTTTTATAGTGGTGGGGCCGAAACTTCCTATCGAGCTGGGAGTAAAAACCGAACACCCCTGTTCACGGGCCACCTCCAACACGGAGTAGAGACCGTTTATATTGATATCCCACGCCTTCTGCGGATTAGCCTCCGCGGTAGCGGAAAGAAGTGCCGCGAGATGGTAGATGGTGTCGATGCTGTACTTTGCCACCACAGCGTTGAGAGCTTTTGCGTCTCGGCAGTCGAGAATCTCGAAGGGCCCGCTCTCGATTACATCCGCATTTACATCGCTGCGTATATCTGTAAGCAGTACTCGTGAATTGCCGTAGCGCTCTCTTAAGGCGGCAACCAGTTCCGAGCCTATCTGCCCCAGGCCGCCGGTTATCAAAATATTCCGCATTTTAGCTCCTTCCTGTAGTTTCCCCGATCCTGTAGTTCCCTCGATCCGGCTTGAAGATGTTTTCCAACCGATGCGAAACGTTGTATAATTGATGAAAACTTGACAACATTATTAGGTCCGTCACATCATAGTAAACAGGCTTTGAGCGGTAGTCAAGGAGACAACAAAAAGGAGAAAAGAGACAATGGAGCCGAAAGATCACGGATATATCGGTCGCAACTTGAAAAAACTGCGGGAAAAACACGGGATTACCCTTAGTGTTTTATCCGAGAAGTGCGGTGTTGCCAAGAATATGCTTACAGAGATCGAATCGGGACAGGTAAATCCCACTATAGCGATGGTGTGGAAAATTGCCCAGGGTCTTGATGTGGATATCAATGCCCTTCTTACCGGTCAGGATACACTGCAGAGAACTTTTCACGTAAACAGGAAGGATGAGATTACCCGTCTAGAGGCGGATGAGGAGGGGGTGCATATACACGTCCTAAGCCCACTCTCAATGGCCGAAGACCTCGAGATGTATATCCTTACTTTCCAGAAGGGACAGGCCCTTCACTCCGACCCCCACGCCATACGCACCGAGGAGTTCCTCACCATTCTCGAGGGCGCCGTACGGGTTACAGCCGACAATAACAGCACCGACCTCTATGAGGGAGATTTTATCCGCTATCATGCCGATACGGAACACGTTATAGAAAATATCCACGACGGCAAGACCCGTATATATATGGTTGTCCGCTTTCAAAAACGGCAGTACGAATAGAGCCCGGAGCGGAAAATGCGCAAAGCTTCGAAGTTTTCAAAACCTCCAGCCTCATCTCCGACGGCAAAGGATATTTTGGCCGAACTGGTCTCCTACTCCTGTACAAGCGGCGCAGACAATAGCGGGTTAATAGATTTTATTGGTGGATACCTCGAATTTTATGGAATAAAACCTCATATACTCGAAGGAGAAATTCCACCTCCAGGAGAACGGAACACCTCTTCCCGGAGGTACAACCTTTTTGCAACTATAGGTCCGGAGAAAGACGGAGGAGTACTGTTATCCGGCCATACCGATGTGGTTCCCGCGGTGCCCTTTGAATGGGATTTTGATCCCTTTAAGCTTACAGAAGAGGGGGAGCGTTTCTACGGAAGGGGAACCACCGACATGAAGGGTTTTCTCGCCTGTGTTCTCTCGCTTGTTCCTCATTGGCTTTCGCAAAAAAGGAGCGAGCCGGTGCACTTCGCATGTACCTACGATGAGGAGTCAGGCTGCATAGGGGTAAAAGATCTTATTCCCCTCCTCGGCACCACCCTCCCCCGTCCAGAGGCGGTTATTGTTGGAGAGCCGACGGAGCTCGCGCCGGTATTAGGGCACAAAGGATCGGCGGCCTGCAAAACCACGGTAAAAGGCAGGGAGGCCCATTCGAGCCGGCCGAATCGTGGGGTAAACGCAATTTACGGGGCCGCCGAAATAATTGCAGAACTAAAACGCATCGCCGAGAGAATACACAACCGGGGGGAGAAAAACCCGCGGGCGGCACTTTTTGACCCTCCCTGCACAACTCTCTCGGTGGGTACAATACAGGGAGGAAGCGCTCGCAATATTGTTGCCGGCGAGTGTGAGCTGGTATGGGAGATTCGCACTCTCCCCTGGGAGAGCGCGGAGACATACATCGAAGAGCTCGAAGATTTTTGCAGGGAACGCTTTGCATTATCCCCCGATCCCCCCTCGGTAACTACACAAGTGGAGAGCTCCTACCCCGGCCTTATTCCGTCCGGAGAAAACAGGGCCTATACATACTACCTTCGTATGGCGGGATCCCACTCAGACTCAGGCATTGCAGCACCCTTTGGTACAGAAGCGGGCAGATACAGCGAAGCGGGAATACCTGCTCTAGTCTGGGGGCCCGGATCTATTGCTCAAGCTCATACAAAAAATGAGTACATAGAAAAACATCAGATTGAAAAGTGCCTCCGTTATTTGGCGCAATTGTAATTCTTTTTTCTTGCAATATCCCACACCCGATGATAGGGTTATATATGCATGAGTAAAGAAACCATTCTCATAGTCGATGATGAAAAGTCCGTTCTTAAGGCTTTAAGCAGAGTCCTCTATTCTTGGGCCAAAAAGCAAAATGTAGACTTGGTTACCTACTCCTCTCCAAAGGAAGCTCTTGCATATATAGATGGGGGAACCGCTGAAATTGGGGTACTTATCTCGGATTTAATGATGCCGGAGATGAACGGCATAGAAC
>JBKHFZ010000051.1:0-15964 GCA_046539925.1 Spirochaetaceae bacterium
GACTTCGAGGGGCTTGAAGACTTCGAAGAAGGGGATATAGAAGAGGCGGAAGAAGGCGGTGAAGCGGAGGCCGAGGGGCAGGACCTGGAGGAAGATTTTTCCCTTCCCGACGAGTTTAGCTTTGATGAAGAAGAGGCGGGAGAACCTGCCGGAGAAGAGGAGTTTGAAGGCCTTCCAGAATTTGGAGATCTAGGTGAAGAAGAGGAGCTCTCCGATGTTGAATTCGGCGCGGAAGCAGAGGGAGAGGCGGAGGAAGACTTCGACTTTGGCGAGACGGAAGACGAGACGGAAGACGAAGCAGAAGACGATTTTGGTGGAGAGTTCGAACTGCCCGGTGAGGAAGAGGAGGCTTTTGAAGAAGGGACGGAAGAGGAGGCCGACATCCCGGAGGAGATAGAGCTTTCCGAAGAGGGCGAAGAAGAGTTTGAAGTAGATGAGTTTAGCATAGACGACCTCGGGCAGGATTTTGGGGTTCTCGAAGATGTGCCCGAGGGCTCTCCCTTCGAAGATGTGGGTATAGAGGGAATAGAGGAAGAAATAGAAGCTGTCGATGAGGAAGGAGAAGAAGAGGCTGAGTTTTCTCTTTCCGATGATGACTTTTTTGCTCTGAGAAACACCCTTTTAACCCTTCCTCTTAACCTCAAGATAATGGTCGAAGAGTTGATTGGGGAGAAAGGACTCAAGGGGAAGAATCTCGATGCCCTTACCCGCGCTCTGGCAGATGGAAAAAGTCCCAAGGAGATTGCCTCTTTAGTTAGCAAAATAACCGGTCAACGGGTGGAAATTCCTGCGCAGTATTCCAAAATGACCGGCGCGGAGTTTGAAAAAAAGAAGGAGAGCTTCTGGTATATCCTTCGCTACTCCATTTTGCCGGTTGTCACGAAACTTGTCCTTGCCGGTGCGGCGGCAGCCCTTATTATCTTTGTCTCTTACAGATTTATTTATCGTCCAATTTATGCATATTATCTCTATGATAGGGGGTATGAGCAGCTCGAGGAGAGGGACTATCAGGAGGCAAATACCCTTTTTAACAGAGCACGGGACCATTGGAAGATGAAGAAGCAGTATTTTCGGTACGCCGAAGGCTACAAAGAACAGGAGCAGTGGATACTCGCCGAGGAGAAGTACGAGACACTCATTTATGACTTTCCTGATGAAAAGCAGGCATATCTCGATTTTGCGGAGATGGAGCTGGAGAAGCTCGCCAACTATGAGAAGGCTTCCAGTGTCCTTAAGCTCTTTCTCGAAAGAGAGCCGGAAGATTACGAGGCTATTCTCCTTTTGGGAGACACCTACCTGGAATGGGGAAAGGAAGACTCTTCGAAATACGAGGAAGCGAGATACCAGTACGCAGACCTTATGGATATGTACGGAGTCAAGAATGAGCTTCTCTTTAGAATGCTGAAGTACTTTATAAGGACAGATGATTTTACCCAGGTGGACATCTTAAAAAACCGGTTTGAGGCGGATCAGGAATTGGAGGTTGACCCGGAGGCGTATGCCGAGCTGGGGGGGTATCTTCTTGACAAGGACAGAATAGAAGGGGTACAGGACATACTTTTAAGGGCAAAGGAATCTTCCCCCTTCCTTCCGGAAATCCATTACCACCTTTCCCGATATTTTAACAGGATGGAGGAGTATGGTGATGAGAAGAGAGCACTCCTTGCGGCCCTGGAGAATTTTCAGAATATGAAACCCCTCTCTTCCGAACGACTTGCGATGAAGATTGACACCCATCGAAGGCTTGGAAACAGATGGTACGCGGAAGAGGAATACTTGAGGGCCCGAGCCTCGTACAATGAGGGGAGGAGATCCTTTGAGGACGCCCTGGAACGGCGGATACTCGAGAGGGGAGAGCAATTCGGTAGACTTTATAAAGATATAGGAGACTTGCATTACTACGTTGGAGGGGATTTGGAGCAGGCGCTGTCCATGTTTAACGAGGCAGAGGCGAACTCCTTTGCTCCCTCCGATCTAAAATACAAGAAGGGATATATATACTACAAAAGGGGAGACTTCCGGGAAGCACTTGTGGAGTTTCAGCGGGCGGCGGGAAGCTTTTCCAATAATCCCAACTTAATCTATTCTACGGCAAATACCCTCTACCGCCGCAAAAATTTTCACAGTGCCGACGGCTACTACAAGCACTTGCATGAGATCCTGAGAAGGCGCCTGGAACAGGAACGCCCCCTGGATATAGTGGAGCAGAGAAGCCACAGGGAGTTGGTATCCAATTTGATGAGAACCAGTAACAACCTCGGGGTTACTCTCTACAGGCTCAGTGAAAAAACCGGCAGGGCCGAATACTCTTCGGAAGCGATGGTGAAGTTTTCCGACTCCAGCGAATACTTTGATACTCTAAGTAGAGATCCGGAAACACTGGAGCGAGCAGGTCTCTCCAATCTCGCTTATCTGAACCAGCGGGCGGTTATCTATCCTGAGGAAGAGGAGTATTCTCTTCAGATATACCCGGATATTCCGATGGATATGGAGAAAGACCTGCTCAACTAATTACAGTGCCCTATTCGATACCGTACATCCAGCCGTGGGTATCTTCCACCTTACCGTATTGTATACCCTTAAGAGTGTTGAGGAGTTGCTGCGATAGGTCTCCCATTTTTCTGTTGTTAAACTCGGTGGTTTTGCCGTTATAGGTAATCGACTCAATGTAGGAGAGACCCGCGGCGGTGCCGCTTACAAAGCACTCCTTTCCATTTTCCATTGCTTCATCTATAGTAATTTTCCTCTCTTCTGTCTTTACACCCATGTCCTGGGCAAGAGTCAGCAGACTGTCTCTGGTAATACCGGGGAGAATAGTGTCCCCCAGTTCAGGAGTTACAAGAGTGTTATCTTTGAGCAGTACAAAAATATTGGAAGAGGATCCCTCTTCGAGGTATGTGCGCTCCTCGGCATCGAGAAAGATCGCCTCCATATACCCTTCCGCTTCCGCCTCCTTCTTTGCGAGGATAGGAACCACGTAGTTTGCGTCGCACTTAATCCAGCCGGTACCGCCCTTAAAGGCACGAACTTTGTCGGTAACCTTTGCCGCGTGGCTGCCGGGCTTAAAATAGGCTCCCACTTCGGTGCTTACAAATACAACCCACGGGTGTTCGGCCACACCAAGACCAATAGCCGGTTCGGAGTAGCTGAAGGGGCGGATGTATATCGATTCCCCTGCCTGGAAGTCGTCCTTCTCCCATTCGGATTTATAGGAGGGTGCAAACCCGAGATCCTTGTTTCGTTTTACAAGCCCCTGTGCAGCTTCTACAAACATGTCCACGGGAAAACCCGGGCTTTTAAGGCCCAGGAGGCTGTCGTGCATTCTCTGTCCGTTGCGGTCGGGCCTGAACAGTTTCAGGTTTCCGTCTTTCTGGGGGAAAGCCTTCATCCCCTCGAAACAGCCCATGCCGTATTGGGTTGTGTAGTTAACCAAGGGCAGCTCGGGGAATGAGTTCCGCTGCTCATGCAGGCGGGCTCTCTCCTCTTCGCCCATGGAAGCCTCTTCTGCGGGGGTTTTGTGGGGCTTTTCTGTAAAATCCCCCCTCCATTTTCCATCTTCGCCGTGTTTGGCCATATAGACCCAGGGCAGAACCGCCAGGGTAAATCCTTTTGCCATAGATATCCTCCTTTTAAATTGTGCGCCGGGTGTTTCACACACCTTTGTTTCTTGAAAAGGCTTCAGTGCAATATACACAGCCCATGAAGGTACATTGTATTTCAGCGAGTCCGGCGGGTCAAGTTGCCCTCCTCCGTTTTATTCCTTTGTCTCTGAATATATATACAAAAAGTATGCATGAATGCCCGGGCTGTCCCTGTAAATTTTTGCATATATGTATATAATATCAGTAAGTTGAGCTTCTTTCAAAATGATAATTTTGAAAGAAGCTCAGTTATTAAAGAAGGAGGAGGGAATAATATGCTTGCATTCAGTGCGGAAAAACACCTGCAGGAGGTTGTGCAGAGGAATCCTGGTGAACCGGAGTTTCAGCAGGCTGTAAAGGAGGTGTTTCATTCAATAGAAAAAGTGCTCGACTCTTTTCCCGCGTTTATACACGAGAAAGTTCTGGAAAGAATAGTGGAGCCGGAGAGAACGATAATATTCAGGGTTCCATGGATAGACGACGAGAACAATTTTCATGTAAACCGAGGTTTTAGGGTTGAGATGAACAGCGCCCTGGGCCCCTACAAGGGGGGGCTGCGGTATCACCCCTCGGTAAATTTCAGTATTATGAAGTTTCTCGCCTTCGAGCAGATCTTCAAGAACAGTCTTACCGGTCTTAACCTCGGGGGAGCAAAGGGGGGGGCGGACTTCGACCCCAAGGGTAAGAGCGATCTGGAGGTACAGCGCTTCTGCCAGAGCTTTATGAACGAGCTGTTTCGGCATATAGGGGAGAAGACCGACGTGCCCGCCGGCGATATAGGGGTGGGCGGCAGAGAGATAGGGTATCTCTTTGGTCAGTATAAAAAACTGAAGAATCAGTTTACCGGCTCTCTTACGGGAAAAGGAACCCATTGGGGAGGATCCTTCCTTCGTCCCGAGGCAACAGGCTACGGATTGGTCTATTTTGCAGCCCGTATGCTCGAGACCAGGGACGAGACCTTCGAGGGGAAAATTTGTGTAGTCTCCGGCTCCGGAAACGTCGCCCAGTTTACCGTAGAGAAGCTCAATGAACTTGGTGCAAAGGTTGTGGCTATGTCCGATTCCGACGGAGTAATTTTTGATGGAGACGGTATAGGTCGTGAGAAACTGAATTTTATCAAGGAACTTAAAAACTTTCGGCGGGGAAGAATCTCCGAGTACAAAGAGGAGTTTCCCAAAGCGGAGTATTATGTAAAAAGCGGGGACGAGGGATACCATCCGGAGTGGAGTATAAAGGCGGACTGCGTGTTCCCCTGTGCAACCCAGAACGAAATAGATAAAAGGGAAGCTCGAAATCTGATAGATAACGGAGTGCAGCTCGTCGCGGAGGGTGCGAATATGCCCACAACGGAAGAGGGGGTTAGACTTTTTCTCGATAAGGGGATACTCTACGGACCGGCCAAAGCGGCCAATGCCGGTGGGGTTGCTGTTTCGGGCTTGGAGATGGCCCAGAACAGCGCGGGTATACCCTGGACCAAGGAGAGGGTGGACAACGAACTCTTTGGCATAATGACAAAAATTCACGACACGTGTCTTGACTATTCGGAGAAGTACAGCGATAAGGGTAATTATGTGGATGGCGCAAACATCGCGGGTTTTATTAAAGTTGCCCAGGCCATGGTGGATCAGGGCTTTGTATAGGAGCTTTGTATAGGACGGTAAAATGGAAAAATACGATGTAATAATAGTTGGAGCGGGCATGGCCGGGCAGGTTGCCGCCGGCTACTGTGCAAAGGCGGGAAAGAGAGTCCTGCTTCTCGAACAGAACCACCAGACCGGCGGTAATATGTCCGGATTTACCCGTAGGGGATTCTACTTCGACGGTGGGGATCAATCCTTTGAGAGCCTCGGTCTTGTATTCCCTATTCTCAGGGAACTCGCCGGTTTTAGACCGGAGGATTTTATAAAAGCGCGCTACCGGATGGTCTCCAGGGATTTCGACTTTTTTATCGACGGGCCGGAGCATGTAGAGCAGGAGCTTCAGCGTGCCTTTCCTGGGGAGCCTGGAATTACTCCCCTCTTCAAGGAGATAAAAAAAGTAGACAGATTTTTGCGGGAGAACTACGATCCCTGGGACTTTCCCCTTATCAATCATCCACACATAAAAGATCTGGCAAAAGTGATAAAGTGGCTGCCCAGTCTCAAGGGGTGGTCGACCTTCCGCCGCCGCGAGAAGGAGCTGGGCGTAATAGAGCACCCGGGGCTGCGAAACTGGTTGACCCACGTGGGCTACTACCGGATGCCCTACCTCTTTTTTGCCGGCTTTTGGCACCTCTGGTCCTACGACTATTGGTATCCCCGGGGAGGAATGCAGGCAATGCACAAGCGGCTTGCCGATGCTTTTGAGGGTTACGGTGGTGAGCTCAAGGTAAATACCCTGGTAAGCTCCATAGACACCGACAGCTCTGGGTGCAGGGCGAAAGGGGTAACCACCGCGGAGGGAGAGCACTACGAAGCGGATACGATAGTATATGCGGGGGATTATAAAAAACTGATAAACAATGTACTGGGGCCGGAGTTCTTTCCTCAAAAAAAAGTAAAGCGGCTCAACAGTTCCCAGCTTACCGAAGGGCTGGTTTCGGTCTATCTCGGATTGGACATGAGCGATGATGAGTTGGCTCGGACACTCAACTACTCCCAACACCCCTTCTACTTTCCCAATTACGATGTGATATTTCCGGACAGAAACTCACCCGAGGATGTGCACCGTAATATGTGGGTGGCCCTTAACCATTTTGGAAAAGAGAGTCCGGCAGCTCCCGAAGGAAAATCGACTCTTACCGTGCAGACCTTTAGCGCCTACGATTGGCAGAACTACTGGCGTAACGGAGGGGATTCTAACAGTCGAAGCGCCGAATACCGGGAGTTCAAGCATAAAGTGGGGATGGAACTCGTAGGTCTTGCGGAGAACCTGGTACCCGGCCTCGGCTCGCGTATTGAGTTTATGGACGTCGGCACTCCCCTTACGCTGCACCGGTTTACCCGTAATACCGAGGGGGCGAGCGGCGGATGGTGTTACGACGACCAGGTCTCGCCGGTATGGCGGCTCGCGGGGCTCAACCGCATAGGAACCCCTCTGCCCAATCTCTACGCGGCGGGACATTACGCTCTCTGGCCGGGAGGGGTTATCTCTGCTGCCCTGTGCGGAAGGATAGTCGCCAACAGGGTGCTCGGGAAGTTTCCCCTTGCACCCATTGGATGAGCTTATCTCAAACATCTTCTATTTTTGAAACGCCGGGATTTTTGAAAGCACCTCAGGAGGGTGAAGCCTTTGTAGTGGAAGCCTTCTCGAGTCTGTCATTAATCGCCCTGCCCAGTCCCTCTCCGGGAGCCCGCTCGGCTGCTATTAGGTCCACTCCGGATGCGTCGAGCTGCTGTATGGCGTGGTAGAGTTTTACCGCCGCTTCCCGCACATTCCCCTCCGGGCTGAGGCTTATTGCCGGACCTGCGTACCCCTCCGCCGTCCCGGAAAAGAGCAGTTTGCCCACGGAAGGAGTATCTCTGTATCTCTCCATATCCTCAACTATCCTGAGGGGAGTAAGGGGAGCATAGTGGTCGGCTAAGAGGCCGGGACTCTGTTGCCTCTCTGCAGAATTATCTCCTCCCTTGTAGTGGGTAACAGGGCCTATAACTTCCTCTATCTGCTCGAGCGCCAAGCCTCCCGCCCTCAGGAGGGTGGGGGGTTCCCCGGTAAGCGATAGTACCGTAGATTCCACACCCACCCGACATATACCCCCGTCGACAAGAACCGTGTAGGCTCCCTCGAGCTGATTTCTTACATGTTCTGCTGTAGTGGGACTTGTCCTTCCGAAGAGATTCGCACTCGGTGCCGCTACCGGTACTCCCGCCTTCGAGATGAGCTTGAGCGCCAGCGGATGAGAGGGCATGCGGAGGGCTACGCTATTCTTACCCGCGGTAACCAGGTCGGGTACTTTCGCGCTTTTGGGAAGCACGAGGGTGAGCGGCCCGGGCCAAAAGGCGTCTATAAGCAGCCGTGCTTTTTCGGGAATCTCCGTTACAAGAGAAGCTATTTGAGCGGGTTCGGAGACATGAACTATAAGAGGGTCGTGGAGGGGCCTCTTCTTTGCCTCGAAGATTCGGGCAGCCGCTTCGGGATTAAGTGCGTCTGCCCCTATCCCGTAGACCGTTTCGGTGGGAAACACCGCCAGTTCTCCCCGTTGTATCGCCTCTCCCCCCGCGGCGGTCGCCTCCTCGTAATAGGTGCTCGGGTCGGGGTGCTTTAATATCCACTCCCCCGCCTCCGCGAGGTTATGGAACACCGGATAGTAATCGGAAAGGCTGTGGAGGTGCTCCATTCCATGGCCGGTGAGCACATAGAGGCCGAAGGCACCGGCGGCTTCGCCGGTTTGGGGATCCGAAGGGTGGTCTCCTATCATAAAAGAGCGGCTTAGATCAATATTATATTTGTCTGCGGCGTGTAGAAGAAAATGGGGAGACGGTTTTCTGCAGGTGCACATATCGGATTTCTGGTGGGGGCACACAAACCACTCCTTTACGGCTATTCCATGTTTCCGCAGCAGGGAATCAAGGGCTCCGTTTACCCTGTCTACCTGGCTGTGAGATAAAACTCCCCTGGAAATCCATACCTGGTTTGTAACTACAAAAAGAAGATAGTGTTCCTGCAGGTCCTGCAGGGAGGGTATGATACCGGGAATAAGCCTTATGTCCTCGGGGTCTCCAAGGGCACCCGTATCTTCTATTATGGTTCCGTCTCTGTCGAGAAAAAGAGCTGTCCTACTCACTGTGTATTCCTTGTGTTTTATCTGTTCCGTTATCCGGCTGTTCTCGTCGTTTCAGTTTCCGCGAAGCGGCATACGAGGTTGTTCCATTATATCCACTGTAGGAAAAAAACAAAAGGTACCCTCGAGCCCTTCAATTATTTTGTTTTGGTGCTTCAAAAATATTCGACTTTTGAAAGCACTTCGATTGATATAAAGTGTAATCCGTCCTATAGTCTAGAATGAAGAGACAAATTGAAGAAGCCCAATGAGCCGTAAAAACACAACCGACAGTAAATCCTCCAAAAATCGGGATGAGGAAATTACCCGCTTAGAGAAGGCTATTGCCAAAAGGGCGGAGCCGATGCTCGGGCTCTGTTTTTTTGCCCTCAACAACGGCTGGAAAAAAGAGTTTCCCTGTAGGGATTTTCTTCAGAAGCTGTATTCCGAAGCCGCTACTATGGAAGAGATGGTGGACAGCTACGGAGCCCAGAAGAACCGTCACTGGTTTACATTTAGGGAAACCATTGCAGCTCAAAAACTCTTCAGCTCCGTCAACTACAATTTACTGCACATAGACGACGCGTCTACCCGCTACAAGCTCCTGGATGTAGAGCGGGATTTTACCCGGGATATAGAAAAAATACTGAAAAAACTCAAGAAGGCGGTACTCATTACCTGTAAGAACATTACTCAGCAGGCAAAACAGGTCCGAATAATAGATGGGCCGGTGCCGACTGATTTTAAACGCTGCGAGGTGGATGAACTTTCGGTACAACTGCCGGTGGATAGAAAAGTAAGGCATGTGCACAAGGTGGGGGAGACTGTGGTATACCTCTCCACACAGTTTCTCAACCTTTCGGAAGATCGTCAGGTGCAGGAGATCCTCAAACCCCGGGAGTGCTGCGAATACGAACAGCTTATACCCGAAATTATCGACGAAGAGAAGTGCCGGCTGGTGGAGGTCGGCTTTCATAATCTGCAGTCCCTCTACGATACATACATTTTTGAATCGGACATAGAGAGTCAAAACCGCAATCTCTCCTACCTGCGCGGACATATAAGCATAATTTATCATCTTCTCGAAATAGCTACGGCTCTTATTCACTACTACGTGCGGCATATGAGCAAATTGAGCAGGGCTACCTCGAGACGTGTCCGTTTTCCCCTCTCTACGGAGGAACTTCTGTCGATAGTATTCGATTATCTTTTCTTTTACGCACGGGTCTATATGGAGTCGGCGAATCATCTGTGTAAGACCATGATCAAAAGCTACTCCGAGGAGAAAACTATAACCGTCTCCATCCCCAATTACCGGGGTTTCCATGTACGTCCCTCCACTCTTATTGCGAAAATTGTCGCCCATTACGGCAGTACGGTAAGTATGTATCTAAACGATAAAAAGTATAACGCCGGGGCCCCTCTCGAACTCTTCCGCGCCAACGAAGAGATAAACGCGGTAAAGCGGCGCTATATTGCGGATGTACTTTTGAGTAAACCGGAATTGCAAAAAGCTGTTCCAAAAGATATGGAGCAGCGTCGGCGCGAGCTTCAGATGCTCTTTTTAGAGATGATGAACAACGACGAGCTCATGCTCTACGATATAGATCTGCCCTTCGAGGACATAGAACCTCTTGAAGGAGACACCATGGCGGACCTGGCGAGCCGCTGTATCAAGCACTTTCTTTCCATCGCAAAGATAGACGTTAACTGTGATTTCTCTGTGGTGTTTGAGGGGGATAACAGGGCGCTTAACGATTTGAAACTCCTTGCCGAGAACGGCTACGGAGAAGATAAATTTGGTAATAATACGGTTCTTCCGGAAGAGTTGTCCTACCTGAGAAAATAGAGAATAGATGCTTGTGGGGGATGGGGAAACATCCCCAAGGTTATTTCCCTTCTAAAATACCTAATAAAAATAGTAATAATTATTGACATTGCTTTCCCCTGTAAATACTTTATAAGTGGTTCAAAGCTTGGGTAAAGGCCCCAAAAAGCGGGTCAAATTCGACTCGTAGGCCACTTTTACCCAAGCTTTGAACCACTCTCAAATGCTTTGTACCAAGAATCCGGGGGAAGGTCTTTATGTCTACCTTAAAGAAAAACTTGTCTATAGAGGGAATGCACTGCGCCGGCTGTGCCTCTGCAGTAGAACGGTCGCTAAAAGGGGTACACGGGGTGGACTACGCCTCGGTAAATATTGCTACCGAGAAAGCTCTCGTGGAATTCGACCCGAACCAGGTGGACTTCGAAGCCCTCAGAAAAGCCGTTCACGACGCGGGATACGGCGTTGCGGAAAAGCCGGCTGAAAAATACCCGGAGAGTGCCGGCGGAGCGACTGAGCCCGATGGAGCGCCGGAGCCCGATGAAGGGAAAAAGCATAGCGGAGCGACGGAGCCCGGCGAAGAAGCGCACCCGGCCGTGGAAGTGGAATCCGAGCTCGAAAGGGACGAGAAGAAAATTCGGCTTGCCGCCGGAAAAATGCGTACAGCCTGGGCTCTTACCATTCCCATAATACTCTGGATGCTGCCGGAGATGATATTCGGCTACATGTTCCCCTCTCCCCTTGTGTTTCATCTAGGTATGAGTGCGCTGGCTGCGGCGGTACTTCTCGGTCCAGGGGGAACAACCCTTGTCAGTGCGTGGAGGTCGGCGCGTAACCTAAGGCCGAATATGGACGTTCTTATTGCAATGGGCACTCTTGCCTCCCTCTCTACAGGCGTAGTGGCGGTTCTTCACCGCTTTGGCCTTGCCCCCGACTTTGCAAGTTTTGCAGGAATTGCGGGTATGATTATGGCGTTTCACCTTACAGGGCGATATATAGAGACAAAGGCCAAGGGGCGGGCATCCCAGGCCATAAAAAAACTGCTCACCCTGGAGGCAAAGGAGGCGGTGGTCGAACGAGAGGATGTCGAGGGCGGGATGAACGGAGTGAGCGAGGTGAGCATCCCGGTCTCCCGGCTGCAGATTGGGGACATAATGCTTGTCAGACCCGGAGAGAAGATACCTACCGATGGGATCGTAGTCTCCGGAACCAGTTCTGTGGATGAGTCTATCGCTACCGGAGAATCGATGCCGGTCGAAAAGAAAGAGGGCTCAAAAGTTATAGGCGCCACTATCAATGCCCAGGGAGTTCTCAGGGTTCGAGCCGGACGGGTGGGAAAGGACACCTTCCTGAGCCAGGTGATACGAATGGTAGAGGAGGCTCAGGGATCCAGGATCCCCATCCAGGCTGTGGCGGACAGAATAACCGGCTTTTTTGTACCCCTTATAATAGTTACCGCCCTGCTAACCATAGCGGGGTGGCTTGTGTTTCCGGGGTTTTTCGGTTCTATTGCTGTGTGGGCCTCCGGTTTTCTTCCGTGGGTAAACCCGCAGATGGGGCAGGTAGCTTTGGCCCTTTATGCCGGTATTGCTGTACTCGTAATTGCCTGTCCCTGTGCCCTTGGCCTGGCCACTCCCACTGCACTGATGGTGGCGAGCGGAAAGGGCGCGGAGAGGGGAATCCTTATCCGCAGGGGAGCGGCAATACAGACCTTTAAAGATGTAAATACCATAATCTTTGACAAAACCGGGACTATTACTGAAGGTAAACCCGGTGTTACAGATGTGGAGCCCGTGGAGAACGTCTCCGGGGATGAGCTCCTTAGGCTCGCCGGTGCGGCGGAAAAGGGCTCAGAGCACCCAATAGGCAGAGCTATTGCCGAGTCTGCAGAGGAAGCGGCAGCAGGGGGCAGCGGTAAAGGCGGCCTTCCAACGGCGGAGAATTTCGAGGCGATAAGCGGCCGAGGGATTAGAGCGGTGGTGGAGTCCCGCCTGATTCTTGCAGGGACCGACGATTTAATGCTGGAGGAGGGCGTCGATTTCGGCGGGTCCGAAGAGAAACTTCGATCCCGTAAAAAGGCGCTGGAAGAGGATGCGAAAACGGTTGTGTGGATTGCCTCCGAGGGCAGGGTTATCGGGCTGTTAGCCGTTGCGGACAAGGTGAAACCGGACAGCCCCCGGGCAATAGACACCCTTGGAAGCCTCGGTTTTGAGACGGCAATGATAACCGGGGATAACGAGCGTACAGCCTCGGCAATAGCCCGGGAGGTAGGCATAGACAGGGTAATAGCCAATGTAATGCCCGGCGACAAAGCCGGGGAGGTAGAGCGGCTGCAGGAGAGCGGCCTTACCGTTGCCATGGTGGGCGACGGGATTAACGACGCACCGGCGCTGAGTCAGGCGGATGTGGGAATTGCTCTGGGGACCGGTACCGATGTGGCTATAGAGGCTGGAGACATCGTACTTGTAAAGGGAGAACTCTCCGTGGTGGTGAGGGCGGTTAAGCTTTCGAGGGTCGCATTTAAAAAGATCCGGCAAAACCTGTTTTGGGCCTTTTTCTACAATGTGGTAATGATTCCCCTGGCTGTCCTGGGAATGCTCCACCCCGTACTCGCCGAGATTGCCATGGCCTTTAGCTCCATAAATGTGGTTACGAACTCCAGGAGGCTGCAAAAAGCCGATATAACCGCGGAATAAAACCTGGGGACGCTGTTTTAAAAATATTTATTTGCATAGTTGAGTCGGTTTGTATATAATCCTGTATATTGGATAAATTTTTACATTTTCGTGGAAATTTCTGAGCTTATACAGAGTTTGTACAGGAGACACATTGTGAAGAATATTAAAATTGGGGTTAAGCTGATTGGGGGCTTCTCGATCGTAGCGTTAATTGTCCTTATAGTCGGTTTTTTCGGCTGGAGCGGTTCTCGCCAGCTTCAGGGACACATAGACGAAATAGGACAGGTTCGTTTGCCCAGTATAGAATCGCTTTTGGAAGCCGATATAACGCTGGAGGAGATGATGCTTGCTCAAAGGACGCTTATGTCCGAGCAGCTCGATGCCCAGGAACGGGAAGACTATCTCCAGGATTTTCAGGACTCCAGGAGCGAGTTCTATGATGTGTGGGAGTATTTTCTTACCCTCCCCGCAACAGAAGAAGAGGAGAGACTGAGCAATCAGTTCGAAGAGGAGATTGCCGACTGGGCCGGGGAGAACGACAAGTGGTTGGAGTTAAACGAAGAGTTCGAGGCTCTCGATATTGTGGATCCCGCCAGCCTGGTTGCTTTAGTCGAGCAGTTTCAGAAGGACCACTACGCCCTGGAGCTCAATGTGACGCAGCTTCTGCTCAGCGACAGAGAGTTCGAAGGTGGAGGAGACCCCACCGCCTGTAACTTCGGCCGATGGCTTAGGGACTTTTCGACCAGCAATTCGGAACTGGACGCTCTCCTTGGCGAGATACAGGACCCCCACGACCGTTTTCACTTTGCGGTAGAGGACATTCGCAATGAGTACCAGGCGGGGAATACAGAGGAGGCGGTGGATATATTTGAAGACAGAATGCAGACCGCCTCCGATGAAGTCTTTGAAGGCTTTGATGAGCTTCTCGAACTAGCGGGCGAAGCTAATTCCCAACGCGATGAGATGACCGAGCTCGTGGTCGGGCCCATAACCGACGAGGCCTACGAGGCTATGGCGATCCTCGATGAGCTTATTCATATAAATGAGGCAATAGCCGAAGAGAGCGTGCAGTTTGCCGAGGCCGACGGCGCCCAGGTGGAGTTTATTGCTCTGATAGGGATGATTTTAGGAGTCGTTCTTGCCCTTATTTTGGGAGTAATTCTAACCCGGGGTATTACCGCACCGCTTGCAAAGGGTGTACGATTTGCAGAGGATGTCTCTTCGGGGAACCTCGATATCGATCTGGACGTAGAGCAGAAAGACGAGGTGGGAAAGCTTGCCGATGCGTTGCGCTTTATGCTCAAGAGCCTGCAGTACAAGGAGCAGGTGGTAACACAGATTGCCCAGAAGGATCTTACCGTAGAGGTGGATCCCGCCTCGGATAAGGACAAACTCGGCTACTCCCTCAAAGAGATGGTGGAATCCCTCAACGATATACTCTCCCAGGTAAATGTAGCGGTTGAGCAGGTAAGCAACGGTTCGGACCAGGTATCCCAGGCCAGCCAGAACCTCAGCCAGGGGGCAACGGAGCAGGCGAGCAGCCTCGAGGAGATTACCAGCTCCATTAACGAGATAAACAGTCAGTCCAAGCAGAACGCGGAGAACGCCACCGAAGCCCATTCCATAGCCAAAAAAGCTACAAGCGACGCGGAGACGGGCAACAGCCGGATGAAGCAGCTCTCGGAAATTATGGAGCGTATTAACGCCTCCTCCGACGAGATAAACAAGGTGGTCAAGGTAATAGACGACATCGCCTTCCAGATCAACCTTTTGGCCCTCAATGCAAATGTGGAAGCCGCCCGTGCAGGTAAGTACGGCAAGGGTTTTGCAGTAGTGGCCGACGAGGTTCGGAACTTGGCGGTAAAGAGTACCGATTCTGTTAAGGACACTACCCGAATGGTCGAGGAGACGGTAAACAACATAAAAGAGGGAACCGAATCAGCCGATGCCACCGCGACGCAGCTCGAGGAGATTGTAAGCGGTTCTACCAAGGTGGCCAACTTTTTAGAGGAGATCTCCCAGGCCAGCAGAGAGCAGGCTCAGGCCATAGATCAGATAACCGAGGGGCTCGATCAGATAGATCAGGCCACCCAGGCGAGCACGGCGAGTGCCGAAGAGAGCGCGTCGGCCGCCGAAGAGCTGGCCGGTCAGGGTCAGCAGCTGCGCAGCATGGTTGCCCAGTTTCAGCTTAACAAGCGCTATGCGGGGGGAAATCTGCAGATAACGGGACCCTCCGGTACCTACGGCGGACAGGCAAACTACGGGGGACATGGCAACTACGGCAGCGGTTCCGGCAACTACGGCGGACAGGGGAACTACGGCGCTCAGGGAAGCAGCCAGGGGAGCCAGGGCGGCCGGGGAAGCACCGGAGGTAATCAGCAGAAAGCCGGAGGCGGCCAAATCGGCTGGGGCAGCGGCAAAAGCGGCTCCCAGGGCCAAAGCAGCCAGGGCAACCGGCAGAGCGGAAACACCCAGGAGACCGGCATAAAACCTGTAAAGGCCGAAGAGGTAATTCAGCTCGACGACGACGATTTCGACAGATTTTAGAGCGGATTAGAGTCTTTTGCGATAATGAGCCCCCGCGGGAGTATTTCCTGCAGGGGCTATTTTTCGATAAAGACCAGAAAAAAACAATATTTACTGGCTTAAATCTTGTGGAATTTAAAAGCAGGAGGTCCTCCTATGCGCTATTAGAGAGTATAAGACTTTTCTCTAGAGCAAGGAGGTACCCTATGACCCATCCCCCATTCTGTCCGAATAAAGAGTGCGGGCTCCATCTGCCAGAGAATGCAGAGGACAGCCCGGAACGCTGGTTTTATGTGGCGGGCTACTATCACACTAAAGCCTTCGGGAGTGTGCGCCGCTTTCGCTGTCGCTCCTGCGGGAGGGGCTTCTCCGAGCAGACCTTCCGCCTGGACTACTACATCAAGCATCCGATCGACTACCGGCAGGTCTTCGAGAGAATCATCAGCGGGGCAGGCCTTCGCTCCATAGCCCGCAATTTCGCCGTCAGCCACCAGCTGATCACCAACCGTCTCTCCCGCATGGCTCGCCAGGGGCTGGGACTACAGGCCGAGACGCT
>JBKHFZ010000052.1:0-15223 GCA_046539925.1 Spirochaetaceae bacterium
GAACATGCATGGTGGACGTATAGGGACCTGGGCGGATATAATGCAGTAAAATTATGATTCTACGCTGGTTGATCTCTAAACTGAAAAGAAAACCGAAACAGGGCGAACTTGTTTCCGAACAGTGGCAGAGCCGTTTCACCCATCCCAAAAAAGCGAGGTTTAAAACCGAAGAGGGAGAGAAGCATCGGGTTCGGATAGAGAGGGGGTATCTGTCTTTAGAACTCAACTCGGCCAACCTCTTTGCGTGGTCTCTCAATCCACGGTACCGCTACCGCAATTTCGTAATGGATTTGAGCTTCTCCTTCGGCTCCGAGAACGGCCACAGTGCAGGAGGAGCCTTGTTTCGTTATGTGTCCGAGGAGAACTACTACTACGCACTTCTCTCAAACCGCGGATACTTTCGCTTCGATGTGGTCTTTAACGGTAATCCGATACCCCTCATTCCGTGGATGAAGGTGGAAGTACCCGAGCCGGAAGAGACCGATGAATTCGGGGAGATAACCCTGCGGATTATTGCCCACGAGACGGCTTTTGCCTTTTTTGTAAACGGAGAGTGGATAGCCGAGCTGAACGACGAGATGATCGATGCAGGGTACCTGGCTTTTGCGGGACAGAACTACGGCGAGGGTGATGCTGCAAGGTTTTACCTCTACAACTTCCTCATAGAGACAAGGGCTGTGGAGGTGGAAGTTCTCTACCAGAGGTGGGTAAACTACCTGGAGCCTGAGGCAGAGCGTCGGTATAGTCTTGCCCGCCGCCTCTACGAGATGGAACAGTACGCAGCCGCGCTTATTCAGGTAAAAAAGGCGTGTAAGAGCCGGGATCCCAACGGGGAGGAGCGTTTTTTTCTCGCCGAAATTCTGATAGGGCTGGGCATGTACGAAGATGCTCTTGCCCAGGTGGAAAAGTCCCTGGAGATCAAACCGGACTTTCGTGAGGCCCAAATAGAGAAGGCAAATATTCTCTATCTCTTAAACCGCTTTCTCGATGCAAAAGAGTGGATTGAGGGTATTATTAAAAACTTTCCCGACCATGCACCTCTGCATAACCTTCTGGGGAATACCGAGTTTTCCCTTGGAAAATGGGAGAGTGCAGCTCAGTGGTACGAGAAGTCCATCGATATAGAGCCGGATATGCCTATAATAATGCTCAATGCAGCGAGGGCGCATGATAACGGCGAGAACAGGGACAGAGCCGTGGATTTGTACCGTCGGGCCGCGGAGGGCTTCTTTAGACAGGAAGCGTACGAGGAGATACCCCCTGTATTGTCGAGAATGGGTGAGATAGAGCCGGAAGATCCGGTAATGGCCTCCCTGGAGGGGAAGATAAGGTTTCAGGAGGGCAATTTACCCGAGGCTGAAAGGATTTTTATCAAACAGATAGAGGCAGGCAGCGCGGAGAGCGATATCCATTTTCTCGAGGGAATTATAAAGATGCAGCGGGGAGCGCCCGGGGAGGCGGCGGGTTTCTTCCGCACCGCAGTGGATCTTGAGCCGGATTTCCATCTGTACCGGCTCAGACTGGCCGAGAGTCTGCACCTTGCCGGTTTTTCGGCAGATGCAAAGGAGGAGCTCGAAAGGGCTGTGGAGCTCATGCCCGATGACGGCTGGACATGCAACCTGGCGGGGCTTATCGCCCTCGAAGGGGGAGAGAACGAGAAAGCCCTTGCCTACCTGGAGAAGGCGTATAAAGCGCTCCCCGAGGAGAGGGAGGTGCAGCTGAACTACTCCACTGTTCTTTTTCGACTCAAGGGTATTGAGACTGCGGAGGCCGTTCTTACCCTGGAAAAAGATCCGTACATTTTAAACCATCGCGGAAATCTCCATTCCGATTCCGGAGATCCCGAGGGGGGTGTGGAGTTCTACAGGAGGGCTTTAGAGTTCTTGCCGGAGGAGCCTGCTTTTCTGGAGAATATGGCGGGGGCACTGCTCAAAGCGGGGCGGCCGGTGGAGGCGGAGGAGTATGTGGTACGTCTGCTCGACACCGGGGAGGAGAGCTCACCAGGGGCGTACGGAATAATTGCGGAGGTGGCACAGCAAAAGGGCGAGTTCGAGCGGGCTGCCGCTGCCCTCGAGCATGCTCTCGAGCTGGAGCCCGAAGTACCCGGTATGCGTCTCTCCCTTCTGCGTTTGTTGACCAGGAGAAATAACTGGGAAAAGGCGAAGGAACACCTCGATCTGCTCGAAACACACACCCCGGAAGAGGCCCTGAGCCCGAGCGAAAGGGATAAAGTCTCTGAGTTTAGGCAGCAGGTGAAAAGGGCACTGGAAATTCACTATGAGTGCAGTTCCTGCGGCCGCGAGTGGTGGGTTCCCAAAAATGCGGAAATGCCGGAGAAGGTACGTCTGTACGGCGAGCTTCCCGACGAGTCTCCCGCGGGCAAATGCGAAACCTGCGGACGGGTCTACTGTATAGGCTGCGCCAGGAACCACATGAGAGACGGCAGGTTTGTATGTCCCCACTGCGAGGTCAATCTGAAACTTTCGGAGGGAGGCCTGAAACATCTTGCCGTCGAATATGCGAAACCGACAGATGAGAATCCTTGACAAATCGATCCCCATGAGTATGATAAAAATATCCTCACAAAGAACGAAGCATTATGAGAAAAATACCACACATAATAATTGAATTAATTGTTTTACTCACGGTTGTTGCCGCAACAGCTCCCGCCCAGGATATTATGACCTCCTCGGAGTATTTTAAGGCGGTTTCCGATAACTACGGTACAATAGAGGACTACGAGGCGGAAATAACAATTACCAAGGGAGATGAAGAACTGACGGGGACTCTCTACTACAAAAGCCCGAACCTTCTTCGGATCAACTTTACCGAACCGGAAGACCAGGTTCTCACGGTTAACAACGATGAACTCCTGCTCCATCTGCCCCAGCATCACGTGGTAATGAAGCAGGAACTCGAGTCTCATTCGGAGGCGACCCTTGCCACAATGGCGAGCAGCGAAGGGCTTCAACTGTTGAAGAACAGTTACAGCATCGCTTTTCTGGACAGCCCCCAGCTGGTACCTTTGGAAGAAGATTCCGACGAGACAGTAAGAAAACTTCAGTTGGAGTGGAGGGAGCCGGGAGAAGGCTTTCGTCAAATTATAATGTCGGTTAATACCGATATGATGATAAGGCGTATGGAGGGACTTACGGAGGACTACGAAGAGTTCCGTTTTGATTTCGAGAATATTGAAATAAACCAGGGGATTCCCTCAGCCCGCTTTGATTACGAAAGTCCGCCATCGGCGTACAATATAGAAAATTTTCTGTTTACTCCGGAAAACTAGCCAATGGAATCTATAGGATCTAAACTTCGGGATGCGCGGGAAGAGAAGGGCTACTCCATCGATCAGGTTGCAAGAGATACAAACATAGCCCGCCGGTTTCTCGAGGCAATGGAGAGGGAGGATTTCTCCGTTTTCCCGGGGGACACCTATGTGCTGGGTTTCCTCAGAAACTATGCCGATTATCTAGGTCTTAACCCGGAAAAGATAATTACTCTCTACAGGAATCTGAAAATTCAGGAGCAGCCTATTCCCGTGGAGGAGTTGATCCGTCCGAAGAAGAGACTCCCCCTCCGTGCAATAGCCATAGGTGTTGCAGTGGCTGCACTTCTTGGTGCCGGAGGGTACGGTGTGTATTTCTATGTGCAGAACCGATCGGTGGAGGAGGAGAGAGTCTCGGAAGAACGGAACAGCTCCCCCTTCGGGAGCAACCGACAGCCGGATCACATTGTAGACGAAGAGATTATAGAGCGAAGGTTTTCCGCGGGCGATCTTATACGAATACAGTTTGACGAAAAAACCGGGGACCTCTATTTGGGAGAGGTTGGAGAGAGGGTTAGACTGGAGTACCCGGAGGGGGAAACAACTATCTCTCTTGGAAGAGAAGAATTAATAGATCTCGACGGGGACGAAAAGGACGATATAAGGGTTGGTGTTCAGGATATTGATGCCTCCGCCGATACAGCAGTTTTAAGGCTGGACCGCGGTCTTTTCGAGACAGGAGGAGATGCTGCCGAGCGGCAGCGGGCGGAGGAGTCCGAAAACTCGGACCTTACCGTAGGGACTACAAGCGAGGAGTCGCGGGTTCAGGAACCCCGGACTATCATATCCGCCGACGATGCAGAGCCCTTTAGAGTCTCCCTCGATTTTCGAGGGTACTGTTTTGTTAGATACGAAAAAGACGGCGAGGACAGAGAAGAACGCTACTTTAACGAAGGAGAGACCCTCCGTTTTTCTGCGGATGAGGAGGTAATGTTCTGGGTGTCGAATGCCGGCTCTTTTGAAGCGAGAATAGCGGGAGAGGAGGTATCCTTCGGCGGCTCTGGAGAGGTGAGTACGAAACTGATTCGCTGGGAAAGAGAAGAGGATGGTGACCGCCTTCAGCTCAGATTAGTACCTGTATATTGAGTAATGGAAAAACGCAAGGAACACACACACCGCCTATTTGCCCTGGAGAACCTTGGGTGCGCAAAAAACCAGGTGGATGCCGAGGTTATGATACGGTATCTCAAGGACTCCGGATGGATCTACACCGAGGACTTTTCTAAAGCAGATATAATAATTATAAACAGCTGCGGTTTTATAGAGCCGGCAAAGCAGGAATCCATAGAGACAACCCTGGAACTGAGCACGGAGTATCCCAAGGCGAGAATTCTTCTCGCCGGCTGTCTTAGCCAGCGCTACGGCGAGGAGCTTCACACCGGTTTACAAGAGGCCGACGGCATTTTCGGGAACAGGGACCTGTCAAAGGTCGTGGACGCGGCGGAGTCGGTCTATAGAGGAGAATCGCCCCTGCTTCTTCCCCACTATGGGGACTACGACCGCAAAAGGGACAATCTCCTCTCTTTTCCCGGTTCGGTGTATCTGAAGATTTCCGAAGGGTGTGACCACCGCTGCAGTTTTTGCGCTATTCCCCTCATCCGCGGAGGTGGGCGGAGTATAGCGAAAACACACATAGTGGAGGAAGCGAAAGCACTTATAGACCGAGGTGTATTCGAAATAAACCTTATTGCCCAAGACCTGGCCTCCTACGGAAAAGACCTTGGAAAGGCCGATTTTATTCCCCTTCTGCGGGAACTGGGAAACCTGTCCGGGGATTACCGCATTCGTCTGCTCTATATACATCCCGACGAGTTTCCCTCCGACCTTGTCTCGGTGGTGAGGGACTACCCCGTAATCGTGCCCTACTTCGATATACCCTTTCAGCACGCCTCGGAGAAGGTGCTGCGGGCAATGGGGCGGAGGGGCAACGCGGAGAGTTATCTCTCCTTGATTGAAAAAATCCGGGAAGGATTGCCCGATGCGGTTATTCGCAGTACCCTGCTCACCGGCTTTTACGGTGAGGGGGAGAGTGAGTTTGGAGAACTGTTGGAGTTTCAGGAACAGGCACAGTTCGACTGGGCGGGTATGTTTGCATACTCTCCGGAAGAGGACACGCCCGCCCTTGCCTACGAGGGGAAACCGGGTTTCGAAAGACCCTCGGAAGGCCCGCGGGGAGAGGGGGCGAAACGGGTAAAAATATTACAAGAGCGTCAGTACTCCATAAGCGAATCGAGGATGGAGAGGTTTGTCGGGAAGACACTGCGGATTCTTGTGGAAGAGCCTGTGGAGGGGGAAAACCTCTTCCTCGGCCGCGGATACCTGCACGCGCCGGAGGTCGACGGTGCCGCGGTAATCCATCTCCCCGAAGCGACAGCCCTGTCGAGGGGTGTGGACACAAACACATCCTCGGCGCTTGAGCCGGGGAGAGCTGGCTTCGAGCCTGGGAGAGCCGCCTTCGAGCCGGGGAAAGTTGTAAGCTGCAGAATAGTCCGGAGGAACAATATAGACCTCGAAGGGGTAGTTGTAGATGGATAATGACGAGAGGACCGGAAATGCCGGAAGCTCCGACTATCTCTCGGTACTAAACGAGGGGCAGCGAAAGGCGGTCTACCACAAAGGAGCCCCTCTCCTCATTCTCGCCGGCGCAGGGTCCGGCAAAACCAGGGTAATAACCACAAAAATCGCCTACATGGTGGAGCACATGGGGGTTAATCCCACCTCTATTCTGGCGGTAACCTTTACAAACAAGGCCGCCGCGGAGATGCACGAGAGGGTGTTGGAGATGGTGCCGGAGGCGAAGGGCGCCATGGTAAGAACTTTCCACTCCTTTGGTGCGTGGCTCCTGCGGCGTAACTCCCACCTTCTCGATATGCCCGGTACCTTCTCTATCTACGACGACGAAGACTCGCTCTCTCTCCTGCACAGCATATACGAGACGTTCAAGCGCAGGGAGCTCCTCCCCTTCTCCCGAGCAATCAGCCGGGCCAAGGACTACTGTCTCTCGCCGCAGGACGACCTTACCGATATATCCCGGGACAACCGTTTTCCCGATATGTACGCGGCCTACGAGCAGAGGCTCCGGGAGATAGGCAACGCGGATTTCGGCGATCTTATTATGCGGCCTGTTGAGCTGCTCAGGGATAATGAAGAAGTTCGCCGCAGAATTCAGAGCCGATTCAGGGTTATTCTCGTGGATGAGTACCAGGATTCAAATGCGGCTCAGTATGAACTGCTCAAGCAGCTCTATGGAGAGCATACCTACCTCTGCGTGGTAGGAGACGACGATCAGTCGATCTACCGCTTTCGCGGAGCGGAGATAAAGAATATTCTCACCTTTCCCGAGGAGTTTGAGGGTACGGAAATTATCCGTCTGGAGCAAAATTACCGCTCCACCGATACTATTCTCGCCATTGCCGGGGAGGTGGTTTCCAAAAACCGTGGGAGGCTGGGGAAGACACTCTGGACGGAGCTCGGGGAGGGCAAGGAGGCTCACCTTGCCTACGTAAAAGATCAGGAGGAGGAAGCGAGGTACTGCGCCGGCCTGCTCGAAGAGGGTAATCTCGAGGGAACCGCCATACTCTACAGAACAAACGCACAGTCCAGGAGTTTTGAGACTCTGTTCCTCCGCAGGGGAATACCCTATAAAATTGTGGGGTCCCTCAGGTTCTACGAAAGGGAAGAGGTAAAGGATGCTGTAGCGATGCTGCACTTCCTCATGAATCCCAGGGACGAGGTCTCTTTCCGGAGGATCGTGAACAAACCTGCAAGAGGGCTGGGAGCAAAAAGCGTCTCTTCTCTGGTGGATACCTCCTTTGGTCTGGGAGGAGACTTGTACGAAGCCTCACGGCGAAAACTCGGCTCATTTAAGGGAAAGAGCGGTAAAGGGCTGCAAGAGCTTGTAGACTTTATTACGAGCCTCTACACGGAGATAGAGGGGGCGGAGCTTGGCTCGTTTCTTAGACGGGCTTTTCACAGCTCCGGTCTTCTCGGGTATTATAAGGAGCAGGATAGTATAGGCGGAACGAGGAAGGTGGAGAATCTGGAGGAGCTGGCTAACGCCGCCTCAAAATATCCCCGCGGTAAGGAGGGGTTGGGAGGCTTTCTGGAAGATCTGGAGCTGGACCGGGCAAGACTCGCCGGGGAGGACCCGGCCCGCGAACCGGGGGTTACCCTTATAACCATGCACAATACGAAGGGGCTGGAGTTTGACCGGGTAATAATTACCGGAATGGAAGAGGGAATTTTCCCGGGCCGCCCCGACGAGGGGGAAGATCAGATAGAAGAGGAGCGGCGGATACTCTACGTTGCAATTACCAGGGCAAAACGAGAGCTCTATTTTACCTCCTGTCGCAGAAGAACTATATGGGGCAAGACGGTGATGCAGCAGCCTTCGCGTTTTATACAGGAATTTCCCAGGGAGAATCTTATTGTTGAGGGAGACCACTACTGCGACTCTTCCCGCGGAAGCTCTCTGTATGGAAACTGTGGGTATTCCCAGGGGGATTTCGACTATTCCCACGGGAACTTGCCGGAGGGCAACGGGTCACTGTGGAGGAGGGGGCAGAGGATATACCACGATGAATACGGGCCGGGGATAATCTGGAGTGTGGAGGGGAAGGGAAAGGCCGCTGTCCTTCACGTACAGTTCGAAACCGGACAAAACGGCACCTTTATGCCCGCCTACAACCACATAGAAGCCATCGGCGAGGAGTCTATATGAGCACCGGAGGCCGGCCTGCTCCAATAGAGAGACCAGGCGAGGTATTTCCCTTTGAGACAGAGGCCTTGCTCCTTAACACACTTCCCACTATAAAAAGAGCGAGGGGATACAGGCTCTACGGAGAAGATAACAAGAGGTATATAGATTTTTATCAGGAGGGGGGAAAGGCGCTTCTTGGCCATCGTCCCCCAGGATGGACCCGGGTCTTGAAGTCCACGGGATCCCGGGGGCTTTTTGCATCCTATCCTACACTTTTTAGCCGAAGGGCGCGTAAAGCGGCGCTCTCCCTCTTTCCGTGGGCGGCGGATGCCCTGTTTTTCCCCGGGCTTTGGGAGGCCCTCTCCTTTCTGCTCTCTTTACGGAAGGAGTGCCCTGTTCCCGGGATGTTCTCCCTCAGGTGCGTCGACCCTCTTAGGGACTCGGAAGAGGAGCTGAAGAGAGAGGACACGGTTCCCCTCTGGAGGCCCTTCGGTATGGATAAAGATACGGAAAAAGAGCTTGTCGGTGGAGAGTGGGGAAGGTGGTGTATCCCTGTGCTGCCCGTGCCCGGCGGGATGGGGCCGGTGCTTCTTCTTGATATCCACGGCTCCGGCACGGGAGGAGCAGCCATTAGAGAAGAGGCTTTCGAAACGGAAGAGACGCCGGCTTTGCCTCCGATTTCGGCGCTACAGGAGGATCTGGCGGTAAAGGCGATTTCCGGATTGAAGGCTTATCTCCATAGTACCGACAAAGAGATGTGGAGCGCTTTTGATCTGCCCTCTGTAGTCCGCCTGGGTCCGTATCTCCTCTTTCGGCGGGAGGAGGGGGAGAGTGGAGATGCGTACCACAGACTCTTTGTGCAGATGAGGGAGAAGGGCGTGCTTCTTCCTCCGGATCCGCGTCTGCCGGCTATTATTCCGGCGGAATTTACCGATGGAGAAGTAAAGCCGCTTATTCGGGTATTGAGGAGGAGTTATGCAGACCGCTGAATTGGTGGAGGTTCTTGTAAGGATAGTTGCCGGGGCAATTGCCTGTTTTTTTGCCATTCTTCTCTGGGCTAAAACCAGAGATTCTGCGTGGATGCTTATAATTGCCGGCACGATTGCCTATTACGGATTTGTCATATACGAGACCCTCAAAGTCTTTGGCGTTGTAGCGACGGATGTATTTATAATAGAGGGGGTACTGTCCGCCGGGGTTATCCTGGAGAATATCCCTCCCTTCCTCTACACTGTAGGCTTTCTTCTTATGCTTGTAAGAATCGGACGAGGCGAGTAGCCCGGGGGCGAGCAGCACCGGGGCGAGCAGAACGGCTTGACGAAGTTGCAAATATGACTACCATATAATACCGGATCAAAACAAGGAGGACGGTATGGTGGCTCTTGTTATAGGTGTATTATTTATCCTTTTTGCTGTATACTCGGTATTACCGCTCTCGTGGGGGCTCGAGTGGTGGACCTATGTGCTCGAATTTTTGAAGGGTAGTGTACCCGTGGTTGTGCTGTTTATTGGTGTTATCGCGGTTCTTATTGGAATTGCAGATATACGGGACAGAATCGAAGAGAAAAAAGAGGATGAGAAAAAGGAAGACTCTCCCTAGGGGGAGAGTCCAAAGCGGGTCTGCAGCCGTTACCCTTGACATTCCCTTCGAAATATGAAATTATGCTCATCGCTTCTCGTGACAAGAGTGTAAAATAATAACCGAATTTTGATATAGAGGCTAGTTATGAAGACAATTTTTCCCAATAAAAACGAGGTAGAACGAAAGTGGTATGTAGTGGACGTAGAGGGAAAGCGGATAGGCCGCGTCGCTACGGAAATCGCTGCACTACTGCGGGGCAAGCATAAACCCGAGTTTTCCTATCATCAGGAGATAGGGGACTATGTAATTATCGTAAATGCCGATAAGGTGGTGCTGACGGGTAACAAAATGACCGACAAAATGTACTATCGGCACTCCGGCTACCCCGGCGGGCTCTTTAGCGAGACCTTCGAACAGTCTATAAAGAGAAAACCCACATATCCCATGGAGCGAGCGGTGTGGGGAATGCTTCCCAAGGGGCCCCTTGGAAGGAAGATGTACAATAATCTGAAGGTGTACGCCGGTCCCGTCCACCCTCACGCTGCACAGCAGCCCGAAAAACTGGAATTATAGAGATAAAGAGGAGCGTTATAGTGGTTACTAACTTATCAGTGGGAACAGGAAGAAGAAAAACTGCGGTGGCCCGCGTATTTATGAGAGAGGGCAACGGAAAAATTATCGTAAACGGCAAAGAGGTAAACGACTATTTTACCGATCCGGGTCTGGTGTACATGGTCAATCAGCCGCTGGATGTAACGGATTCACTGCAAAAGTACGACCTTGTAATAAATGTAACCGGCGGAGGTCCTAAAGGGCAGGCAGGAGCGTGCAGACACGGTGTTGCCAACGCTCTCTCCCTATACAACGAGGCTAACAAGCCGCCGCTAAAGGCAAACGGGTTCCTTACAAGAGACCCGAGAATGGTAGAGAGAAAGAAATATGGACAGCGCGGAGCTAGAAGAAAGTTCCAGTTCTCCAAACGATAAGAGAAATATTTCCTCCATTACAGAAGGAGCCGGCGGCGGGCAATGTGAAATTATGCTTACCGACGGCTCCTCTTTTTATGTAAGGCCAAAAACCCTCCACACCCCTCCCTTTAAGGGGATAAAAGAGGGGGATCGCGTCTCCGAGGCTTTGTATCAACTTCTGGTCGAGGAGACCATCACCTTCGCCGCAAAGAGAAAAGCCCTGGATTATCTTGCCCGCCGCGAACACTCCCGGTTCGAGTTAAGAAGAAAACTTCTGCATAAAGAGTTTCCCCGTCCTCAAGTCGAGACAGTCCTCGATGAGTGCGAACAGGCCGGTTACCTTGACGACCAGCGGTTCGCCCGCTTGTGGGCCGAAAGCAGAATAAAAAAGCGAACCGAGGGGCCTGTAAAGGTCGCGGCAAAGCTTGCGGAAAAGGGCGTATCCCGGGAAATTGCCGACAAGGTCGTAGCCGAGCTGTTTACCGACAAGGTTATAGAGACCTCCCTCAGAGCCGCGGAGGAGAAGGGGCGTCGACAACACGGGGAAGATGAGGCAAAAGTGGTAAAATACCTTTATTCCCGCGGTTTTACCATGGAACATATTTATACATATAGACGTTGACATTTTGGATATTTTTATTACAATATGAGCTATAGGTTAAAGAGACAAAGAGGATGGAAAAAATGGCAAAAAGCAGCAAGAAAATTCGAATCTTCTCGGCACTCGAGGTGGCCAATATCTGCGGTGTTGTTAACCAAACTGCAATAAACTGGATAAAAAACAATCATCTTAAGGCATTTACTACTCCCGGCGGGCAGTATCGAATTTACGCAGACGATCTGTACGATTTTCTCGAAAGCAGAAGCATGAGAATACCCGATGAGCTTCAGGAGATTCGCGGCGCGAGGAGGAAGAAAATCCTGGTAATCGACGACGACGAGGAGCTCAATAAAATGGTCGCCGATGTAATTTCCGACAAACTCTCCGATTTTGAAGTATACCAGGCTTTCGACGGCTTCGAGGCAGGCAGGATAATTTCGGAGGAAAAACCGAATGTAATTATTCTGGATATCGACCTGCCGGGTATAGACGGACACACGTTGTGTAAAAAGATCAAAAACGACAAGAGTCTTGGGTCCCCCGTTATTATCTCTGTGAGCGGTCTCGACGAGGAGAGCGAGAGAGAGAAAATCCTGGAGGAGGGGGCGGATGCATTTTTCTCCAAGCCCCTCGAGCTCGAAGATATCCTGGGTTCTATCAAGGATCTCTCCATGGCACGGAGTTGATATATGGCGGAGGCTGAAGAGAATTATGTGCTTATCGTCGAGGACGAAGACGGGGTAAGGCTCACGCTTCGTGATTTTTTTTTCACCCGAGGGATTCCGGTTCTTGTGGCTTCCGACGGTGTCGGCGCTATAAAACAGATCCTGGACCATCGGGTTAAGGTTATTGTTTCGGATTATCGTATGGAAGTGTTCGGGGGCGAGTACTGGATGAAATTCCTCGAAAAATTCTGCGGCGACAAAACCGTGATAATTACCAGCGGTTTTCTCAGGCCGGAGTTTTCCATTCCCTTTGAAACCATATACAAACCCTTCGATTACGGGGAGCTCGCGGAAAAAGTGGAGAAGGCTCTCCGACAATAACAGCGTATGAAAGAGCAGGAAAACCGTAAAAAAGCGTATACACTCTCAATTGAGGGACGAGTACAGGGGGTGGGTTTCCGTTACTCCGCAATTGAAGCTGCAAAACGTTATGGTGTAACGGGATGGGTTCGCAACGAGCCGGACGGTTCGGTAAGCGCCTACTGTGAAGGTTCTGCAGATTCTGCCGACCGGTTTGTCAACTGGTGCAGAACGGGGCCGCCTATGGCCTATGTGACCAATGTGCACGTGCAGGAAGTCCCCTTCCGGGGAAGATACTCGGATTTCTCCGCTGTAGTGTAATAATCCAGGAAAAAAGTGGCGCCCCGTGGTACTAATGCCCGGTGGAGGCTGCACGCATATCCTGCGAGAACCCCCGCTTCCGGGCACCGAGAGTGTCGTTTACTTCTTGTGTATGGAGTAGAAGGCATCCTTGCCCAGGTACTCGGCGGTACCTACAAGAAAGTCTTCAATCCTCATCAGCTGGTTGTATTTGGCCAATCTGTCGGAACGGGAGAGCGAACCGGTCTTGATCTGTCCGGTCTCGAGGGCTACCACGAGGTCTGCAATAAAGTTGTCTTCCGTTTCGCCGGAACGGTGGCTCACTATAGCCGTGTAACCGGCCCGTTTGGCCATCTCTACAGCCTCGAAGGTCTCGGTAAGGGTTCCTATTTGGTTAACCTTGATTAGTATCGAGTTTGCTATGCCCTTATCTATACCCTCTTTAAGGCGCCTGGTGTTTGTTACAAAGAGGTCGTCCCCTACAAGCTGAACACGGTCGCCGATTTTCTCGGTGAGGTATTTCCAGCCGTTCCAGTCATCCTCGTCCATTCCGTCTTCCAGGGAGATTATGGGGTATTTATCGGTCCAATCGGCCCAGTAGTCGGCCATCTCCTCGGAGGTAAGCTCGGCTCCCGTTGATTTTTTGAGTACGTATCTCTTTTTGTCCTTGTCGTAGAACTCGGAAGCGGCGGGATCGAGGGCGATCATTATATCGTCGCCGGCTTTGTACCCCGCTTTTTCTACGGCCTTGAGAATTACCTCTATAGCCTCTTCGTTAGACTCGAGGTTTGGGGCAAAACCGCCCTCGTCGCCGACGCTGGTACTGTAACCCATATCCTTCAAAATAGACTTGAGGTTGTGAAACACCTCGGTAATCATGCGGACTCCGCCGCGAAGAGTGTCCGCGCCGACGGGCATTACCATAAATTCCTGGAAGTCTACGTTGTTGTCCGCGTGGGACCCTCCGTTAATTATGTTTGCCATTGGAACAGGCAGCACGGTAGAGTGATAGGCGCCGAGGTATTTGAAAAGTGGTACCCCGAGGCTGTCTGCAGCCGCGCGGGCTACAGCCATGGAGACGCCGAGCATGGCGTTGGCTCCGAGCTTGCTCTTGTTTTCGGTGCCGTCGAGGTCTATCATCGTTCTGTCCACCTCTACCTGGTCGAGTGCGTCCATGCCCTCCAGTTCTTCGGCTATTATATCGTTTACGTTTTCAACGGCCTTCAAAACACCCTTTCCCATAAAACGGTTTTTGTCGCCGTCACGAAGCTCTACCGCCTCGTGCACTCCCGTAGAGGCTCCCGAGGGTACCGCGGCGCGGCCCATGGAACCGTCTTCGAGAATTACATCAACTTCCACCGTGGGATTTCCTCTGGAATCCAGGATTTCTCTTCCTTCAATAAATTCTATAATACTCATCTCTTCCATCTCCTCTCAATCTCGATTCTATTACACAATGGCTTTACTATCCAATGTATGAAGATTTCCGTCAAGGGCCGACTTTAGGCCCTGGGAGTTCCCGCCGGCCTCTGTGTCCTGTTGTCCTTTTTGTCTGCTTGACCCCGGAAGGAGTGAAAAGTAAAATGCCGAATATGAAGTACTCACAGCTTTTTGGGAAAACCCTGCGGAATATACGTCACGAGGTAAAGAGCGAAGGCCATGCCCTGCTTGTGCGCGGAGGTTTTCTCAGACCCCTGGGGAACGGGCTCTTTTCATATCTGCCCTTGGGGTACAGAGTTATCAAGAAGCTGATGAATATAATCCGGGAGGAGATGAACGCCTTAAACGGGCAGGAGGTAATGGTTCCCCTTATAAATCCCAGGGAGATCTGGGAGCGCAGCGGCAGGGATCGGCTTATAGGGGAGGATATGGTCCGGTTTACCGACAGAACCGAGAGGGAATTGGTTCTTGCCCCGAGCCACGAAGAGGCTTTTGTGGAGCTCGTTCGCGTAGGGTTAAGGTCGTATCGGGATCTGCCCGTCTTCTTATACCAGTTTCAGCACAAATTCAGGGACGAAGAGCGTACAAGAAACGGTCTGCTCCGGGCGCGCGAGTTTATTATGAAGGATGCCTACTCTTTTCACAGATCCTATACCGGGCTGAACAACTTTTTTCCCAAGGTCTTCTCCGCGTATACACGCATTTTTCAACGCTGCGGTTTGGATGTGGAGGCGGCGGAATCGGGAGTGGGTTATATGGGAGGAGAAAAAGCCTGCGAATTTCTTATTCCCTGCGAGCTGGGCGGCGACATCCTGGTGCGCTGCACAAAGTGCGGTTACAGGGCAAACAGGAATGTGGCTATGGGATACAAAGAGTACTCCGCTCCCTCGCCCAAGCCCATGTTTCAGATAGATACCCCCAATACAAAAACAATGGAGGAGCTTTCGGATTTTCTCGGTCTGCCTAAAGAAAAATTGGCCAAGACCATGGTCTTCAAGACGCTGAAGGGAATAGTGATGGCCGTTGTCCGCGGGGATTACGAGGTGAGCAGCGAAAAACTGTCGAGATATCTCGAAGAGCCGATTCTGGGAATTGCAAACGAGGAGGAGCTGGAAGAGCTGGGGTTTGTTCCCGGCTATCTCTCTCCTGTAGATATTGAGAACGAGATAAGGGTAGTGGTAGACGGTACCGTTGCACGGTCGACCAATTTGGTTATCGGCGGGAACAAAGAGGGGGTACACTACAAGGACGCCAATTTCGGCAGAGACTTCAGCACCCAG
>JBKHFZ010000053.1:0-14879 GCA_046539925.1 Spirochaetaceae bacterium
GAAGCGGTTGCTGCGGCTTCCTTCGTCTTGCGCTTCATTATTCTGATAAGCAGGGAGCGGCTGCAGAATACCGTCCTCGGAGCCGATCGTCCGCTTCCTCTCTTCTTTCTTCCACCGTGCACATGAACGGGAATTATCCCCTTCGGGCCCGGGTTTTTTTCCGTCTTCTCTTCGGTCTCCGGCTCGTCGCTGAGAAGAGAAAGAGAGAGGGTAAGAGCAAAACCGGAGCCGTAGTTGTAGATGTTTTTATTGTGCGTGGAGTTTTCTCCGGAGGCAGCGGGTGTAAACTGCAGCTCTTTGATGTTTTCGATCCGGGGTGGGGCCGGGTCGTGTAATACGGCGGATTTCCAGTGATCCCCAAGGTCTTTTTCGGGGCATTCGATAGCGCATACCTCCGATATGGTACAGCCGGTCTCCAGAATAAAGCGGAGCAGAAGACGATATTCCGGGGCAAGTGCGGAACTCAAAATCTTTTCTTCTTCCGTAGTAATGGTCGCCGGCGTCGTATCTTCCGTCTTTTTCATGTGGTTATATTATACATAAAATGTAACAAATGAAAACTGCAAAATATCCAGAATTTATCCTTGTCAACGTAGATTTTACCTGTAATAATGATTTTAACTTTCAAAACTTAATATGCGAAAAGGAGTCTTTAATGAGCGAAGAGAAAAAAGACGGCACTACCGAAGGGACCTCGTCCTCAAACGGGCAGCAGAAGATGGGATGGGTGGTCTACCCCATGGGAAGCAGGCCTACATGGGGTATGTCGATCCTTCTTGGTATCCAGCACTACCTCACCATGTTTGGGGCAACGGTAATTATCCCCTTCATGACAGGTATCGCGGTGGGAATGCCCCAGGCGGAGCTTTCCCTCCTGATATCTACAATGTTCTTTGTCTCCGGTATTACTACACTGGTACAGCAGTCCGCCCTCGGGAATAAGCTGCCGATTATTCAGGGCGGTACATTCTCGTTTCTCGGTCCGATGTTTGCAATCGTCGGTATGGTGGGAGCCCAGGAGCTCGGGTGGGAAGCCTCTATACAGCAGGTATCCGCGGCGGTTATGTTCTCCTCTATCGTACCGATTATTCTCGGATACTCCGGGCTCATCGGTTATATCAAGCGGGCAATAAGCCCCATCGTTATCGGCCCAACCATCGCAATGATCGGTCTGGCCCTCTACAACGCTGGAGCCCCCTGGATGAGGGAAAACTGGGCAATCTCTCTAATAACACTGTTGGCTCTTATCCTCTTTTCCCAGGTGTTTGCCAGAAAGTCCAAGGTGTTTCTCCTCTTTCCGGTACTTTTGGCTATTCTTACGGGATGGCTCGCCGCGTTGCTGGGAACTCTTACGGGTATAATCCCCGAGGGTGACCCTGCCAACCTCCTTATGGCGCCGGATATAGGCGGTATGGGAGTTATGGTAAACAACCTCGAGCTTATTGGAGATGCCCCATGGATATCCTTGATGCCGGCGATGCCCTTTAAGTGGGGCTTGCCCCAGATTACCGAGATTACCCTTGCCGGCTCCTTCGGTATGCTCGCGGGAGTTCTCGGTTCCACCGTAGAATCCATTGGAGACTACTACTCCTGTGCACGAATGGCAGAAGCTCCCGTACCTACCGAGAGAATGATCTCCAAGGGTATTGGTGCCCAGGGTCTTGGTTGTCTTATAGCCTCGATTTTCCAGACAGGAAACGGTACTACCTCCTACTCCGAAAACATCGGCGCCATCGCCCTTACCAGAGTGGCGAGCCGAAGAGTTATCCGGACAGGCGCGGTTCTGATGCTGATAATTCCTCTCTTTGGAAAATTCGGCGCGGTGCTCTCCACAATGCCCAAGCCCGTTGTAGGAGCCATGTTCGTGGGTATGTTCGGTTTAATAGCGGCTGTCGGGCTCTCTAACCTGCAGTTTGTAAACCTCAACAACTCGAGAAACCTCTTTATAATCGGTTTGTCCTTCTTTGCGGGTCTGACCTTTCCCTACGCCTTTAATCCTCAACTTACGGAAACGGCGATACCTCTTACCGCAGGTGATCCGGGAAGCGCGATCTATATAATAACCAACATTTTACAGACAATTCTCACCACCGGTATGGCGGTAACGGCAATAGTGGGTCTTGTCTTGGATAACCTCCTTCCCGGTGCGACGAGAAAAGAGCGCGGCCTGGAGGAGTGGGAAACTATGGCCACCGAAGAGGCGTGGATAGAGGCTGAAAAAGAGTGGGCACAGATGGCTATCGGAGAAGAGAGAAAAGTGAATTTTTCCGAAAAATAGACACTTCTTTTGGGAAGATGTGAAGATGTAAATGAGAGAGAATGCGGAGTTCGCTCCGTATTCTCTCCTTTTTGAGTAAGGATACCGAAATTTCGGATGTGAGTAGATTGAACAGAGTATGCAGAGTATGCAGGAGAAAGACATAGAGACAAAAAGGAAAAACAGACACACGGTTTTATATATTTTGCTGGTGGTTCTGATGATCGCCGGCTTCTACCTGATTTTTAACGCGGGTAATCCGAATTCTCTCTTGAGAGTTCTTGTTTCCGATCCCTCTTACGATATTGCCATTACCATGGCTGTATGTGCCTGTATCGTTATTATTTCCGGCATTATGATGAGCGGAAGCAAGAGAGACCGGGAAGAATCCATAGAGGGGATGCTGCGCTTGAATCTGGACTATATAAAACAGCTAAAGGCGGAGGGGAAATCGGATGAGGAGATATCCGAATCCTTTCTCGACAAGTTGGGAGTAAAGAAGAGCGGTATCTTCAGGGTCATGGCCAAGAGAAGAACCCTTCAATTCCTCTCGGAAGTTAAATACGATTAATAGATACGAGTAAAAATTATGGAATATACGAGCGGCGGTGATCAATCATGGCTCATTATGGGCTTTATTATTTTTGGGCTAATAATTTTCCTTGCTGTAATGAGAAGTGTCGAATCGCGGCGGGTACACAATAAGTTCAGCAGCGATTCCATACTCCTTACCGCTTTTGGGGTAAACTATTTCGGCCTCTCCTCGGAACCGGGAAAACCCCTTCGTTCCGCAGGCAGTCTCGTGCTTGTAAGGGACGGCCTCTACTACCGTGCGAGATTTCTCAAGAGAGAGGTCTTTATACCCGGAGACACCATAAGCAGCCTCGAGGTGGTGGATTATCACAAGGGTATAAATCTGCATCAGAAAGCGCTTGCGATTAATTTTCGCAATAAAGATAAGGGCTCCCCGGACAGGGCGGTTTTCAGAATTCCCTATCCGAACAACTGGATAACTGCCATTCGCGGAGTCTTTATTCTCCCCAAAGAGAACGCCCAGGACGGAGGGGGTGCCGTATGACGGCTGGGGGAGGAGTGCCTGCACCGCGTGGTGTAGAGCGCAGCGGTGTATGGTATCTCATCCTGCTGCTCGTTATGCTCGGATGGGGTACAGTATACCCCCTGAGTAAGTACATTGTGGACACAACCGGTCCGCTGCTTCTCTCTTTTCTCCGCTACTTTTTGGCTACTATTCCTCTTATCCCCTTTGTGGTAATGGAGATACGAAGAGCAAGCGGAAGAGAGAAGGGGAGGTTGTCTATCAATCCCCGGGATCTGCTGGGGATAGCTCTTATAGGGGTCTTCGGCATCGCCGGATTTTCCACCCTCATGTATTTTGGGGTTGAGCTTTCCACCGCCACAAACTCCTCTCTACTGGTAAATACCCAGCCCATCATCGCCACCCTGGCGGCTCCCCTAATAGTGGGAGAGCAATTTACCCTGGGGAGGCTGAGCGGGGCAATTATCGGTGTAACAGGGATGTTCTTTGTGGTAACGGGGGGCGATTTCTCCGCCGCTATCCTCAAGCAGGATTATCTCCTGGGAAATCTCCTGCTTATAGGCGCCTCCGCTGCAATGGCATTTTACGGAATTCTCATCAAGCGTTATGTACACAAATACGGAAGCCTGAGGCCTACCTTTATCACCATGCTGGTGGGCTGTGTCTTTCTTTTGATTCCTCTCTTGGTGCGTGGAATTCCCGCGGGTTTCCTCGAGAGTATAACCGGTTGGGAGGTAGTGCTTCTCCTGTACTTGGGTGCAGGCGGTACAGCCTTTACATTTCTTATGTTCAACCGGGCCGTCTCCCACACGGGAGTGGTTACAGCTATGGGTTTTAAATTATTTATCCCGGTATTCGGGACCGTCCTGTCCATCATTCTCCTGGGGGAGCGCCCCGGAGGTTGGGTATATCTAGGAATGATCATTATTATCCTCTCGGTATTCCTTATTCGCATAAAAGAGAAGAGCGAAAAGGAGACGGAGAGTACCCCCTGGGGGAACAATATTGAGCAGTAACTATTGGACGGAATATTACCAAATTACTATGAAGGAGGGTTTAATGTGGAACACAAAAAAACCTATTTGACCGAAGTAGTACCGCCGCTCACGCCTATCACGGCTATAGAAGAGGCTACGCGGTGTCTACTGTGTTACGATGCTCCCTGCAGCCGGGATTGCCCGGCAAACACCAATCCCGGGGATTTTATCAGGGCCATACGGTTTAGAAACTTTAAAGGCGCTGCCGAAATCATCAGGACAAACAACATCCTGGGGGGAATCTGCGGGAGAGTGTGTCCTGTAGAAAGGCTCTGCGAGGAGGCCTGCTCTCGCACCGGAATCGACCGGCCCATAGAGATCGGCAGGCTCCAGCGTTTTGCTACGGATTACGAAGAGGCTACCAACTTCAAGGTGCTCGAAGCTCCCAAGGCGGACAAAGAGAAAGTAGCCCTAATAGGAAGCGGCCCCGCCTCTTTAGCGTGCGCGGCGGAATTGGCCAAAAAGGGCTACAAAACAACCGTCTTCGACGACAAGGAGAAGCCGGGAGGAGTTCTTACCTACGGTATTGTTCCTTCCAGGATTCCCGATTATGTGGTGGAAGAGGAGATCACACGCATCAGGGATCTTGGAGTAGAGTTCAAGCAGAACACCAGAGTTGGGAAAGATGTATCTTTAGACGAGTTGAGGTCCCAGGGCTATAAGGCTTTCCTGGTGGGGACGGGGCTCCAAAAGGCAATAGAAGTGGATGTGCCCGGTACCGATCTCGACGGCGTCACCTACGCGCTTCCCTACCTCTACGAAGCTCGCAGTTCCCAAGGCGATTTTAACCCGGGCGAGTATGTAGTGATTATAGGGGGCGGAGACGTTGCCATGGACTGTGCAACTACCGCGAAGATGCTCGGTGCAAAAAAAGTAACCGTCCTCTATCGGCGGACCAGGGAAGAGATGCCCGCGACAAAGGACGAGGTAAGGCATTGCGAGGAGATCGGAGTGCAGTTTGCCTACACCTTCCATCCGGCAGAGGTTGTGGGAGAAAATGGAAAGGTCAAGGCTATGCGCGGAAGCGGAAGCCGGGACAGCTCTTCTATCGAACTTCAGGCCGACAGAGTGGTTTTTGCCATTGGTCAGGAGCCTGAAGACCAGACCTCAATATCGGAAGATCTGTCTTTGAGCGAAGAGAGGGGTTTCGTTATAGCCGATGAAAAAACAGGTAAAACGAATCTCCCAGACGTTTTTGCCGCAGGTGATATAGTCGGAGGTGCCTCCAAAACGGTGGTCCACGGCATTGCCGCGGGAAAAACCGCCGCGGAGTCGATAGACGCCTATCTTACCAAAGAGAGGGGGAAATAGTATGGCTAAACATGTTGATTTATCGATAGATTTTTGCGGGGTAAAGTGTGAAAACCCCTTTTTCCTCAGCTCCTCTCCCGTGAGCAGCAGCTACGAAATGTGCGCCAGATATCTGGAGAGCGGGGGAGGCGGAATAGTTTTTAAGACCGTGGGTACCTATATACCCGATGAACCTTCCCCAAGGTTCGACCATAACAAAAAGGAGAGTACTCCTTTTGTCGGTTTTAAGAACATAGAACAGATTTCGGACAAGGCCTACGAGAAAAACCTCGAGATGATGGCCAAACTGAAAAAGGACTACCCGGACAAGGTGCTTATTGCATCGATAATGGGTATGGACGACGAAGACTGGACAAAACTTGCAAAGGACGCAACCGAAATCGGCGCGGATATTCTGGAGTGTAACTTCTCCTGCCCGCAGATGACCCACGAGGGGATGGGCTCCGACGTCGGTGCGAACGTAGAGCTTATCGACAGATTTGTAAAGGCCACTCTAAAGGGCACCCATCTGCCGGTTATGCCTAAAATGACACCCAACGTGGAGAAGATGGAAGTACCCGCTGTCGCGTCAATTAAAGCCGGTGCCCACGCAATTGCAGCTATTAACACAATAAAGTGTATTACCGGCGTAGATTTCGATCTCTTTGCCGGTCAGCCGGTGGTTAACGGTAAAACGGCTATCGGAGGATACAGCGGTGCCGGGGTTAAACCGATTGCCCTGCGCTTTATTGCCCAGATGGCCCAGGATCCCGAGCTCAAGGGGATTCCGATCTCCGCGATGGGGGGAATAGAGACCTGGGAAGACGCTGCGGAGTTTATCATGTTAGGCGCACGGAACGTGCAGTTTACCACCTCGGTAATGCAGTACGGTTATAGAATAGTGGAAGACATGATATCCGGGCTCTCTCTCTACCTGGCAGAGAAGGGTTTTAACAACCTCGATGAGCTGGTAGGGATAGCTCTGCCCAACCTGGTATCTGCCGACGAGATCGAGAGAGATTTCAAGATTCAGGTTGAGATAGACGAGGACGCCTGCATAGGATGCGGCAGGTGCTACATCTCCTGTCTTGACGGAGCCCACCAGGCGATTACCTGGGACGAAAAAGAGCGGCTCCCGAAGGTGGACGAGGAGAAATGCGTAGGATGTCAACTATGCCTCCATGTATGTCCGGTAAACTGCATAAAACCGGGGAAAATTCTCTTCAAGGAAGCCGACCAGATGGGAAAAGGCTACGATTCTGTGTGGAAAGAGGACGCTTCGAACAAACGGAAAATAGTTGTAGCGGATTACGAACGATACTAGGAGTCGATACGAGGAGTAAAAAAAATGAAAAAGCTAATCAAAAACGGGACGGTCGTAACGGCCGGAGACAGTGTAAAGGCGGATGTACTGATAGAAGGGGAGAAGATAGTCCGATTGGGCAAGAATCTCTCCGAGGAGGGCTGCGAAGAGGTAATAGACGCGGCGGGGAAGCTGCTTTTGCCCGGCGGGATCGACGTACACACGCACCTCGACATGCCCTTTGGAGGCACCTTTTCCGCCGATGATTTTTACACCGGACAGAGGGGAGCGGCCTACGGTGGCACGACGATGCACATAGACTTTGCGCTGCAGCCCCTTGAGGGCGGGAGCCTGAGAGACGGGCTTGCGCAGTGGCACAAGAAGGCCGAGGGGAAGACGATAATAGACTACGGCTTTCACGCGGCGGTGACCGGCCCCTCTGACGAGGTAATCGAGGAGATACCGAAGCTGGTCGACGAAGGGGTGACGAGTCTGAAGATATTCCAGGCCTACAAGGGGCTGTTTATGGCCGACGACTCGACACTGTACAAGGCGCTGAAGAAGGCCGCCGAGCACGGGCTGCTGGTGATGACCCACTGTGAGAACGGGGATCTGGTGGCCGACCTGACCGAGGAGCTGATAGCGGCGGGGAAGGTGGAGCCGAGGTATCATCTTGAAGCACACCCGATGTCGATAGAGCGAGAGGCCAGTGCGCGGGCGATAGCCCTTGCGGAGGCGGCGAAGGCGCCGCTGTACATAGTGCACATGAGCGGAAGAGAGAGCGTGGAGCAGCTGAAGATAGGCCGAGCGAAGGGGCTGCCCGTGATGGGAGAGACGTGTACGCAGTACATGTTTGTCTTCGAGGACGATATGAGACAGCCCGGCTACGAGGGAGCGAAGTACGCCTGTGGACCGCCGGTACGCACACCCGAGGACGGGGAGTATCTGTGGGGAGCCCTGGCGGACGGGACGCTGCAGGCGATCTCGACGGACAACGCCTCCTTCTACTGGGAAGGGGGAAAGGACGGCCGGAGGGCCGGAAAAGAGCTGGGCAAGGAGCGGTTTGACAAGATACCGAACGGGATGCCCGGAATAGAGGACCGGATGAAGGTGATGTGGCACAACGGAGTGAACAGCGGGAAGATGAGCGCGAACCGGTTTGTGCAGATAACCTCGACGAATCCGGCGAAGATATTCGGAATGTATCCCGACAAGGGGACGATTTCGGTGGGAGCGGACGCGGACATAGTGATCTGGGATCCGGAGAAGAGGAGCACTATCTCTGCGAAGACGCACCACGTGGCGCCGGACTACAACGTCTACGAGGGCATGGAAGTGAAGGGAGTGCCCGTGCGGACGATAATCCGGGGTACGACGGTAGTCGACGGAGAGGAATTGAAAGTGGAGAAGGGTTTTGGTCAGTTTGTAAAGCGCCGACCCTTTGGCGAGATACTCTAGAGAGAAAGACAACACTGGTAAGGAGAGAAGACGTATGTCAAGAATGGTAAAGTGCGCCCACATACAGGCGGAGAACGTGCTGAGTGAAGGAAGCGTAGAAGAGATAAAAGAGGCTATGGTGCAGAAGCACGAGAAGCTGGTAGAGGAAGCCGGGGAGAAGGGAGTGCAGATACTGTGTCTGCAGGAGGTCTTCCACGGCCCGTATTTTATGGCCGAGCAGGACACGAAGTGGTACGCCACCGCCGAGGAGGTGCCTGGGCCGTTGACCGAGAGGTTTGCCAAGTACGCGAAGAAGTACAAGATGGTCATCATACTGCCGGTCTACGAGAAGGCGATAGACGGGGTGTACTACAACACCGCGGCGGTAATAGACGGGGACGGCTCGTATCTGGGCAAGTTTCAGAAGATCCACATACCGCACACCTGGCCCGGGTTTTGGGAGAAGTTCTACTTCAAGCCCGGCAGCATGGGTTTCCCGGTATTCGATACGCTCTACGCGAAGGTGGGGATCTACATCTGCTACGACCGGCATTTTCCCGAGTGCGCGAGGGCCCTTGCGCTGAAGGGAGCGGAGGTACTGTTTAACCCCTCAGCCACGACCGCCGGCAAGTCGCAGTATCTGTGGGAGCTCGAGCAGCCTGCGCAGGCGGTGGCGAACGGAGTGTTTATCGGAGCGAACAACAGGGTGGGAACGGAGAAGCCCTGGGAGTTCGGACGGTTTTACGGTTCGAGCTACTTTGTAGACCCGAAGGGCAAGATACTTGTCAAGGGCAGCGAAGACAAGGACGAGGTAGTGGTAGCGGACCTGGATCTCGAGCAGATCCGGGAGGTACGCGACGGCTGGCAGTTCTTCCGGGACCGAAGGCCCGAGACGTACCACGACATGGTCGACTATCTGCCCAGGTAGTCCGTCTGCCGGGTCTTTGCTCAACAGGTCTTTGTTGGGCAATAAAAAAGCTCCTCCCAAAAGGGAGGAGCTTTTTGTTTCCTTTCAATATTTTTTACCCTTCGCGCATTACGTTACCAAAGAGTTCCTCGTCGGTAGGCATGGTGCTCGGTATTTCGTAGGAGACCCATGTGTAGTTGAGCAGATGCTTCCAGGTAACGTTTTCTGTTGTGGAGTTTCCGCCCCAGCTTCCGCATCCGAGGGTCATGGACATGGGCATACCGTTTGTCCACGCGCCGCTGTTGGCAAGGCACTGCGGTTGGCGCACCATAATTCGGCTTACCCGTACTTCGTCGGAAAGCTTCTTTATCCTCAAATTATTAAAGGAGTGTATACCGCAGGAGTGGCCGGGGCCGGAGAAAGTGGTAATCCTGTTTACAAGGTCTACGGCCTCTTCAAATTCTTTGTATTTGAAAACCGCAGAGACCGGTGAGAGTTTTTCTCCGGAGAAGGGATGCTCCTTTCCTACGCCGTCTTCCGGTACAAGGAGGAAGGTCTTGTCTTCAGGCATGGAAATACCGGCTCCCTTCGCAATTTTTTGGGCCGGCTGGGCAACAATCTCTCTGTTGAGTATCCCGTCTTTCCACATATGATCCTGCAGTCTCTTCTTCTCTTCACCGTTTACGACGTAACCGCCTTCAGCCTCGAGCGCTTTGATCATGTTGTCGTATATATCTTCCTGAATAACCAAAGAGTTTTCGGTTGAACAGCTGGTGGCATGGTCGAAGGTTTTAGAGCGCATAATCTTGTCCGCAGCGTCTTTTAGATCCGCCGTTTCGTCTATAACACAGACAGCGTTTCCTGCGCCTACCCCCTGTGCGGGGGTGCCGCTGGCATAAGCGGCTTTTACCATCCCGCCGCCACCGGTAGCCAAAATAAGATCGCACTGCGACATAAGAGCCTGGCTCGCCTCTACGGATAACTCATCCACGTTAATAACAAGATCTTCGGGGTAGCCGTTTTTCTTGAGGGTCTCGCGAATCCTGTTTACCGCCATAATATTGGTCTTTTTGGTACGCGGGTGGGAGGCCATAATTATCGAGTTGCGTGTCTTGAGTGCACTAATAGCCTTAACAAAGGGGGTGGCTTCCGGGTTGGTTACCGGGATAAGAGCGCCGATTACGCCCATCGGTTTAGCTACTCTTACAATTCCGTTCTCCTTGTCGTCCTCTACAACGCCCACGGACTTTTTACCCTTCATGTCTCTGAGGGCACCTTTTACTTTCGTCATAATCTTACCGACCTTGTGAGGTCCGTATCCCATACCGGACTCTTCCGCTGCGAAATCGGCAAGTTTTTTTGCAAAATCCGGCTGGCATCCGGCCCAGGCTACACGTACAACGAGATCGTCAACCTCTTCCTGGCAGGCGAACTCGATCTGTGCCTGCGCTTTTTTCGACCGCTCAACCAATCCGGCAACATACGCAGCTGCTTCTTTAGGATCTGCCATACTACTCTCCTTCTTGTCTATTTTAATAAAATCCATTAAGAAAATAGCCTCATCCGGCTATTTTCGTCGTTTCGGTTGCCGCTACGCAGCATGCGAAACTGAATAAGTTTTGCACACCATTAGAATAACAATTTTTTTGGCGTTATACAATGATAAAAATATTCAAAGGGCTAATATTTCAATATTTTTTTATTTAAATGTGTGCAACTTGGATATCCGCCCTTGATGTCGCAAAAATTTTGTCCTACCATCACAGATGGATAGGGCAACAGATAAAGTATTACCATCCAACGTAAGGAGGAGTAACGGTATGAAAAAGCTAATCAAAAACGGGACGGTCGTAACGGCCGGAGACAGTGTAAAGGCGGATGTACTGATAGAAGGGGAGAAGATAGTCCGATTGGGCAAGAATCTCTCCGAGGAGGGCTGCGAAGAGGTAATAGACGCGGCGGGGAAGCTGCTTTTGCCCGGCGGGATCGACGTACACACGCACCTCGACATGCCCTTTGGAGGCACCTTTTCCGCCGATGATTTTTACACCGGACAGAGGGGAGCGGCCTACGGTGGCACGACGATGCACATAGACTTTGCGCTGCAGCCCCTTGAGGGCGGGAGCCTGAGAGACGGGCTTGCGCAGTGGCACAAGAAGGCCGAGGGGAAGACGATAATAGACTACGGCTTTCACGCGGCGGTGACCGGCCCCTCTGACGAGGTAATCGAGGAGATACCGAAGCTGGTCGACGAAGGGGTGACGAGTCTGAAGATATTCCAGGCCTACAAGGGGCTGTTTATGGCCGACGACTCGACACTGTACAAGGCGCTGAAGAAGGCCGCCGAGCACGGGCTGCTGGTGATGACCCACTGTGAGAACGGGGATCTGGTGGCCGACCTGACCGAGGAGCTGATAGCGGCGGGGAAGGTGGAGCCGAGGTATCATCTTGAAGCACACCCGATGTCGATAGAGCGAGAGGCCAGTGCGCGGGCGATAGCCCTTGCGGAGGCGGCGAAGGCGCCGCTGTACATAGTGCACATGAGCGGAAGAGAGAGCGTGGAGCAGCTGAAGATAGGCCGAGCGAAGGGGCTGCCCGTGATGGGAGAGACGTGTACGCAGTACATGTTTGTCTTCGAGGACGATATGAGACAGCCCGGCTACGAGGGAGCGAAGTACGCCTGTGGACCGCCGGTACGCACACCCGAGGACGGGGAGTATCTGTGGGGAGCCCTGGCGGACGGGACGCTGCAGGCGATCTCGACGGACAACGCCTCCTTCTACTGGGAAGGGGGAAAGGACGGCCGGAGGGCCGGAAAAGAGCTGGGCAAGGAGCGGTTTGACAAGATACCGAACGGGATGCCCGGAATAGAGGACCGGATGAAGGTGATGTGGCACAACGGAGTGAACAGCGGGAAGATGAGCGCGAACCGGTTTGTGCAGATAACCTCGACGAATCCGGCGAAGATATTCGGAATGTATCCCGACAAGGGGACGATTTCGGTGGGAGCGGACGCGGACATAGTGATCTGGGATCCGGAGAAGAGGAGCACTATCTCTGCGAAGACGCACCACGTGGCGCCGGACTACAACGTCTACGAGGGCATGGAAGTGAAGGGAGTGCCCGTGCGGACGATAATCCGGGGTACGACGGTAGTCGACGGAGAGGAATTGAAAGTGGAGAAGGGTTTTGGTCAGTTTGTAAAGCGCCGACCCTTTGGCGAGATACTCTAGAGAGAAAGACAACACTGGTAAGGAGAGAAGACGTATGTCAAGAATGGTAAAGTGCGCCCACATACAGGCGGAGAACGTGCTGAGTGAAGGAAGCGTAGAAGAGATAAAAGAGGCTATGGTGCAGAAGCACGAGAAGCTGGTAGAGGAAGCCGGGGAGAAGGGAGTGCAGATACTGTGTCTGCAGGAGGTCTTCCACGGCCCGTATTTTATGGCCGAGCAGGACACGAAGTGGTACGCCACCGCCGAGGAGGTGCCTGGGCCGTTGACCGAGAGGTTTGCCAAGTACGCGAAGAAGTACAAGATGGTCATCATACTGCCGGTCTACGAGAAGGCGATAGACGGGGTGTACTACAACACCGCGGCGGTAATAGACGGGGACGGCTCGTATCTGGGCAAGTTTCAGAAGATCCACATACCGCACACCTGGCCCGGGTTTTGGGAGAAGTTCTACTTCAAGCCCGGCAGCATGGGTTTCCCGGTATTCGATACGCTCTACGCGAAGGTGGGGATCTACATCTGCTACGACCGGCATTTTCCCGAGTGCGCGAGGGCCCTTGCGCTGAAGGGAGCGGAGGTACTGTTTAACCCCTCAGCCACGACCGCCGGCAAGTCGCAGTATCTGTGGGAGCTCGAGCAGCCTGCGCAGGCGGTGGCGAACGGAGTGTTTATCGGAGCGAACAACAGGGTGGGAACGGAGAAGCCCTGGGAGTTCGGACGGTTTTACGGTTCGAGCTACTTTGTAGACCCGAAGGGCAAGATACTTGTCAAGGGCAGCGAAGACAAGGACGAGGTAGTGGTAGCGGACCTGGATCTCGAGCAGATCCGGGAGGTACGCGACGGCTGGCAGTTCTTCCGGGACCGAAGGCCCGAGACGTACCACGACATGGTCGACTATCTGCCCAGGTAGTCCGTCTGCCCAGGCAGAAGAGATTGTATAAAAAGCACAACTGTGCCATAATGGGCTAATGTTTCCCGGCCCTGAAATGCGGCCGGGAATTACAACTCAAGATTTAGGAGGAGAAATGGATACACAAGATCTTAAAAAAATGGATCGTGACCACATTGTATACAGCTGGACCGCCCAGGGGAATGTCGATCCGGTCATTATCGATCGTGCAAAAGGTATATACATGTGGGATACCGATGACAACCGTATAATCGACTTCTGTTCGGGGCTGCTGAATGTAAACATTGGTCACAGCAATGAACACGTACTGGAATCCATGCGCGCGCAAATGGACAAGCTCTGCTATGTAGGCACCAAGTTCGGTACCGAACCAAAGGCGCGGCTGGGCGAGATGATAGCCGAGGTAACACCCGGCGACCTCGATTATGTCTTTTTTACCAACGCAGGTGCCGAGGCGATAGAGAACGCAATTAAAACCGTCCGATGGTACACCGGACGGCACAAGATATACTCCCGCTGGAGAGGGTATCACGGCGCCACCGCGGGAGCTGTAACCCTTACCGGAGACCCCCGCCGCTGGGCCGCGGAACCGGGTATCCCCGGAGTGGTCCACTATTTCGGACCCTATCCGTATCGGTGCCCCTTCGGAAGTACCACTGACGAAGAGTGCGGCGAAAAGACTCTCGAGGTTCTCAAGACCCAGATCATGCTCGACGGACCGGAAACCATTGCCGCAATTTTTATGGAACCCATTGTCGGCACCAATGGAATTATTATTCCTCCGAAAAACTATGTTCAGGGAGTTCGCGAACTCTGTGACAAGTATGGAATACTTCTGGTCTCCGACGAGACTATGGCCGGATGGGGCCGTGCGGGCGAGTGGTTCGGTATAGAGAACTACGATGTAGTGCCGGATATCATTACCACGGCAAAGGGCTTAACCTCCGGTTATGTGCCCCTTGGCGCGATGATATGGTCAAAGAAAATATGGGATTACTTCCAAAGCCATCCCTTTGTCGGCGGTTTAACCTACGCCGGGCATGCTCTTGCCTGCGCCACCGGTATTGCCAATATCGAGGTGTACAAAGAGGAGAATCTCATAGAGAAATCCAGGACCAACGGCGAATATCTCTTGAGCAAGCTCAAGGAGCTGGAAGAGAAACACCCGAGTGTGGGAGATACCCGAGCAAAGGGGCTGTGGGCGGTAATTGAACTTACCTCGGACAAAAAGACCAAGGCACCTCTTGCAGGCTTTAATAATTCCGAGAAAAATGTAGCCGGGGAGATTATGAAACGCCTCATTGCAGAGGGAATCTATATGTTCTGCAAGTGGGATTTTATGTTTATCGCGCCCCCGCTTATTATTACCAAAGAGGAAATCGATGAGTCCGTTGCCAAGATCGACAAGGTTCTGGACTACGTGGATACTCTGATCTAGTTTCGCAGCCCCC
>JBKHFZ010000054.1:0-14864 GCA_046539925.1 Spirochaetaceae bacterium
GGACGCCCGGGAGCTGCAGGCCGCCTGGAATTAGATAGGTGAGTCTCTCTTACAGCGGAACCTTACAGTGGAGAGAAACCACCTCAGCTTATTCGAGAGTTGGCCCGTGGAGCTTTGTGTGTTTTTCCAAAAGGCTCGCCTTCTCTATAGAAGAGCCCTTCGAACGCAGGTCCTGGACGGTCTGTTCCACTTTGCCCTTCTTGGAGTTTGCATCGCCAAAGAGTTCTCTCTGCTGCCCCGAAGAGCGGGGGTAGACCCCGGAGACACCTACACCTATAAGGCGAACCTTTTCTCCTCCCATGCGGCGTTTGGCAAGGAGCTCCTGGGCTGCGGAAAAGAGCTGTTCCGCAGAAGAGAGGGGGAAGGCGAGGCTTTTCTGGGCCGTTGTAGTGGTAAAATCGCTAAAACGGACCTTGATAAAGACGGTAGCCCCTGTCTCTCCGTTCTCGAGGAGTCGGAAAGCTACTTCGTGGGAGAGTTCGAGGAGCGCGTGCCTTAATATCTCCGGGTCGGACACATCTCTTTCGAAGGTGGTTTCATTGGAGACGGAGTGGCTTTTTCTCTCATCCTGTAAAATACCCGGATCGATTCCCCGGGCTGCGCGGTACAGATACTCGCCGGTTTTTTTTCCGAAGATTCCACGGAGGGTCTCGAGGGGGTAACTCTTAAGAGAGGAGATGTCCCGTATATTCAGTTCCTTGAGGCGATCGAGCATCTTTTCTCCTATTCCCCATAGATCTTTCAGTTCCAGTCGGCTGATAAAATCCTCCTCCCCTCCGGGAGGAACATACCAGAGACCGTCGGGTTTGTCGTAATCCGACGCGAGCTTGGCGCAGAATTTATTGGAGGCCGCACCTATCGAGATAACGAGGCCGCTGTTTTCGAGGACATGCTTTTTAACCCTCTTCGCAGCCTCCAGGGGAGGTCCGAAAAGACGTTCCGTGCCGGTCATGTCGAGAAACGCCTCGTCTATGGATATCTGCCGGCAGGACGGTGTAAAAGCCTCGAAGAGCTTCATTATACCGCGGCTTACCTCCTGATACCGCTCCATGCGGCCCGGAAGGTATATTCCGTCGGGGCATCGGCTGTAGGCTTCGGAGATGGGCATTGCCGAGCGTACACCGAATCGTCTGGCTTCGTAACTGCAGGCGGACACTACACCCCTTGTACCGGGTCTGGCTCCGATTATTACAGGCTTACCCCTGTATTCGGGATTGTCTCCCTGTTCCACCGCCGCGTAAAATGCGTCCATATCTACATGAAATATCAGCTTATTCATCTCCCGCCCCTTGCCGGCTTGTATCGGCCCCTGGTACAGGTTCGGTAATTATGTGCTCTGTTTCGGTAATGAGCCGGTAATCCACCTCGTAAGTCTTTTTCGGGAAGTGTGAGGCATAAGGCGGAGAAAAGCTTTTTGTCTCCGCGTACAGACGGCCGTTAAAACCGGAAGGAACGGTAAAGGAAAAATCAAGGGTCCTCGGCGGAAATCGTCCGACGTATACGGTAACTTCTCTGCGGTCGCCCGATTGGCGCACCGGATAGTCGCACTCGTAGAGGACGATGGGCCTCCCGGAGTGTATGCTCACGGATAACTCCTCTACCGGATGCGGAGAGACAATGGAGACCGAATAAATCGACCTCTCGAGAAAACTCTCCTTCTCTATATCTATAGAGAGAGTATCTTCCGGAAGCGATAGTCGCTGCACGTGGCGAGTTGATTCTATGGTCTTGTCTATTGAGTAGCCCTCTCCCTCAAAATGTATATCCCCAATTTCCACGGGACTCGAGAGGGCAAGGAGGCGTTGATTCTCCACAGAGGATATACGTTCCTCGACACTTAAGGGCTGTTTTTTTGGAGGGGAGTACGGTTCTATGTGAAAAAGAATCAAGGTAAGACTTAGCGCGGCAAGTCCGAAGAGCAGGTCCGTGGAGAAAACTATTCGTCTTGTTATTTTTGGATTGGGATGGTGAAAAAGCATGCGAAGCCGCAGTACCATCAGCATGAGGGGAAGGAGGTTGAGGGTAATTATAAAGTTCCCCGGGCCTCCGGAGAGAAGAAGCAGTTTTATTGCCTCGTAGTGGGGTTCCATAAAAATTTGTCCCAGCAGCACCGCCGCCGGAGTAAAAGAGGCACCGAGAAACACCGTCTTGAAAATGCGGCTTCTCGTGCTGGAAAAAAGAAACGCAAAAAGAAGAATCCAAACTCCGTAGATGGTAAGGGAGATGTCCACAACGGAGAGGAGGACCACATCGAAGAGGAGAAAAATAATGGCGGAGGCGGAATAAAAACTTCCCCTCAGTCTGTTGAGGTGTATCGCTCTCAGGAGTACCTGGGAGACCGCAAAGAGAAAAGCCGCAGTCATAACTTTGAGGCCGAGAAAATGGAGAGGATACAGTCTCCATAGGCCGGCTATCTCTCTCTGGTTCATGATAAAATTCAAGAGCATGGTGGAGAGAAACAAAAAGAGAAACATAAGTACAAAGAGAAGGGGTACGGTAAAAAAATGGCGAACAATAGAGCGGAAATATTTTAAAAAATGCTTTGGCCGCGCAAAGGGATAAAAAAGCGCCGCCGCAAAAATGGCAAGGATAAGAAGTACATAATATGCTTCCGTCATCAAAAGAAGCGAATCTTCTCTCTGGAGAAAGACATAATGGGTATCCCATTTTTCGGGTATTCCCTCTTCGAATTTTTCGGTAAAGGTGTGAAAGAAATCTATAAGATCTCCCGCGGCAACAGGGGGGGCGTCGCTATCTGTATCTGTATCCTCAATATATACCGCGGGAAAGCCGGCTTCCAGGTAGGGGTCTATTGGGGATAATGTATCGCTCAGGCCGATCCTCTGCATCTGGAACTTTGTAGGATTCAGAGAAAACCTCACCTCCGAGGCCGAGAGGGCCTCGTAGATTCTCTCGAGAATCCAGGCGGGACCCACATTGCCGGTTCCCCCCGGCTGGACTTCAATTTGAGTAGGCATCTCTTTCAAATCAACGTAGACAAAAGCCGTACGGTGAGGAGGCGAGAAGTCCTGCAGAAAAGCGCGGGTTCCTATCCTGTGTTCGGGATCCCTGCCCTTTTCCGCTCCGAGAAAAAGAAAGCCCAGGGAGACCGGCGGTGGGGAGGAGGAGATCTCCTCGATAAAGGAGAGGGCAAGGGAGAGGCCGGCGGCGTAGGATTCGTCCACCCCCGCCTCCGGGGGGTGGTTGTGGGGAAACACGAAATAGAGTGTGTCTGTGCTGCGCCCTTCGATAAACGCTTCTATTGTAGAGGAGAAGGAGTGGAATTGAGAGAAGGAGTTAAGGGGTACTGTCCTGTAGGATACCTCCAGTTCTCTCAGTCTTTTTTGTATATAATCGAGGGTAGCCTCCTCTCCGGGGGAGTTTTCGTTTCGTGGATAATAGGAGGAAAAGGTGTGCATATCACTAAAAGTATGATAGTATGAGGACTGCACATTGTCGGCCTGTACGAGAAAAAAGCCGGTAATAAGAAAAACAAAAAAAAACGTACACTGTTTCATTCGCTCTAACAATATGGGAATAATAGCCGGGGAGTCAAGAACTTCTCGCCCTTTGGATCTGTTTTGTAGCAGCGAATGGAATCGGGACGGATGGCTACAGGAGAGGAGTCAGAATGGAATTGTTACGGGAAATTGCCGAATGGGTAAGCGCGTCGAATTTTACCGAAGAAGAGGTAGAGCAGGGTGCCCTGGACCGAATAGTGGAAGCGGCACGCAGAGCTCCTTCCGCAAAGAACCGTCAACCCTGGAGGCTTATAGTCGCCCGCAGCCCGAATGTTCGAAAAGCCCTTTGCGATTCCGCCTTCGGAGAGGAGCGGGTAGGCCAGGCACCGGTCATTATGGCCCTCTGTACAACAAATATGGATTACAGGATGCCCAACGGAGAACAGGCGTATCCGATAGACATAGGAATAGCCTCGGCATTTCTTATGCTGCAGGCGAGGGCGGAGGGCCTTGGGGCTCGAGCCATAGCCACCTACGATGAACCGCAGGTGCGGGAGATACTCACCGTTCCCCATTTGATGAAGGTGGTCCTTCTTGTTCTGGTGGGTCACACCGCCGAGGACTCTATGCAGAAGCAGCGCAGGCCGCTTAGTCAGATAGTCTCGTACGATCACTGGTAGCTGAGAGACTCCTGCCGTCTGTACCGCCTGTGGGCAAGATCGATTATCCGCTCGAGCATCAAGGGGTAGGAAAGCCCCGAGGCTTCGCAGAGTTTGGAAAACATGCTTATACCTGTAAAACCGGGTATTGTGTTTATTTCATTGAGGTAGATCTCTCCGCTCTCCCTTTCGATAAAACAGTCGACCCTCGCCATTCCCTCGGCCTCCGCCGCTCGGTAGGCGAGGATGGAGGTCTTTTTTACCATCTCCTGCTGCGCATTGTCGAGGGGAGCGGGAACGAGGAGTTCAGCCCCGTCGGGGTCTATATATTTAGCCTTGTAGTCGTAGAACTGATGGGAAGGTACAATCTCTCCCGGAACAAAAGCCTCGGGCTTTTCGTTGCCTATAACCGAACATTCGATCTCCCGGCCTCGGATCTCCGGCTCTATAAGCACTTTTGTGTCGAAGCGGAAAGCATCCTTCAGAGCTTCGGCGAGTTCTTCTTTGTTCTCTGCCCTCGCGACCCCTACTGAGGAGCCGGCACGGGAGGGTTTTACAAAGAGAGGATATGAGAAAGCCTCTTCCACTCTTCTGCGAAGGGTGTCGAATGCCCCGGATTCGAGGGCTCTATCCTCCGTTTTATCATCTAGCACCAGCTTTTCTCTCCGCGCGAGGATAAAAGGGACGACCTTAAGACCCGCCTGCCTCCATATCCGTTTTACCGCAGCTTTGTCCATGGAAAGACTGCTTCCGAGTACTCCCGCCCCCACGTAGGGGAGGTGTGCAATTTCCAGAAAACCCTGTATAGTACCGTCCTCTCCATTGGTTCCGTGAAGCACCGGGAAAACTACATCCAGTTTAAGGGATTCTCCTCTGCAGTAAAGACCGTCTCCAGGCATGGCGTATACCCGATTGTTCGGATTGTTTTGGAGTATCATAGCGTGGGTACCGGTATTTACTCTGGGCTCCTCCTGAAGGTACCAGCGTCCGTTCCTGTCTATACCTATCATTACAGGTACGAATTTTGCGGGGGCCAAATGCTTCATCACCGAGGCCGCAGAGACCAGTGAGACCTCGTGTTCCCCGGATTTACCGCCGAAAAGTATACCTATCCGTTCTTTACTCATCCCTCTATTCCTCCTTATAGCCGGAGTAGCCCATCTCATCGAGGGCTTTTACCGCCTCTTGTTCTTCGTCCCAGGGGATCGGCCCGTCGTTATAGATAATAGATCCCTCGTGTCCTTTGCCGAGGAGCACCACCAGATCGTCCTTTTCCGCCAGAGAGAAGGCGTGCCTGATAGCTGTACCGCGATCTTCGATGATAAGAAGATCCTCTCCCTCCTGTTTATCCGCACAGCCGGCGGCCACCGCTTCCAAAACGGCGCGCGGCTCCTCTCCCCGGGGGTCTTCGTCCGCCAGGACAATTATATCGCTGTAGCGGGAGGCTATCTCTCCCAGACAGCTTCTTTTCTCCAGGTCCCTTTCCCCGGCCGATCCGAAGAGGGCTATAAGTCTGCCCCTTGTACGTTCCCTGAGCTGGGGGAAAAGCTTTTCGAAGGAACCGGGGGTATGCGCGTAATCCACAAGCACCTCGAATGGCTGCCCGAGCCGCACCGGTACCATCCTCCCCTTAACCGGGAGAAGCTTGTGTATATGGGCAATATAATCCTTAGGCTCCGAATCCGGCAGGGAAAAGACGGCTCCCAGAGCTGCAAGCAGATTTTCCACGTTAAACCGCCCCGGCAGGGGGAGATAGAGAGGAAACTCCAGAGTCTGCATGGTATCTCCCCTGTAGCGGAGGAGAATATCCTGTCCTTCGCCTCTGTCGGTAATTCCCGATGCAAAAATGTCGGCCCCAGGGTTTTTGACGGAGTAGGTGAGTGCCCTTTCGGGTCCTGCATCAATAAGATACGGGGCATTCGGATCGTCGAGGTTAATTACCGCTTTTCCGCGATCGGCCCTAAGAGAACGAAAAAGGTTTGCCTTATCGTAGAGGTACTGTTCAAAGGTCTTATGGAATTCGAGGTGCTCCTTGCTGATGTTGGTAAACACACCTATATCGAAGGATACGCTGCCGAGACGGTTGTTCACTTTCGATAAGCCGTGGCTCGTCGCCTCTACAACCGCGTGGGTGCAGCCGGCCTCTCTCATGGTTCGGAGAATGCGGTGTATCTCCGGAGCCTCCGGAGTAGACTGGCGGAAGTGGTTTTTCTCGGTTCTCCCGCCCGTGTTAAACTGGACGGTGGAGAGAAAGCCTGCCTTAAAGCCTGCCGATTCGAGGAGCTGGTGTATAAAGCTCACCGTCGTACTCTTCCCGTCGGTTCCCGTTACGCCTATAACCGTCAACTCTTTTGAAGGGTGGCGGTAGAACTCCGCCGATATCGGCGACATTACTCTGCGAGTATCTTCTACACGGAGGTAGATTGTTCCATCTTTGTATTGGGAGAGGGGCCTGCTGTGCACCACCGCCGCAGCCCCACGCCGCACTGCATCCGGGATATAGTCGTGTCCGTCGGTGTGAATACCGGGGAGGGCAAAAAAAAGAACTCCCTCGGCGGCTTCTCGGCTGTCGTATTTGAGAGAGAGTATGTTCGGATCCCCGGCTCCGTGTTTCTCTAAAATGAGTGTATCGTCGATTATCTCGGAAAGTTTCCGCTTTGCCATGGCGGCATGGTACCAAGCCGGCAGGTTTTCGGCAAGTGAGGGGGCTTCAAAAATGCAGTTTTGAAATAACCTTGCCACAGGATCCTGCAGCAAAGATCAGGGAAGCAGTGTCCCGGAGTAAAAAAAACCGCGGAGTCCGAAGACCCCGCGGTGTAATTTTTCTTGGTAGATACTTTTTTCTCCCTCAAAGGCCGATTTCCCGACACTTAGAGGCTATTGATTTCCCTCTTTGCCGTAGAGATACCTAAAGTAGTCCATATCCGTACTCAGGGTCTTTTCGAAATTGGGCAGTACCCTTCGGTAGGATTCGATGGACCTCCAGAACTCGAAGAAATTCTCGTCCTGTTCATAGGCCTCGGCGTATATTTGGCCAGCCTCAGCATCCGCGCGACCCTTTATGGTTTCGGATTCCTTATACGCGCCGGATAGGACCTTCTGCTTCTCGTTTTGCAGTTTTCCGAGCCATTCGGCTTTCTGTCCCTCTCCGTAGGATCGGTAGGCCGACGCTATCTGATTTCTCTCCTTGATCATTCTGTTGTAGACGCTTTCGGTAAGATCTTCGGAGTACCGAATCTGGCGAATAATGATATCCTCGAGTTTAATACCGAACTGGGGGGTTATCTTGGATGCATCTTCGAACATCTCCCGTGACAGGTCAACACGGCCCCTGGATACGGGCTGATATTCCCTCTCTATGTCCGTCAGCTCCTCTATTTCCTGTACGTCTATCTCCTCTTCCTGCTGTTCGATAAGCATCTCTCGTTCTATCTCGTTTATAATGTTGGAGTTTCGTACCGCTTCCCGCAGTTCGTTGCGGGCGACTATTGTTCGTACCGAAGAGTCGATAATATCGTCGAGGCGGGAGTATCCCTGCTCTTCGGTTGTAACGGATTCGTAGAACAGCTGGGGGTCTTCTATTCTCCATCGTGCGGTAGTGTCCACCCAGATAAACTGGTTCTCGGAAGTCGGCAGCCGCTGGCGCTCTCCGTCCCAGGAGAGGAGCCTCTTGGAGTATACCCTTACGTTGTCGACAAGGGGAACCTTGAATTTGAGCCCCGCATCGGTGCTTACATGCACAATTCTTCCGAATCGGGTAACCACTGCCTGTTGTCCTTCCTCAACAATATAGAAGGGGCCGAGGAGGACAAAGACGACTGCCAGTGCGAGTATTACCGCCAGGGTTATTAATGTACGTCTCATTCTACACCTCCATCGGGGGTTTGTGCTTGAATATTTTTGAGGGGCAGGAAGTTTTCAAGCTGTCGGTCGATAAGATCGGATCTCTCCGTGTCGGTAAACACATCTTCAAATGTTTCGAGATAGAGACGGGTACGGGTAACATCGGGACTCAGCTGATACTGTTCGAGTACCGACACAAAGCGGGCGACATCTCCCTCTGCGCTGTTTACCCGTTCGGATGAATACCCTTCGGCCTCCTGAATAATCTGGTTTGCCTCTCCCCGTGCTCTGGGGATCTCCTTGTTGTAGCTCTCCTGGCCTTCGTTTATCAGTCTGTTCATATCCTGAACAGCCTTGTTCACGTCTTCGAAGGCGTCCTGCACCTCGCCCTTCGGGGGGACTATGTTCTGCAGCCGCACAGCGGTTACCTCTATACCAAAACCGTACTTGTCGTAGAATTCCTGCATCATCTCCTGGGACTTGCTCTCGATGGAGGATCTCTCCGATCCAATAACATCGAGAATTGCCCGGTCTCCTACCAGCTGGTTCATAGCCGACTGGCTTATGTCCCGGATTGTCTTCTCCTTCTCCTGTACGTTAAACAGCCAGTCTCGTGCATCCCTTATGCGATACTGAATAACCCACTCCACGTCGATAATGTTCAGGTCTCCGGTGAGCATAATAGACTCTTCGGGAAAATCGCGATCCGCATAGGAGCTTGTAATCCCGGCTCGGTCGGTCCGGTACCCGAACTCCATCTTCTGTATCTTCTGTGTAGGTACGTTGTAGTTTTTTTCGATATTCAGGGGCAGCTTAAAGTTGAGCCCCGGGCCTACTGTTCGGTGGTACTGGCCAAAGCGAAGTACTATGGCCTGTTCGGTTTGATCGACTGTAAAGAACGTGGTAAGTGCAATGGCGATTACCGCTACCACGACCACGACCGTTACCACATATTTCGGCTTTATCGAAAACGGCGTATTGCCTGGTGAAACGTCATGTTCCGACATGTCCCCTCCTATTAAAGACTTGTATTGATACTTTCATAAAGGGTACTTGTTAGCAGGAATAGAGTCAAGAATATTCGTACCTCTAAAAATTTAAAGGCCTTGAAGATGTACAAAAATGTGATAAAATATGTTAAAAAGTTGTAATAAAGGGAGAAAGAAATCAGCGGAGGTACGATGAACACCCTGGAAGATATGAGCCCCGAAGATAGACAAATTCTCGAGTCTGCCGCAGCCGTCGCTGAGGGTCTAAGCCGACAGTTCGGCGCGTTTTGCGAGGTACTTGTTCATTCTCTCGAGGATCCCGAGAGTTCCATTATTGCCATCTACAACGGCCACATTACGGGAAGGAAAGTCGGCGGCCCCATGACGGATTTTGCCCTCAGCCTCCTCGATAAGAGAGAGACAAAGGAAAATGTATTCGGTCCGTACTACTCCTCCACCTCCGATGGGCGGCGGCTTAAATCTACAACAACGGTTCTAAGAAATACGGGAGGAGAGGTTATCGGTTTTTTCTGCATCAATATGGATATCTCCGCTCCCGCCGACGAATTTTTGAGAGAGCTGCTGCCGGATACGGGGGATGTACAGACGGTAACCGAGCACTATCCTCTTACGGCCAAGGATCTGGTGGACAATGCCTTTAAAAACGCCCTGGACGGGGTGCACGGGCGTACAGGTATATCCCCTACCCAAAAAAACAAGATGGTTGTAGAGGATCTCTATCGACGGGGTATTTTTCATGTAAAGAACGGAGTGGATCTGGTGGCGGAACTGTTGGGAGTCTCGAGATACACAATCTACAACTATATTCGAGAGGTTAAACAGAGTCTCGAAAAGAAATAAAAAGAAATAACGAGAGGGAGGAAAGGATGAACAGAAAAATTATACAGACGGACAAGGCGCCGGCGGCGGTAGGCCCCTATTCCCAGGGGGTAGTGTGGGATAATACGGTGTACGTGTCGGGGCAGCTCCCCCTGGACCCGACAACGAAAAAATTTGTCTCCGATTCGGTGGAAGATCAGACACGGCAGGCAATGGAAAACCTTAAGGCAATATTAACGGAGGCCGGAAGTTCTATCGACAAACTTCTAAAGGTGTCTATTTTTCTCTCGGATATCGAGGACTTTAAGAGGGTAAACGAGGTCTACGGCAGTTTCTTCGACGGAGATTACCCCGCTCGCTGCGCGTACCAGGTGGCAAATCTCCCCCTGGGAGCCAAGGTAGAGATAGACGGTATAGCCGCTATATAGAAAAGGAGAGGCACTATATGAAGAAGATGACCGAACTCGGCGTACCCGTGCCGGTGCATAAGGCACACGTGATAAGGCCGTTAAAAAATGTAAGTTTTGCCCAGCGTGAGCGGGCCCTTAAGGAGACGGAGTACAATATGTTCTCCTTTCCCGCGGATCTTCTCGTCCTCGATTTTCTCTCCGACAGCGGGTCCACCTCCATGACCGATCTTCAGTGGGCAGCTCTTTTTCATGGAGACGAATCCTACGGGAGAAACAAGGGGTATTATGTACTCCTCGATGCGATTCGGGATACCTTCGAGAGGGGAGATTCCCCCAGGGAGGCGATAAAACTGATTCTTTCGGGGAGCAGAGACGTAGAGAAGCTCATGGATGAGCTCTATCTGACCCACGAGGAGGGAGGTTTTGTAAACGGCGGCCCGAACCAGCTCAAGAGGCCCAACGCATATATAACACCCCAGGGAAGGGCGGCGGAACACCTGCTCTTTGCATCTCTGCGGGAGGTGCTCGACGAGATACACGGTCCGGGAAAGGGGTACATCATCCCCAACAACGGACACTTCGATACCACCGGCGCAAACATAGGGGCTGTGGGAATAGAGCCTCTTAACCTCTTTGGAGGAGATGTGCTCGAACCCTTCGACCACGGGAAGATGGACAGTGAGAATCCCTTTAAGGGGGATATGGACACCGAACGTCTCGAGTCGCTCATACAGGAGAAGGGCAGGGAGACGATTCCCGTTATTTACCTGACTATTACCAACAACACCGTGGCCGGACAGCCGGTGAGTATGGCTAACATAAAGGCAGTAGAGGAGATAGCCCGCCGGTACGACATTCCCCTCTTCTTCGATGCCTGCCGCTTTTCGGAAAACGCGGCGTTTATTAAACAGTTTGAAAAGGGGTATGGGGAGAGATCGATACGGAGTATCGTGCAGGAGATGTTCAGCTACGCCGACGGATTTACCATAAGTCTAAAGAAAGACGGTCTTTCGAATATCGGGGGAGGGCTGTTTATCCGCGACGAAGGTAATTTTATGCGCCGATTCTCTACCGATTCCGTACACATGGGGGTGCGGCTCAAGGAGAAACAGATTCTATGGTTTGGAAACGACTCATACGGCGGTTTGAGCGGACGCGATATAATGAGTCTTGCAGTCGGTCTCCATGAGGTGGTGGAGCCTTCCTATCTTTACGGGCGTGTTGCCCAAACGAGGGACTTTGCCCGTCGTCTTGCGGAAGAGGGTATTCCCGTAGTGCTGCCTGCAGGCGGTCACGCGGTGTATCTTGATATGGACCGGTTTTTCGAGGGGACGGATATGAAGATCGACGATTTCGGCGGAGTAGGCTTTACCATCGAACTGGTCCGCCATTACGGAATACGGGCATGCGAACTGGGACCCTTTGCCTTCGAATGGGACCAGAGAAGCGAGGAGCAGCGGAAGGGAATTCTCAACCTCGTGCGTTTCGCTATACCCCGAAACGCGTACAGCAAAGAGCACTTCGACTACGCCGTAGCTGCGGTTAAAGAGCTCTACGAGAACAGGAAGTCTATTCCCAAGGTGCGTATATCGAGGGGGAAGGAGCTGAGGCTCCGTCACTTTCAGACGGGGCTTGAGCCGGTGTAGAACGGCGCAACCCAAATATGTGCTCATAGGGCATGTATTTGGGTTTTTTTTGGGTTTACCCTTTTCTATTGAAGCTATTTCTAGTATCTTATTATCACACAATGCATTGATTATCTTTTCGTTACACCGCCCGCCTCATTTTACAATAATTAGTTCGAAAAGACAGATGGATGGATTTATATTTTTAGGAGGAATTATGGAAATTAAACCGGAAAAGGTTGTAAGTATTGATTACACATTAAAAGACGACAGCGGAAAGGTACTCGATACGTCTAACGAGTCTGAACCTCTCTCTTTTATTTTTGGCAAGGGCTCGATTATTCCGGGTCTCGAAAAGGCTCTCGAGGGAAAAACTCCCGGCGAAGAGATTTCGGTTACCGTCGAGCCCGAAGAGGGCTACGGCGAGTACGACGAGTCCCTCATTATTCAGGTTACAAAGGACAAGTTTCAGGACCCGGACAATGTGCAGGAGGGGATGCAGGTTCAGGCGCAGAGCCAGGACGGCCATGTGCAGATTTTAACCGTCAAGTCGGTTGAAGGAGAACAGGTAACCCTCGACGCAAACCATCCCCTTGCCGGGCAGAGGCTCTCTTTTGATGTTGCCGTTGCCGATGTCCGTGAGCCCTCCCAGGAGGAGCTCGACCACGGTCACGTCCACGACGGAAGTGAAGAGCACGAATAGCAAGTTTTGTTTTCCCGGGTTTCCAAGAAATCCGGGAAATATATGTTGACACGAGGTCGCGGGGCCGCCTATAGTTTCGGAATATGAGTAAACGAAGACTAATAACATCGGCCCTCCCCTACGTTAACAACATCCCCCATCTCGGGAACCTGATACAGGTCCTTTCGGCGGACGTATTTGCCCGTTTTTGCAGAAGCAGAGGGTACGAAACCCTCTATATCTGCGGGACCGATGAGTACGGAACCGCTACCGAGACAAAGGCCCTCGAAGAGGGAGTCTCTCCCAAAGAGCTGTGCGACCGCTTCTATAAAGTCCACGACGATATATACAGGTGGTTTGAAATATCCTTCGACCGTTTCGGCCGCACCTCTACGAAATGGCAAACTGATATAGTGCAGGATATATTTAAAAAAGCCGACGCCGCGGGGTATATTACCGAGGCAACCATAGAGCAGCTCTACTGCGAATCCTGCGACCGCTACCTTGCCGACAGATACGTAAAAGGGACATGCCCCCACTGCGGATACGAAGATGCCCGGGGCGACCAGTGTGAATCCTGCGGTAAGCTCCTCGAGCCTATAGAGCTGGTGGAGCCGAAGTGCGGAACATGCGGTGCCACACCGGTGGTAAGAGAGTCGAACCATCTCTACCTCGATCTGCCTGCTATACTGCCGAAGCTGCAGAAGTGGATGGACAGAGCCTCTGTAGAGGGGTTTTGGGCCCGCAATGCGATACAGATGACTAAGAGCTGGATTCGCGACGGACTGCACCGGCGCTGTATAACCAGAGACCTCAAATGGGGAATACCCGTTCCCAAGGAGGGGTACGAGGAGAAGGTGTTTTATGTCTGGTTCGATGCGCCCATAGGCTACATATCCATAACCGCAAACCACACGGAAGAGTGGGAGAGTTGGTGGAAAAATCCGGAGGGAGTTGAACTCTTTCAGTTTATCGGAAAGGACAATATCCCCTTTCATACGGTAATTTTTCCCTCTTCCCTTATTGCCTCGGGAGACAACTGGACGCTTCTGCACCATATGTCCTCCACGGAATACCTCAACTACGAGAGCGGAAAGTTCTCAAAGAGCAAGGGGGTAGGTGTCTTTGGAACGGATGCGATGGAGACGGGTATAGAGGCGGATGTGTGGCGTTTTTATATCTACTACAACCGTCCGGAGAAGTCCGATGCTGTCTTTACCTGGGACGATTTTCAGGAGAAGGTAAACGGAGAATTAATCGGAAACCTTGCCAACCTGGTAAACCGTACCCTCACCTTTTTAGACCGATTTTACGATGGAGATGTTCCGGAAGCTGAGGCGGAGAGCGGTTTTGTCGAGGAGGTAAAAAAGCGTGAGGCGGAGATAACGGCTCATCTCGAACGGGCCGAGCTGAGGGAGGCCTTTAGAAAAATCTTTTCCCTCTCTTCTTACGGCAACCGGGTATTTCAGGCCGGTGAGCCGTGGAAAACCCGGAAGGAGAATCCCGAGGCTGCGGCCGTTCTATTACGGCAGCTTGTGTATCTGGTAAGGGACCTGGGAATAATGGTCGAGCCCTTTATTCCTCACACATCCCGGAAAATTCTCGATTTTGTCGGACAGCCGGAAGCTTCATGGAAAGATATAGGTTCTTTTGAAGGAATAAGCAGAGTGGGAAAACCGGATATACTCTTTAAGCGAATAGAAGAGGAGAGCGTAGAGGACTTGAGAGAACGTTTTTCCGGGAGTCAACAGGAACGAAAGGAGAAGAAGGAGATGGAAGAACGCGAGGCAGAAGAAAAAAAGCCGGTCGAAGAGCTGTTTACCGAGAAAGTGGATCTTCGTATTGCCGAAATTACCAACGTCGAAAGGCATCCGGAGGCGGACAAGCTCTATGTAGAAGTAATCGACGCCGGGGGAGGGGAGGAGCGGACCATTGTCTCCGGTCTCGTCCCTTACTACACGGCCGAGGAGCTGCAGGGCAAAAAAATCATACTGGTGTACAACCTCAAACCTGCGAAGCTGCGAGGTGTAAAGAGCATAGGAATGCTCCTCGCTGCGGAGAAAGAGGGGGACGAGAACAGGGAGACTATAGAAGTACTCGACGTGCCGGAAGCGGAAAACGGTACTCGTCTCCACCTCGAAGGCCTGGAACCCCCAGCTGAAGCCCCTAAAAAACTGAAGATAGACGATTTCTTCGAGTTTCCAATTACCGTAAAAGACTACACGGTGATGGTCGGCACTAAAGCGCTTACCGTTAATGGAAAGCCGGTAAAGACAACACAGATAAAAGACGGAAAGGTAGGCTGAGCCCGTGGAGCTGCAGGAGACTGTGGGCACGGGTAAGCGGGCTGAGCCC
>JBKHFZ010000055.1:0-14661 GCA_046539925.1 Spirochaetaceae bacterium
CTGCAATCCGCTTTTGCACCTTCAGCTTCATCCATTTCTCATTTACTATCGAGCGAATATGGGCTCCACGAGCCACTATCCCCGAGTCGTCAAAGACCGTCATCTTTATCTTTATATGGTAGCCGTCAAAGCTCTTTATCTCCACCTTAATGCTCAGAACCGAACCGAGCACCGTCGGTTGATCGTGGGTAATCTCGGCAGCCTTTCCCACCGAGATAAAACCGTCGGGCAGTTTTTCATCCACCAACTGAACCGAAGCCTCCTGCATCATAGCTACAAGAGCGGGGGTGGATAAGAGGTTTTCTATGTGGGTAGTCCAAAAGTTATCCGTTGTATCGCTCTCTTTTACCGTCTTTTTAATTGCCAGTTCATCTCCTATAATAATTCCGGGAAAACGCATTATTTACTCCTTTTTAGCAGCATTTCTTTCGCAGTATTTCCTTTAGTCTGACCTCGGGAAGCGCGTGGGCTATTCTACCATCGATTCCCGTCATTGTCTCTGCAAAAAGAAGAGCATTAATTACAGATTCCTGTACAGCCTCTACAGCTGCTTCAAAGAGGAGGCTCATCGTCTCCGGCCCCACGGTCCTGACGGAGTGAAAAGAGCTCCCCTCCTGCGACAAAAATCCCTTGCATCTGTTCCCCGTGGAAAAGGCGATAAAAAAATCCCCGGAGCTGTTTCCTCCGATAGAGCCCGTCAGACCCAGACCGAGGGAAGCACGCCTGGCCAGCCGTTTACATTGATCCGGCAGCAGCGGCACATCGGTGGCTATTACCACAACAATGGAGCCGGTATCCTTCGCCGGATTTCCCCCAAGGCCCGATTTGGGAATGCCCCCGATATCCGATCTTCCCGGAACCTCTTCCAGGTTAATCTCTTTACCCACTGCGGCTCCGTCTATAATAAGCTGGTGCCGCAGACCGAAATTCGCCTGCACCAAGACACCGACAGTGTATTCTTCTCCGTCTATACATATCTTTCTGGAGCTCGAGCCTATTCCGCCCTTGAACTCAAAACAGGTTGTTCCGGTTCCTCCGCCGACGTTTCCCTGGGGGCAGTCTCCGCCTTGTGCCTTGTCGAGAGCCTCGAACACATCCTCTTTTTGCACATGCATTCCGTCTATATCCGAAAGATACCCGTCCCATGTTTCGGCCACCACCGGCAGTATCCACCTGCCCGGGCAGTCCACTCCCCTGTTTTGGTCTCTGCAGTATTCAATAAGCGCGTCTCTTACCATCCCCACGCTGTGGGTATTTGTAAGAGCTATTGGGGTGGTAAGAAGGCCGGACTCGTCTACCCACGCACACCCCGTCATCTCTCCGTTCCCGTTGAGGATCGAAGTGCCGGCGTAGACCGGTTCCGCCCATATATCTTTATGGGGATATATTACGCTTACCCCGGTGCGCGCGACACCGGAGACAGCTCCGGGCTTCCCTTCTCCTCTGATGATTGTTTTGTGCCCTACACGCACCCCGTCTACATCGGTAACAGCGTTACACAGGCCCTTTTCCAGGCGCCCTATAGAGACGAAATCGGGCTTTATTTTGTTGTCACCAGCCATCTCAGTAACCCCTGCTACCGATATTAGACAGATAATAAAGGGCACACAGCAAAGCTTAACCCTTTACAGGGATAATTATACATATATCCAACATATCGTCAATAATTTTAGCGCTAATATTAGCTCTTTAATACTTCCCTCTCTTGGAAAAAACCTCTTTAAACGATACTATAACTGTAAGATAACCACGAAGACCGAGGCACAATGGGGGGGGTGTATGAGTGAAGCTGAAGATAAATATAAACCGATAAAGATAGAGAGAACCTCCGATTTAATCGTAAAGGAAATTTGGAACCTTATTCTCAATGGGGAGTTAAAACCGGGGGACAAACTCCCTTCGGAGAGGGAACTGGTAAAAAAGTTCGAAGTAAGCAAGGTCACCATCCGGGAAGCGCTCTACAAACTGCAGACTTACGGGCATATAACCAAAAAAAGAGGGCAAAACGGAGGAAGTATAGTTCTGGATATTGTTCCCGAACAGGGTATAAATGTACTTCTCGATTATCTTAACCTGAAAAAATACAGCATAGAGCAGTTGATTGAGAGCCGTTCCATGATAGAACCGCTCATTGCCAGGCAGGCCGCGGAAAAGGCAACTCCCGAAGATATAGAAAAGATAAGGGAAAACCTGGCAATCCACGAGAAAGACTACCAGGAGAGGGGCTGCTCTAAAACAGGATGGCAGTTTTATCTTCTTCTGGCCAAATGCACAAAGAACGAGATTTTTCTCATTATCGAGGAGCTCCTTATTAGAACGGTTTTGGATACCGAGTTTTCCCTGGGTATAAGCGATCTCGAAAGCTCGGAAAGGCAGCAGAAATACGACACCCTCACCTTCGAGGGCCAAAAAAAAGTGGCCGAAGCTGTAATACACAAAGATCCGGAGCGTGCGGAGAGAGAGATGCGGGAGCTCAGGGAAAACTGGGCCCAATTGATTACAGAAATGAAATGACTTTACTCGAGCCCTATACTGTCCTTATCTTTACTGTAAGGAGGATGTGTAGGATATGAACTATCTAACAGATAAAAGACTGACGAACAAAAGGCTGACGAACAAAAGACTGACGGGAAAAGGCCCTGTTCTTTTTACGCTCGCACTAATTGTTTTCTCTTTTATAACGCCCCTGCCCAGCGCAGAGGCACAAACCGAACACACGGCCCAGGACCTTCAGAACGAGGTAGAACAAGTCTACGACACCGCCCACGGGGCAGTTGCACACATCACTACGGAGGTACAGACCACCGGAATGTTTCAAATGCCCACCCCCCAGGAGGGATCGGGATCCGGCTTTTTATACGACGAAGCAGGACACGTGGTTACCAACTACCATGTAATAGAGAATGCCGAGAGTATAACCGTAACCCTTGGAGAGGAGCAAGTCTACGAGGCATCCGTAACAGGAAAGGATCCCTTCAGCGACCTGGCCGTACTCAAAATAGAGGGAAACAGCCTCCCACAGCCGCTTAAAATGGGCAACTCCGATAATATCAACGTGGGAGAGTTTGTAATAGCTATGGGCAACCCCTTTAACTTCGAGCAGACCCTCACCTTTGGCGTCGTTTCCGCCCTGGGAAGGATGGTAAACAGCCCAAGAGGTGGCTTTATAAGCGAAGCAATACAGACCGACACCCCTATTAATCCTGGAAACTCCGGAGGTCCATTGATCGATTTGGATGGAGAGGTGGTGGGTGTAAACTCCGCTATTATCAGTCCCAGCGGGGCCAGTGCGGGTATAGGCTTTGCCATCTCCTCCAACACGGTGAGGGACGTGGTGCCGGCGCTTATAGAAGACGGTCACTACCCCCATCCGTGGCTCGGCGTACAGGCAATAGACATCACCCCGAGCCTAGCCAATATGCTCGAGCAGGCGGAGATGGATATACCCGTCGAGGAGGGAGTACTTGTTGTTCAGGTTATGAACAATGCTCCCGCCGACAAGGCCGGCATCAGAGGAGGGAGAAAAGAGCTTCGACTTGGTAATATGAGGCTTCCGGTAGGTGGCGACATTATCACAGCTATAGACGGAAAAGAGATTACCAAATACAAGGAGCTTATTGCCTACATGAGAAGCGAAGCAGAGATAGGAGAAGAGGTGGAAGTGACTCTCTACAGGAACGACAGGGAGATTACTAAAGAGCTTGAAGTAGGAGAGCGCCCCCGGCAAAACGCCCGCAGATAGGCTGTCCTCCCGGCCCAGGCACGCCATACCGGTTTTCCTGCTTTACACAGAGGGAGAGTTCTATGTATTCTGTGGACGATGAAAAGAGCATCCCTCCCCTTTTACTTTCTCATATGCGCTCTTCCCCTCCTTATCGCGGGAGGGGAAGTTCTGCATTCCCGGCAGACGGATGCACAAAAAGTGGGAGCTCTTCCCCCTCTCGAGATTCCGGAGGATTTTGAAGCGCCGCCCGAATTAAGCCCCCGAGCGGAGATGTATCTCGTTACTATCTACCCGGGAGAGGCGCTCTACTCCAGTTTTGGTCATACAGCTATACGTATAAAAGATTCCGAAACGGGGATGGATAAACTGTACAACTACGGGCAGTCTTCCATCCCCTTCGATTCGGGTTTTGTCCCTCACTTTGTAAAAGGGCAGCTGCCGTTTATGCTCGGGGTGGTAAATACCGAAAGGGCGTACAACTTTTACATAAAATACGAGGACCGGACCATCTACGAGCAAAAACTCAATCTGTCTCACAAAAAAAAGACCGAACTGCACCGTTTTCTCGCATACAACGCTCTCCCGGAAAACAGAGTATACATCTACGACTTTTTCTTTGATAACTGCACAACCAGAATCAGAGATATTTTTACCTATCTCTACGGCTCTTCCATGACTTACCGCCTGATGGAGCAGGAAAAGAGTTTCAGGCAGATTATTGAGCCCTACCTGTCTCATACCCCCTATGTTACTCTTGGAATAGACCTTGTGTTCGGCTCTCCCTCAGATAAAAAGCCCTCCCTCGAAGAGAGGCTTTTTCTTCCCTTTCAACTTATGGATGCCGCGGAGTCAGCGGAAATAGAAGCAGATCCCGAGGCCGCCGGGGGTAGGAGAATAGAGGGAGAGACACGGTTTATCTATCGTCAGCAGCGCCCGGACCCCGAGCCTCCGGCCCTTGGGCCGGCTCTTCTGCTCTGGATTCTTGCCGCAGTTGCCGCCGCGCTTACCGTAAGCCCTTATCGCCGGTCTCTCCCTGCCCGCATTATGGATGTACTGATTTTCGGGATAGTGGGGGTGCTGGGCAGCTTGATGCTGCTACTCTGGCTCTTCTCCGGCTACGAGATGGCCACCGCTAACTATAATCTTGTGTGGGCATGGCCCACCCATATCGTTGTGATGTTTTTAGGGTTTGGCGCGGTCCGCACCCGCCATTTTCTCTTCTACTATTTTACCGCGAGCGCCGCTGCGGCAGTTATATTTTTTGCCGCCTCTCCCCTCATCCCCCAGACCCTTCCTCCCGCCGCTGTTCCGCTCATTCTCGCCATGGCGGTAAGGAGCCTGAACCGTATCGGATTCTTCCCTTTTTCAAGGGTTGTCGAAAAACAGAGTACTCGCTAAGTTAGTAAATGGGGGAAATAATATGAAAAATGAACAAGGCGCGGGTCTGGCGGTACTTACCAGCGGAGGGGATGCCCAGGGAATGAACGCTGCAGTAAGATCGGTTATACGTACGGCGATAAGCCGGGGTTTTACAGCCTACGCGGTATACGAAGGATACCAGGGTTTACTCGAAGGGGGAGAGAAGATAAAGAAGGCCCAGTGGGATTCGGTGGGCGGTATACTCCACCGCGGAGGTACCGTTCTCGGATCGGCCCGCTCGAAAGAGTTTAGAACAAAGGAGGGCCGTTACCGCGCCGCCTACAACCTTGTACAGCGGGACATTACACACTTGGTGGTAATAGGCGGAGACGGAAGTTTAACCGGGGCACACGAGTTCCGCAAAGAGTGGGGGGAGCATCTTGATAAGCTCGAAGCGGAGGGAAAGATAAATTCAAAACAGAGAAAGAGAAACAACAAGCTCAAGCTGGTCGGTCTGATTGGCTCGATAGATAACGATATGTTCGGCTCGGATATGACTATTGGAGCCGACTCCGCCCTCCACCGCATAACCGAGGCAATAGACGCTATTACAAGCACCGCAACAAGCCACCAACGGGCCTTTGTCGTGGAGGTTATGGGGCGGAACTGCGGATACCTCGCCCTCATGAGCGCCCTTGCAACAGGGTCCCAGTGGGTCCTTATTCCCGAAAATCCCCCTCCCTTTGATAACTGGGAAGACAAAATGATAGAGGTAATGAAGGAGGGGCGCGAAGCCGGACGCCGGTACAGTATTGCCGTGGTTGCCGAAGGCGCCAGAGACCGCTACGGAAATCCTATAAGCTCCGAGTACGTGGTAAAAGTACTAAAGGAGCGTCTTACGGAAGATACCAGACTCACCATATTGGGACACGTGCAGCGCGGGGGCGCTCCGAGCGCCTTCGACCGTTACCTCAGCACATCCCAGGGGTATGTTGCAGTAGATACCCTTCTGGAGATGGGGCCGGATGATCCCCCGCAGGTTATCGGCCTGAGAAAAAACAGGATGGCTTCATCCGTTCTTATGGACAGTGTACAAAAAACCAGGTCCATTAAGGATATAATAGATAGAAAAGAGTACGACAAAGCAATGGAGATGCGCGGAGGCAGCTTTTCCGACCACTACGACACCTTTCGCACCATGATTACCGCCCTGCCTCAGCACCTTGCCGAGGAGGGAGAACACAAAACCTTTGCTGTTCTCCACGGAGGTTCACCGGCTCCAGGAATGAACAATGCGGTAAGAGCGGCTGTGAGAATAGGAATAGACCATGGAGACACCATGTACGGAGTGGAAAACGGTTTCCAGGGGCTTATTGAGGGAAGCTTCCTTCCGATGGACTGGATGAGCGTAGACGGCTGGGCTCCGAGGGGCGGTTCGGAGCTCGGTACAAACCGGATAAAGCCGCAGGAGGAGGATTTCCCGAAAATAGCCGCACAGCTCAAAAAACACGGGATCGACGGACTTCTTGTGATAGGCGGCTGGGACGGGTATACCGCCGCCTACAGTCTCTACAACAAGAGAAGAGAATTCCCGGAGTTCAACATACCGATAATGTGTCTTCCCGCGACGATAAACAACAACTTGCCCGCCTCGGAATTGAGTATAGGTTCGGATACCGCTCTTAACACTATTGTCGAAGCAGTAGACAAGATCAAACACTCGGCAGTTGCCTCGCGGAGAGTTTTTGTAGTGGAAGTTATGGGACGTTACTGCGGGTATCTTGCCCTCATGAGCGCGATTGCCACGGGGGCAGAGAGGGCCTACCTCCACGAAGAGGGGATAGACCTCAAATCTCTGCAGGAGGATATAGACAATCTTATAGAGGGGTTCCGCAGGGGTAAGCGGCTCGGATTGATGATTCGCAACGAAAGGGCAAACGACTCCTACACCACCGATTTTCTCTGCAGGCTTTTCGAGGAGGAGGCAAAGGAGTTATTCGACGCCCGGTACGCAATCCTCGGTCATCAGCAGAACGGAGGGGACCCCTCGGCATTCGATAGAATCCAGGCAACCCGTCTGGCAAAGCGCTGCATGGAAAAACTCTTCTCCGAGGCATCCAAGACGCCATGCAGGAGCTATATGTGCGGCATGTACCAGGGAAAAGTCGATTTTACCGATCTCGACTCTTTCTACGACATGGTAGACAAGGATCTCGAGAGGCCGAAGGAACAATGGTGGATGAATATCAGACCGATAGCCTGTACAATGGCCGGGAGTAAACCGATTCAAGGGGGAAAAAAGTAAGCTGTTACTCTTTTATACCTTCCCCGACTCCGCAGTCTTCGGGCTGTTTTTCACAGCAATCGGATGATGCAGCGCCGCAGGGAACCCGCCCGTCGCTGCACTCCCGCACTCGTGCGCTGCCGTTTCCGCCGGAGCTCTTACCGCTTCCATTCCCTCCATTCCCGCCGCCGAGGGCCTCCATGGCGAGTTCCGACGAGAGAGAGTTCGAGGTCTCTATTAAATCCGCCGCCTCCCGATCCGCTCGAAAGCGCAGAACATTTACCATAAATATGTTGAGCTTGCTGATAATATTCGGCGGAAGCAGGTTTCCATCGACCTCTACAGAGATAAAGGGGTAGTTTCGCTCCCGGGCCCAAGGGGTGTAGACCCCCTCGATTACCCTGCCTATAAGGCAGGCAAAGGGGGAGATATTTACCACACCCGAGTAGCCGTCGTCCATTGCGGTGGCCGCCACTCCGCTGGAAACGGCTATTTCGGAGTTGAGCTCGTAGTTTACAAAGTGCTTCTGGGAGTTGGCCATAATCTCTTTCATGTCGTGGGGAGAGTGGGGAACCATCCCCGAAGGGGTAAGGGCGGATTTTATTCTCCGCTCCATATGGTGTTTCCACAGCTCTTCTATCTTCAGTTTTACAAGATCCTTCATGGGGGCACTAAAGAGGCGCTTGTAGAATGGAACGAGCTTGAGCCGTTTCCTGTGTTCATACTCCCGCACAAAGTCGAGGTAGTGGACCCATTCGCAGATTCCGGAAATTTTGGTAACAATTCCTCGGGCGCTTAGCAATTCGACAAGCTCGTCCACGGCAAAGTCGTCCCGGCGTACATAGATCTCCCCCACTACCAGCACCTTCGGGCTCTCATCGAGCCTCTTCTTGAGGGGGATCTTTGCAACCTCATTGGCAATCTTCTTTAGATTGGGCCGAATTTTTGTTATATCCCTTTCGGCCACCTCTATCAGATCATCCCAGAGTGTATTGTAACGCTCCACCGCGCTTTTGGGGTCGACGGCGCAGGCACGCAGGGAGGTCTGCACATCCTTCATGTAGTCCGCCGCTACCAGCCCGAGCCATATATCCTTGGAGAAGTTGGAGCCGAGTTCGTTGTAGGAGTTATCCGCACTCATGGTAAAGACAATAACGTTTTCCAGCCTCAGATCCCGGAAGAGGTTCTCAAAAAAGACGTAGTACTGCCCCGTCCTGCAGGGGCCGGTGGTAATGGGAACAAAGAGGAGGTACAGCTCGTCCTTTCTGTACTTCTCCGATGCAAAAAACTCCAGGGCTCCTCCCAATACGAGGTGGGAGGGGACACACTCCTTCCCGGAGGCGTGGGAACGGGCTGCCTGCAGGGTCTTGAATGTGGCCACGGGCATGGTCTCGGTATTAAGGCCCGCCGACCGAAGTACAGCCCCGAGCAGATCGGTGGAATGAGCCCCCATGTTGGAAAGGATTACCTTTACCCGCTTGTTGTTCTTTACGGGAATCTTCTCTCCGGTATGAACGTTGCTTATGTGAATTTCCTCGTCGCCGGTGTTTACAAAGCGGTATCCGTTGTCGTAACGCTCCTCCTCTATGGCCTCCCGCTTGCTGCGGTAGCCCTCTATAATATCGAGGAAGGCCTCCACCCGTGTATCTATGCCCGCGTCGGCTGAGTGAGAGTCCAACTCGAGAATGAGGAAGGGCTTTGTACCCATGAGCCACTTTACATAGTGGAGCATAAAACTGTCGGGGGCGCAGGAGAAGTTGGATATAAAAGTAATATATATGTTGTCTTCGTTTTTGAGCAGAGAGGCGGCCTTCATATCCTGCTGCCCGTAGTACCAGTACATATTGGGAAAGATATCTTCGCTCTCGTAGGGGAGAATATCGAAGGGGATAACCGAGTACCCCCGGGTTGTGAATTTTCTGGGAATACCCATATTCGCTTCGCCGGTAAACGCGTTGTACGGCCGGCCGAGAAGCGCGATTACCGGACGGTCCGCCTTTCTCGCCTCTTCGAGGGCCTCCTTGCCCATCTCCCTTGCAAGACTGAAGTACTCCTCCTGTTTCTCGTATCCCCTATAGAAGGCGGTCTCTATCTCCTCGGCAGGGATCCCCAGCCGTTCTCCAAAACCGATAAAGAACTCCAGGGCCTTCTCTGTTCCGTACTTGAAGCTTACCACCAGGGGTAGAAGTTTATCCTCCGGCACGTCGGGAAATGCCTTCTGGATATAGTAGGGCAACCCCTGGGTAATGGGGCAGAAATTTGCATGGATCGAATCCTCGTAGCTCGGCATATCACGAAAATGGGGGAGAAAAATGTAGTCTGCCCCCTTGTTGATGATATCCTGCACCGCTCCGTGGGCTATCTCCGCGGGAAAACAGTAGGTGCTTTCCGCCCTCGCTACCCCCTCGTGTTCAACCGTGTCGGAGAGCACCGTTTTTATACCCAGGGTGTGAAAAAACCAGGAGTAAAGCGGATAGAGAGTATGGACCGAAAAGGCTCTCGGAATACCCACCGTGTAGGGCCTTTTTTCCACAAAGGTCTCCGGGTCCGGGCTGCAGGTGTTGTAGAGAAGCTCCTGCCGTTTTGCCACGTAGTCGAATACGGGAATATCTTCCGCCTTTTTGCGGAGGTTTGTATATTTATTACACCTGCCTCCGAACATATACTTGTTGCCGTTTACATTCAGTACCTGGATCGGGCAGTAGTTGTCGCAGGCCTTACAGGTAAAAACCCTCTCGTATACAATCTCTCTCTGTATAAGAGATTCTATATCCAGGGGTCTTTTTTTCTGCAGATTCTCCTCGTATTTCTGTTTTGCAAGCAGACCTACCCCGAAACAGCCCATGAGTTCGGGGCTTGGGGGAACAAGAATCTCCTTATTGAGAAGCATGGCAAAAGCGAGGGGTATGGCATTGTTCTTTGCCACCCCGCCCTGGAGGAATATTTTTCCCCCTATGGTTCTGTTTCCTACAACTCGGTTGAGGTAGTTGGAAACTATGGAAGTGACAATTCCTGCAGTTATATTGGACCTGGTAGCCCCCTGCTGGATCGCCTTTCTTATATCGGAGTTTATAAAAGCGGAGCAGTGCTCTCCAAACTTGAGGGGGGCATCCGCTTTTAGGGCGATATCTCCAATCTCCGAAGCGTCTCCTATATTAAGATCCCCCTGGGCGGACTCCTCCAAAAAGGAGCCGGTCCCCGCCGAGCATGCTTCGTTCATCGAATAGTCGATGGGTACCCCGTTTTTGAGGAGCACATATTTTGCATCCTGACCCCCGATCTCGAAGATGGTCTCCACATCTTCGGAAAAGAAGGTGGTTCCCACGGAGTGGGCAATAATTTCGTTATAGACCCCCTCGGTTTCGAGGAATACTCCCAGAATCTCCCGGGAGGAGCCGGTGGTCGCTGCCATGGATATCTCTATTTTATTATCCCCGATCTGCTGCTTTACCTTGCTGTTTACCTTCTCGAGGCAGACCTTCAGGGACTTTACGGGATCGCCGTGGGTCCTTCCGTAGTGGGATGCGACTATTTCGTGGGTCTCAAAGTCGATAAGGCACGCCTTGGTGGTGGTGGAACCTCCGTCTACTCCGAGGATATACTCCTTCCCCGCCTCGATAGTCCCCTCGTGCGCATCAAAATAGGTAACCTTGTCCATAAAATCCTTGAGATCGTCCTGTTCGCCAAAACGGACCTTGTTAGGCTTAAGGAGAGAGTCGAAGGAGGGCATACTGCTCCCGTTGGTTTTTGCAAGATGGGCAGCCCCAAAGGCTTCAAAGTAGGGTGCCTCGGGGGGGACAATAAAATCTATTTCCGGAGCATTCTCCCTTATAAAGCGGAGGATGTGCCGGTTTTTGGTAATACCGCCGGTAAGGAGAACCGTCCCGTCGTGAATTTTGGCTCTTTTAAGAAAATCGATTACCTTTATGGCCATTACATTGCTAAGAGAAAGAACAATATCCTCTTTTGTGGCCTCGCTCTTGTTCAGTCGGTGGGTACAGTCGCTCTTCATAAATACCGAACATCGAGTGGAGAGACTCAGAACCCGTGCATCCTCCGGTACCCCTTCCACGTCGGCAAGTTTCATATCCATCCGCGCGAGCTGCTGCTTAAAGAACTCTCCGGTACCCGAAGCGCATTTGTTCCCGGAAAAATTGTTTACTATTTTTCCGTTCTCATCGATGGTGTAGACAACAAGATCCTCCCCACCCATGCTTACCACCGCGTCCACCTTTTTACCCAGACGCCGGAGCCCCTCTTCTACACATACCGGCTCTATGGTGTTGTTTATGTTAAAAAGGTACCGCCCCTCTGTCCCGGTAACCAGCGTTTGAACTCCCTCGGGTATAGAGTAGGTGGCGAGAGCCTCTCTTATGGCAACTTGCAGATCTCCGTCGTGGGGTACAACCGTACTCCATACTGTCTGTTCTCCGTCAAGCAGCGCCGCTTTGAGGCTCGATGAGCCGATATTGATTCCTAGACTGAACATGTTTTTTTCCTCTATCTTAGCCGATCTGTTTTCTCTATCTATCCGCTAGACAATATAAAAAAAACTGAAATATTGAAAGTGCCGGTATCCGTTTTTATGCACTTTTCCTTCCCCGAAAAAGTGTAAGAACCGTTTTCCTCCCGGAAAACGGTTCTATTGTATCGAGGATCTCTATTTTTTTCCGGTTTTGACTATACCGCCGCTCGCCTAAAACCGAAAGGAACTGTATTTATTGCTGTAATAACTCTTGAAAAAACCGACCTGCTTCTGTAGATAGTCGTAGTGTCCCCGTTCCCAGTCGGCAAGGCGGTTCATTAAATCCTTTACTGTTTTATCGGAGGCCTCTTTAGCTGTCTCCTTGTAAAATTTCTCAGACTCGAGTTCCAGTTTTATTCCAATAGAGAGGGCCGTCATATCGAAATCCGCCACTTTATCCTTGAACTCCCTGGTAAAAATCGGGCTCTCGGCATCCTCGAACACCGCCGCGGAAGGAAGCTGGGGGGTGGAAATATCCTTTCCCTCATCGTACTCCTTCGCTATCTGAACAAGGCTGTTGAGGTGGCTCTGCTCTTCGTCGGCAAGCATTTGAAATACTTCCTTCGCCTTCTTGTCTTCCGTTTTTTCCGAAGCCGTTTTGTACAGCTCTCTTCCCTCTATCTCTCCCTTAATTGCAGTTTGGAGCGCTTCTTTTAGATCCATACCATTCCTCCCGGTACATTGATTTTACTGGAAGTATACTAGATATAGAGATAAATTGCAAAAAAGAATAATACACTTCCTGTAAGAACAAAAAGATGCCACAGAGCGTGATAGTAGGGCAGCTTCTTCATTGCATACACAATGGTTCCGGAAGTATAGGTTATACCTCCCGCGAGGGCGGTGTAGATAAATTCCGGTGGAAATGCTTCGAGTATGGGTTTTCCCACAAGAACCACCATCCATCCCATGAGGATATATACAGCTACCTGCACAAAACCGAAGCGACCCCAAAACACAATCTTGAAGGCCATCCCCGCCGCGGCAAAACTCCAGATAAGTATGAGAGTAAGGGTCCCCCAATACCCTCCCAGCGCAACAGAGACAGGCGTATAGGTCCCGGCGATAAGAAGGTAGATGGACATATGGTCGCATATTCTCAATATCCGCTTTTTCTTCGATACAGGTGCAAAATGGTAGAGAGAAGAGGAGAGGTAGAGAATCAACATCGAGAGTGAGTAGACCATGTAAGAGGCGGCCATGGCAAAGGAACCGCTTGCAACGCCCTTTATTGTCAACAGAACAAGGGCTGCCGCCGATGCAACCGCGCCGGCGGCATGAACAATTCCGGAAGCCTTTTCTTCTTTTACCGTATCGTGGGTATGGAGGGTTATATGCCGTTCCAGCCAACCCTCCGTTTCTGCAGTTTTAGTGCTCATTGTGGGAGCTACTTTACCACAGTTTTAATAGCCCTTCCAAGCCGTACCACCGCGTCTCTCAGGGTCGCCTCGTCGGCCATGGTAAAGTTGAGCCGCATGGTCTCTTTTCCTTCCCCCTCCGCGGTATAGAAGTACTTTCCCGGAACAAAGGCCACATTATTCTCGATAGCCTCGTTGTAGATATCCATAGCATCAATTCCCTGGGGCCCCTCCGCCCAGATAAACATTCCTCCATCCGGTCTGGACCAGGAGAAGGTTGAGGGGAAGTGTTCCTCCATAGCCTCGAGCATCGCCTCCATCTTCGGCTTGTACAGGTTGATAATGACGGGAAGGTGCTTTTCCAGATACCCCCCCTCTAAAAATTCGGTGGCCAAAGCCTGGGTAAAGGAGCTGGTATGCAGGTCTACCCCCTGTTTTGCCATAACCATCCAATTGGCAATAAACTGGGGGGCTACGTAGAAACCGACACGCAGGCCGGGTGCAAAAATCTTGGAGAAAGAGCCGCAGTAGACTACATGTTCCGGTGCAAAGGTGTAGATGGAGGGGATAAAGCTGCCTCTAAAGCGCAGAGAACCGTAGGGATCATCCTCCACTACCAGCGTATCGGTCTCCTTGGCAATTTCGGCAATACGCTTGCGCCTCTCCTGGGGGATTGTCCTCCCCGTCGGGTTCTGAAAAGTGGGAATAAGATAGACCATCTTCGGCTTGTGTTCACGAATAACCTCCTCCATGGAATCCGGGATTAATCCGTCCTCGTCGGTCTTCATACGTACATACTTTGGGCCGTAGGCGTTTAATGCCTGTATGGCTCCGAGGTAGGTCGGTGCTTCCACCGCAACCGTATCCCCGGGAGATACGAGAATTTTTCCGAGAGAGTCGAGAACCCCCTGGGATCCGGTGGTAATATTGATTCTTGACGAGGGTACGTCGATCCACTTGGACTTGAGATGGCGGGAGAGTGCCTCCCGCAGGGGTAGAAACCCCTCGGTGGCCCCGTACTGGAGAGCCTCGCTCCTGTATCTTTCTACAACCCGGTTGGTCAACTCCTTCATGTACTCCATGGGAAACGCGTCGGGGGACGGCATTCCTCCCGCAAGCGATACTATCCCCGGTCGGGAAATAACTTTGAGTATTTCGCGGATCGCGCTCGATCCCATGCTTTTCGTTCTATCCGCCAGTATTGCCTCTGTAAACATGACACATGCCTCCTGAAATTTTTCGTCACTTTAGAGTACCACAAATTGTGCAAATAATCAAAATTTCTGGGTTTTTCAAGATCCTTGAAATGTACCCGCTCTATTGACTTACTATGAACTCCGCCACACACTAAAATATAGAGAACAGAAGTGTATTTAGAGTTTATTTATGGTATAATTAACCGGAGGAAAAC
>JBKHFZ010000056.1:0-14400 GCA_046539925.1 Spirochaetaceae bacterium
TATGCCAATGCTCAGTATGAGGATTGGAACAGGCACGGTAACCAGCACTCCCAGGAGCAGTGCTCGGGAAGAAAGCAAATTTAATGGAGCAGCTTCGATCTTTTTAGGAGGAATATTGATGGCCGTCTCTGTCTCGTGCAGCCAGTTTACCGCCTGTATTAAAAAGTCCGCATTGGCGTAACTGGCGTACCCGAGCAGATCGTCTCCATACATGTTTTGGCTTCCGGCGGTAAAAATCTTCGCCTCCCGCTCATTTCCATTTACCGTGACCGTTTTCGACGATGTAAGTGCGAGAGTAAAGGGGCCGCTCTTGTCGTCTTCGCTTCTTTCCGTACTTTCAAACTGGTAACCCTCTTTCCCGTATGCTTGGCCGGTGGAAACCAGAACCGCCCGAATATCGTAGGCCGAGCCGGCTTCCGGATTCTTGTAGAGGCTTCGGGAGGAGGGCATGGTAAGAAATACCCGATTCTCCGAAAAGTAGCGGTTTATTTCGTGGGGCGCATACATGGGGACAACGTTGACCGGATTGTTTCCTGTGTAGCCCTCCTTTTCCACGACCAACTCGTTACCGAGCACTATTCCCCACTCCTCGAGCAAGGATTCCAGCTCATCGAGAGAGCCGAGAGAGGGACCGATAAAAGTCATCAGAGCTCCTCCGCGACTCAGATACGATTCGAGCAGCTCCACTTCATCGGATCTAAAATCACGACGAGGAGAAGCAATTACCAAAAGCGACGGTTCATCTTCGACGAGTGTAGACACACTCCCCTGTTGAACTTCGAAATTATTATCCTCAAAGAGCTCGATGAGGGAGGTGGAAGGTCTTTCGTTATGGCCGTCGGTAAACCCTACTACAGGGGTCGATTGATCGTTTACATATACCAGGGCACTCGTCAACTGGTGTTCTGCGTTCAAGCCTCTTACCTCGGTTTTATCCGCATTCATTATATATAGGTCTTCTACAGAAAATGATCTCGTCCTGAAACGTCCATCCACCACTATGTCATTGAGTTTTACGTTAAGCCCCTCCTGCCTAAAATGGTCCAAAAGGGCGGGATTCTCGTAGGGATCTACATACTTTACTTCGATTAGACTGCTTAAACTCTCGTACTTCTTCAAGAGTTCCTTCAGCACTACCACATAGTCCTCTTTACTATTCAATACAGTTATTTCAACGGGGCTCTGAAGCGAAGCAGCAACGTTGTCGGTAGTGGGACTCAACTCGTAGAGCTTGGTAGCGGTCATGTCGAATTTGAGCGAGTAGTTTTCTACTATTTGATGGACGAGAAACGTTCCCGCAACAGCGGCTGTAAGGGTTACAACCACGAAGAGAGTTCTCGTAAGGCGGGCTCCTTTGAACCGAACTTTAGATATCTGAAACATCAACTACTGCCTCCTGCTATCCAGCACGGCAACGGTAAACAGCAGAAAGACCGCCGTTACTATAAGATAGAAAACAATGGCTGCCGGGTTAAAGATGCCGTAGGTAAAATCAACATAATTGTTTCTCAAAGACAAGTATTTTACAATACTAACGAGAAAGCCGTTCAACACGAGGGCAGCTATAGAATCAAAGAGCCAGAGAAACAGGATAACCGTGTATGTGATAATCGCGGAGATTACCTGATTCTCACTCAACGAGGAGAGAAACAACCCGAGGGCGGCAACAGCGCTTAGCAGGAGCGCTATGCCCACATAGTTGCCAAGAGTAAGCAGCGGTTCAGAGACTCCCAGGAAAAACAGGATCAGGGGAAATACAAAGGTCGTCGCAAGGCCCATACCGGCTACCGCAAGGGTTGCCAGATACTTACCCAAAACAATGCTCTCTGTCGAAAGAGGCAGGGTAAACAACAGTTGATGTGTCTTCATCTTCCTCTCCTCCGAAAACTGTCTCATAGTCAAGAGCGGTATGAGAAATACTAAAACGGAAAAAATTGCGGAGAAAAAACTCTTGATATCACCGCTTTGATTGAGAAGGTTACCGGAGGTAAAGATAAAACCGCAGATGAAGAATTGGATGGAGAGAAACACGTACCCAACAAGAGATGTAAAATAGTGATTGAACTCCTTATAAAATACTGCCTGCATAAAATAGATTATCCCCTTTATTTGACCAGTTTTCGCATGCCGCTTCTCGGAAACCGAAACGACGAGAACAGACGTATACGGCTATTCTCTCAATAGTTCTATAAAAATATCTTCGAGGGTCTTGCTCTTGATCGTCATTGCCATTATAGCGTAGCCGTGCCCCGCGAGAAGCCCCGACAGCTCTCTTCTTGCATCACACCCTTCGGCAAAATGGATATCGTAATCCGAACATCCCTGTTCGGGAGATTCCCTGACCTCGACATCTTCAACACCGGGAATATCCGAAATCAGTTTTCCAACGGCATCGGCATTTCCGAACACGCGAAGCCACAATACGGGGGTCTCTTCGGAAGAGAGGAGCAGATCTTCTACGGGTTGATCCGCTACGATTTTTCCCCTGTGCAGAATTACAATCCGTGTGGATACCGAAGAAACCTCAGAAAGAATATGGGAGCTTATCATTACCGTGTGGTTGCTTTTCAACTTCTCTATCAGCTCTCGTATTTCGATAATCTGTTGCGGGTCGAGACCCGATGTGGGCTCATCCAAAACGAGGAGCTTCGGCTCTCCTATAAGTGCCTGGGCAATACCTATCCTCTGTTTGTACCCCTTCGACATAGTACGTATAATCCGGTGCTGCACATCGAGAATACTGCTCATACTACACACCCGCTCTATCTCCCCCTCCCACTGGGTACGGGGAATTCCCCTCGCCGAACAGACGAAGCGCAGCTGCTCCCGTATTGTCATATCCAGATACAGGGGCGGGTTTTCCGGCAGGTATCCTATGTTTCGCTTGTACTCCAGGGGTTCCTGCATAACATCACACCCCAAAAGATTGATGGTACCGGCAGTAGGCGGAAAATAACCGGTAATCATATTCATTGCGGTAGTCTTGCCGGCGCCGTTTACCCCCAAAAGTCCCACGACCTCTCCCTTCTCGAGAGAAAAGTTTATATCCTCTACCGCCGTAATAGAACCGTATTTTTTCGAAACGCCTTTAATCGTGAGCATCTGTGGCCCCCTGCTGCAGTGTTATTTGACCCGAGAGAATCATAGATATAGAAGAGTAACTATACCAGAAAAGGAGCGCTTCCATAAATACCAAGCGCTGTGTATCTCTGCATGTTTCCAGGAAAGCAGACTCTCCCCGCTTTCCCTGTCGAGAAAAAGCTTGGTCTCCGTTGTCCGCAGTATCGAGGCGGGAGTCGCCTCGGAGATCTCTCCAAACAAAGCTGCTTGTACAGCGGGAGCCTTCCGTGCACCCGGGACCGTACAGAAGATGTGCTTCGGCCGGATCAATTCGGGCACGGTTATGGTAATGGCGTTATCTCCAAAGGTCTCTATACTTCTCTTCTTCGTGTTAAACCGTACCGCCTCGGCAAGACGACCTGTTCTCCCGTTATCGCAGACTTGTACATTGCGGTAATCAATTCTATAGTCTTTCTCCCTTCTTTGCCGTCTACAAGAGGGGTTCCTCCCCCGCCGCATCAGTAGACGAGATTGGGGAGAAACATAATAACCCTTGGTATAAAGATCATCACAATAACAAGAAAAACCACCGCACCATAGAATGGGAGGGACTGTCGCATAAACTCATCTAGGGGAGCATCGAGAATATCGCTGACGGTGTAGATTGCCGTTCCCACCGGAGGAGTCATAGTTCCCATGGTTACAATGGTCATCATGATAATACCGAAATGGACGGGATCAATGCCCATCCTCTTCACTACCGGCAGAAATATGGGTGTGAGGAGTAGAATACTCACGTTGCTGTCGATAAACATTCCTGCCACCACGAGAAAGAGTACAATAATTATAAGCATCATCTGTGGGTTTTCCGTTATTAAAACCAGAGCTGAGCCCACTTTCCCGGGTACATTCTCGAGAGAAAGAGCATACCCAAAAATGCCGGAGAGGGCAATAATCAGGATTATTGCTCCGGTGTCGATAAAGGCATCCTTTACCGCTTCTTTAAAATTCTCCCAGTCCAACTCTTTGTACACGACTTTGCCGACAAAAATTGCATATACCACGGCAAAGGCCCCCGCTTCCGAGGGGGTAAAGACACCAAAGCGGATACCGACAATCAGGATTACCGGAAACATAAGAGCCCAAATGGAGTCCTTCAAGTCGTGGAGTATTTCCTTCGAACTCGGCGGTTTTGCATTCGGGTCGGGCATGTCGTAGTGTTTTATCTTTGAAGTTATCGTTACTGTCACAGAGAGAAAGACCATCATGAGGATTCCGGGAACTATCCCGGCAACAAACAGCCTTCCAATGGAGACCTCACCGACAAAGCCGTAGAGAATAAGCCCGAGACTCGGCGGAATTGTCGCGGTTATGAGAGCAGAAAGGCAGGTTATTCCGGCGGTATACCCTCTGGGATATCCCTGCCGTATCATATTGGGACCGAGTATTCTCGCCTGCATGGATGCATCCGCTACCGCTGATCCCGAGACCCCCCCCATCATGGTACTGAGGACTACATTGACCTGGGCCATTCCTCCGGCCATTCTTCTTGTAAGCAGTGCGGCAAACCTGAGCAGCCGAGTAGTGATGCCGGTTCTGTTCATGAGGTTTCCCGCAAAGATAAAGAAGGGAACAGCGAGAAAGGCTATCGACTGGGTCTGCGCTACAACCCTCTGTATCGTGATAGAGTAGGGAATGTAGTCGTTGGCGAGAAAGAAGGCGGTACCGGCGATTCCGATGGTAAACCCTATGGGCATATTGATGATCAGCAGGGAAAAAAAGATAACTACTAACAAAGTCATTTATTTATCTCCTCAATCTATTGTTGACTTTTTGAGACTGCTGTCCTTGTAGATGTTGTAATCATCGTCGTTGAAATATTTTATGAGCTTGAAGATCTTAACACCGGCAGTCAGAATCATCAGCACGGAGGTTACAGGCAGAGACGCCGTTACCGCGGAATAACTCATAAAGGAGAGAGTTTGAAAACTCCTGTCATAACTCTTTATGCTGAGGCCTAGCCCGAAATACACGAAGGAGCAGAGAAAAACAATAATCACCGAAAAGGTAAATATCCGAAGCAATTTTGCCGTACGAAGGGGCAGTTTTTTCACAATAAAGTCTACACCGATCAATCGCGAGTTCCTCATGGCAACGTCGGCCCCCAACAGCGCGGCCCATGCAAAGAGGAGCTTCGCAATGTCGTTAGCCCACACCAAGGGTCTGTCGAATAGACGAAGGAAGGCCGCGGAAAACACCAGGATGACAATCGATACAAATATTGCCCCGGTAATTATCTCCTCGATTTTGCAGTATCTCTCGTATAGTTTATTCATCGTTTTCCCGTCCACACTCAAGAAACCGGCAGATATCTGAAAAACAGATATCTGCCGGTATTCAATTCAGTTTTATATGTCTAATTATAGACCCAGTTCCGCGTAGAGCTCGTCTCGAAGCTCGGCAAAACCCATTTCATCATACACAGGCTGCACGGCTTCGATAAAAGGATCCTTGTCTATTTCATGTACCGTTACACCCTCGTCTTCCATCTCTTTAATGTACTCCTTGGATTTGGAGACAACTATATCCTGGTTATCCTTGTAGGTCTCGTAGGCAACCTCCATCATCATTGTCTGGTACTCTTCAGGGATCGAGTCGAAGAACTTGGTTCCCGTTACCATCGATGCAATTAGGGTAAAGTGCTCGGAAAGGCTTATATGATCAAGTATTTCGTAGAAACGCATGGCGTAGATACCGGGAATCTGAGCCTCGGTAGCGTCCACTACTCCCTGCTCGATTGCCTGATAGGTCTCCGCCCAGGGAATCGCCGTGGCTATTCCGCCCATGGCCTCAACCGACTTTACAAAGAGGTCGCTTCCTATGGTTCTTACTTTTACACCGTCCAGATCTTCCGGTTCTCTCACGGGGTGATTGGCAATCCAGCTCCTTACTCCGGAGTAACCGTTGGAGGTAACCAACTTAAGCCCCTTCTCTTCGAACTCCTTCTCCCACTGCTTGTAGAGATCGGTGTCCATAACCTCATTCAGATATGTATGGTCGGGAAACAGGTAGGGCATCTGAATAAGCCCGTAATCGGGAACATAGTTAGCCAGGCGACCGGGGTCGGTGGCATTGACCACGGGAACACCCTCGATGGCCTGCTCGGTTACATCGTCGGTTTCTCCCATAACAGCGTTGATCTTGACCTCGACATCGAAAACGCCGTCGGAAGCCTCCTCGAGGCGCTTCTCGTATTCGAAGTGCCCCATGGACTGGGTGTCCTCGGCTCCGCTCGTTCCGGCGATAAACATTTCGATAGAATCCGTCTCTTCGTCTTCCTGTTGACCACCCGCGAATACTTGCGGTGCCGCAAATAAAGCGAAGGCCACTACTAGAAGAATAAACAGTTTTACCTCTTTTCTCACATCGTTCTCCTTGAAATTAAATTATTGATGGAGAATCATACCACGTCACTCCGCCGAAAGCAAGTATTTTTTGTTCATTTTCAACATTTCGTAAGTTTTGAAAGGTTGAAACTGTCACACAATAGTATATAATTCTTTCCTATAACGAGTATTTTTAAGGAAGGATGACATGACAAGCCGAGAGAGAGTAGAAAAAGCACTGAATTTCGAAGAGACCGACCGAATCCCCTGCGACATCGGCGCCACCACGGTCTCCAGTTTCACAAAGATAGCCTATGAGAATGCCCTCGAGTACAGGGGGATGTCCCCGGAGCACGAGCCGATGGAAGAGTTCGACCCCATTCAGCAAATTGTTCAGCCGGTTACCACTGTACGCAAGGAGCTGGGTATCGATACCTACCGAATAGGCGCCCAGCGGCTCGCAGGACCCGAGGTCATACCTGCACGCGAAGAGAATGGAGTTTTCCGACTAAGAGACCAGTTCGGCTGCTATTGGGAGTACGAGACAGGCAAGGACTATTACTACAACATCAAAAATGCGCCCCTTGGCGATTACGAAACCATAAAAGAGGGTCTGGCCGAATACCGATTCCCCTCGGTCTCCGATGCGGAGGAGGAGCTGGAGAGGGTCCTTGATGCACAAGCCGGCAAGCTGGACACACTGGCCGTGGTAGCGGATCGAAACAGCGCCGGAATTACCGAGGTTGCCTTCAGGATCAGGGGCTACGAAAACTTCTTTATGGACATGGCCCTCGATCCCGAAGGGGCTTTAATGCTCATGGAGAAGATTCTCGAATACAAACTGGCCTACTGGAGCTTTTTCAGCCGCTACTGCCGCGATCGCGGGTTGGAGAAGGAGATCCTCGTGGCAGTGGAGTGCGACGACTTGGGGACACAGAGCTCCCTCCTCTTTTCTCCGGAGATGATCCGCAACATGGTCTTCCCCCTTCAAAAGAGACTGATTTCCCACATAAAAAAGGAACTTCCCGGAGTAAAGGTTATGTTTCACTCCGATGGAGCCGTTTTTGAGCTCATCCCCGACTTTATCGATGCAGGTGTGGATATTCTCAACCCCGTCCAGTTTACCGCCGCCGGGATGGAACTGGCCCGTCTGAAAAGGGAGTTCGGAAGAGATATCGTATTTTGGGGAGGCGGCGTAGATACCCAGGACACCCTGCCCCACGGGACACCCCAGGAGGTAGCCGACGAGGTAAAGAGGAACATCGATACCCTTGCTCCGGGCGGAGGGTTCGTCTTTGCTACGGTTCACAATATTCAGGCGGATGTTCCCCCGGAGAATTTCTGGGCAATGTGGGACACCGTGAAGAACTATTAGGAGGGATGACAATAATGACAAAACGGGAGGCGGTTCTTAAAATACTCAATAGAGAAGACCCGGGCAGGTTTGTGTATGCCCCCAACTACTGGCAGTGGTTCACCCACCAGAAGAATCACGGGCTCTTGCCCGAGGAGATTGCCCATTGCAGGGAACAGCTCGACTGTATAAACTACCTGGGTCTGGATGTCTTTAGCCGCAACACCTATTCCGATCCCGTAAACTACTGGTTTGGAGGTTTGACGGAACGGGTTTTCGACAACGTAAAAGTGGAAAAAGAGGTGGAGAGGGAGAACGGAGACACCGTTATCACCCTCAAATACACAACCCCCAAGGGCAGCCTCGAAGAGCGCCTGCGGTACATATTTAACGACTCCACCCTGGTGCAGGAGAAACATCTGGTCGACGACCCCGAAACACAGCTCGATATATTCGAGGACCTCATCTCACGAATCTCCTATCGGTTTCTTGCCGACCGCTACGATCAGGAAGTAGAGAGGATCGGAGAGAACGGGTTGCCGATGGCGGGGGAATTTTTTAGCCCCCTGAAAATGATGCACATCTATCTCGGACCTGTAGAGACAACCTACCAGCTGACAGACAGAGAAGAGAGGTTTAAACCCATACTGCAACAGCACGAGGAGAGCCAGCTAAAGCTCCTCCAGGAGATGCTCGATCATGGAGTGCTCGCGTCAATCTCCATGGACAACCTGGACGCAATGTTCCACCCCCCGCAGTATGTAGAGGCATACTCGGCCTCCTTTTATGAACGAGCAAGCCGAATGAGCCACGAAAAGGGAAGCACCTTTTTTATCCACGCCTGCGGACAACAGAAGGCAAATCTCGAATTGATATCCTCCCTGGGAGTGGACGGTTTAGAGGGAGTTGCATATCCCCCCCTAGGCGATGTGGAGCTCGATGAGGCAATGAAGATGACTGGAGACCGATTTATTATTACCGGTGGTATTAGTGCGGCGGAAACCTCGACCATGGAAGATAGAGAATCCATATTTGCCTACACAAAAGACCTGTTTCGCAGGATGGAGCCCTATCGAAACCGTTTTATGTTTTCGGCGAGCTGCAACACCGCCATAGACACTCCCTGGGAGACTATAAAACTCTTCAAAGAGGCGTGGGAAGAGTACGGAGTATAGACTTAAAAACCCAGACATGAAATATCTATAACAACAAGGAGCATATCAGATGAAAATTCTGTTAACAGGCGCTGCCGGAATCGTGGGGAAGCTGGTCCGCCCCTATTTGTCCGATACATTCGAGGAAGTCGTACTTCTCACTCACAAGACCCCCTGCGAAAAGCTCAAGGCCAACGAACGCAGTGTGCATGGCGACATAGAGGATAGATCATTTGTAGAGAGTGTGCTTTCTGAGGTCGAGGGGGTAATACATCTTGCGGGCCTGGTGGGACCCGACTACACCTTTGATCAGGTACTCGGCCCCAATTTTGTCGGCACCTACAATATTTTCGAAGCCGCCCGAAAAGAGGGGGTAACACAAATTATCTACGCAAGCAGTCACCATGCTGTGGGATTTATTCCCCGTGGCTCTACAATAGACGAACACGCCCCTATCCGACCGGACAGTTATTACGGGGTAAGTAAAGCCTTTGGGGAGATACTGAGTGCCTATTTTGCCGATAAATACGGGCTCAATATTCTGAGTGTAAGAATCGGATCGGTTACGGAAAAAATTGAGGACGAGCGCCGCACCCACACCTGGTGCAGCCCCCGTGATTTAGCGCGACTCTTTGAACTGGGTCTTACCCGCAATACCCAGGGCCACCGTCTGGTGTACGGCGTCTCCAAATGCCCAGATCCCTTTTTCGATAACAGCAGTGCCGAAGATATCGGCTATGAGCCAATGGACTACAGCCTCGACTTTGTAGCCGATCCCTCCATCCTCGATACAAAACCAGACCCGGCCCTTCCGGAAAACCTCTTTATCGGCGGATACTTCGCTTCGGGAGGCCTATCCGAGGAGTCGTTACAGCGTCTGAGAGTTCAGATGGAGGAGGAAGAGCTTTGAAAATTACCTCTCTAGAGACGATCGAGTTACGCATACCCTTCGAAGACGGCAGCAGAGGAACCGGTATAATGCCGGCTCCATGGACGGAACTCGATTTTGCACTGATAAGAATCGAGACAGATACAGGTCTTACCGGTTGGGGTGAGGGATTCGGCTACTTCTGTAACGAAGCAGTAACAGCCCTTATCAACAGAACCGTTGCCCCCATTCTTGTAGGCCGTGATTTTACCAATCCGGAAGAGCTGTGCGAAGAGATCCAGCGTAAAATGGTTCTCCAGGGGCGTTACGGGATATCTACATTTGCACTGTCGGGTGTCGATATTGCCCTCTGGGATCTTGCGGCAAAGGCGGAACAAGTCAGTATAGGTACACTACTCTCTGCAAAACTCCGCACGAAGATCCCTGCCTACGCCTCCCTGGTACGCTACGACGATGGAGACCTGGTTACACACTACAGTACCGCCGCGCTGGAAGAAGGATATTCCGCAATCAAGCTCCACGAAATCGACCTGTCAGCCGTCCGTACCTGCCATAAAGCCGTGGGCGGAGATGCCAATGTAATAGTAGACGTAAACTGCAACTGGAGCGAAGAGTTTACACGCGAAGCTATTCCGGAACTTAAAGAGCTCAACACCTACTGGCTCGAAGAGCCCGTTTTTCCCCCGGAAGATTTTTCCTTGCTGAGGGATCTCCGTAAAACGGGGATGCCGATTGCCGCCGGAGAAAATGTGTGCACCGCGGTACAGTTTGGGGAGATGATGAGATATGAGGCGATAGATTTTATCCAGCCGAGTATAACCAAAGTGGGCGGCATTACGGAATTCAACAAAATACGTGCACTTAACCGTAAGTATCGTTACCCGATGATGCCTCATTCACCCTATTTCGGCCCGGGTTATCTTGCTACTCTGCAGATGGCCGCCGCCGAAGAGAGTTTTGAACTGTTCGAATTCCTCTATATCCGCCCGGAGGTGTGGTTGTACAAGGAGATGCCTCTTCCGGAAAAGGGGAGTATTCGTATACCCGAGGGCTACGGTCTGGGCCTCGAGCCTGATCCGGAAATACTGGAACGTTACCATATATAGACTTTTATAACGATGAGGACACGACTATTAGGAGACAGATATGAAAAATGAAAAAAACATTGTGAGAGAGAACAAGCTCCTGCAAGCCTGGAATGGGAAAAGACACACCCTTAATGGGTGGCTTGCCATTCCCAATTCAAACAGCGCCGAAGTAATGAGCCACGCCGGATGGGATTCACTTACCATCGATATGCAGCATGGTCTTATAGACTATCGTGATGCCCTCTCGATGCTGCAGGCAATTTCGACTACCGATGTTGTTCCGCTTGTTCGTGTCCCCTGGCTGGATGAAGGTTCTATTATGAAGATGCTGGACGCAGGAGCCTATGGTATTATTTGCCCAATGGTAAGCACCCGAGAGCAGGCACAGCGTTTTGCAAAAGCCTGCCGCTATTCTCCCCGGGGCACTCGAAGCTTCGGTCCTATAAGAGCATCCCTCTACGGCGGCCCTGGATACGCCGACCGCGCCAATGATCTTGTGATCTCTTTGGCTATGATCGAGACAGTCGAGGCTATAGAAAATCTTGATGCAATTCTTTCAGTCGAGGAATTGAGCGGAGTGTATATCGGCCCTTCGGATCTTTCGATGGCCCACGGCTTCGAACCCGGGTTCGACCGCGAAGAAAGCATGATGTTGGATATAATAAATACGATTTTTGACAAAGCCGCATCTGCAGGAAAGTATTGCGGAATACACTGCGCAACTGCCGCGTACGCCCATCGCATGATAGAAAGGGGAGCACACTTCGTAACAATTGGCTCGGACATGCGCTTTATGGCATCCGCAGCGCAGAAAGTTGTTAAAGAATTTAATAATGCCGTATCTTGAGAGAGAGCACTACCGCATCCATTACGAGTGGGGGCCCCGCAGAGATGGGCCGGTTCTGATCCTCTCTCACTCCCTCGGTGCCAATAGTCGCATGTGGAATACCCAGATAGAAGCTCTCTCTCACCGATTCCGGGTGCTCCTTTACGATCATCCCGGCCACGGCCGATCCGATAATAGACCTGCCGTCGGGACCATAGCGGACTATGGAGAAGATGTCCTTGCTTTAATGGATAAGCTGGATATAGAGACAGCCTGTTTCTGCGGGCTTTCTCTGGGGGGGATGGCGGGTATATGGCTCGGAGCCCACGCCGCCGACCGTTTCGAGAAGCTGGTACTATGCAATACCACCGCAAAAATCGAGAACCCGGAACTCCTAAAACGCCGCATTGCCGAAATCCGACACAACGGTCTGGATGGAATAACAGAAAGCGTACTCGAGAAGTGGCTCACTCCCGAGTTTCGCCGCACCCATCCAGAGACAGTTGATAAGCTACGCTCACTGTGCATGGAAACCGATGCGGGGGGTTACGCCGATACCGCCGAAACGGTGTGCTCGATGGATCTCCGGGGCGCACTAAAAAGCATACCCCTTCCCGTCCTTGTTATTTATGGAGCCCATGACAAGGCAACCCCTCCGGAATGGAACATCAAGATTGCGAACGAAGTACAAGGGGCACGGATCGTATGTCTGGAGACCGCCCATCTTTCTAACGTAGAAGCTCCCGAGGAGTTCAATCGAGCCGTTTTAGGGTTTCTGTAATTTGAGTTGCTTTTATAATGCACATATCTCTTCTCCAAGGAGGAGAGTTTTCTTTATATGCAGACGGTCATCTCCGGGAGCATATTCAAAAAGAATGAAGTGTGCCGATTTTCCCTCCTCTATCCTGTTCTCTTCGTAGCCGAAGAGCCTTCGCGGATTGTCGGTGCACAATTTCAAGGCATCCCCCAAGGATGAGTCGGTAAAACGCATAAAATGGGGAATGTCCCAATCGAGGAGAAAACCCGCTCCCGCAAGATAGGGGGTACCGGCAAGGGTAATGCACCCCTCATCGTCTACCATCGTCTTCGTATCTCCCCATTGGTACGTGCCGGGCGCGCTGCCGGTTAGACCGGTACTGTCGCTTATAAGTATCAGCTTTTCGAGTCCCTTGGTCCTGGAAATAACTTTTACTGCCGCGGGAGTGAGATGATACCCATCACCAATAATACTCGCCCAGATCCTGTCGTCAGCTGCCTGCTCCCAAATGTAGTTCCTGAATCTCGGCAGAAAAGCGTGACTCCCGTTTCCTAGATGCGTGGAGATCCTGGCACCCGCTTTTACCGCTCTCCCGAGTGTGTCTGCGTCAGCTGCGGTATGGCCCAATGCGCATACCACCCCTAGATCATTTACCTTTTCTATAAAATCAAAGGCTCCGTCTATTTCGGGTGCAAGGGTTATCATCTTTATCAAGCCCCCGGAAGCTTCATACCACTCTTTAAAGAGCTCAAAATCCGGAGTCTGTACATACCCTAGATCATGTGCACCTCGCGGGCCTTCTTCGGGAGAAATAAAGGGGCCCTCCAGATGGATGCCTTTCAAGGCCTCATTTACAAGGGAACTTTGTTGGCAAGCCCTTTTAAGCACCTCCAGCCTTTCGAGAATAACTTTACCTGGATTGGTAATAATAGTGGCGTGGTGATGAGTCGTTCCGAAAGCTGCCAAGGCACTAACGAGTTTCTCAACATCTTCTATATTACCGAGATTGTATCCGTAGTCTACTCCATTGTAACCATTGACTTGGATGTCAAAAAACCCCGGGCTCACATAGGGAAGGGATGGGTCTTTATCAATTACCGCAATTTTTTGTATCACCCCTCCATCTACGGAAATTTCAAGCGCCCTGCCGTCCTCCACAGAAATTCCCCTATACAACACTTTCAGCACCTATCCGGAGATATAGAAATATCCCGTCTCTTTATTATTTCTTTGCTTTGCATACTCTTAGTTTATGACAAATTACTAATATATGCAAATAGACTAACATAGAAATATTAATGATTACCTGTTCCAAAAAAACAACTCTTATACGGAGACAGTGTAATTTTATGACCCTGCAGCCCCTACAGATGTTTACCCCCCTGTGGGAGTGAATTTATCTGAACTATACGATATGCGAAACCATGTGACAGTTCTTGTATTTTTTTCCACTACCGCAAAAGCATAGTTGTTCTGGTTTTCTTTGAACCGGCGGTAGCAAAACTTCGCTGTCCGCGTGAAGCACCCTCATCCTTGCATCTTGAGCTATTTCGGTGAATAACGGAATGGTTTTTTCAAAGAAACGTTTTTGTCCTTCACAAAGGTAACTAAGTCTTTTCGTGTTCCTGCCTGCATTCGGGTTCCCATAGGATCTCAATACTTTTCCGGTTTCCGCTTTCATGCGAAATCGCAGTTTCAAGCAATCACCGGAGCAGAAATCGAGGTAATCGCACTTGTCGCAGGCATCGTTCCAGCGATTCTTCTGTGTGGCAAAGGCATGGTATACGGGAGAGTTACGAAGCCTCCTCCAATTCTCATCCATGATAGAGCCAAGCCTATACTGCGGCTCGACGAAAAAGTCGCAGGGATACACCCCACCGTCATGC
>JBKHFZ010000057.1:0-14358 GCA_046539925.1 Spirochaetaceae bacterium
TATCTGGCAAAGGCGAAGGGAAGGAACCTCTGTATTCCATTTACCTATTAGTTTTCGCATGCCGCTTCGCGACAGCCGAAATTTATTTTAAGAGAAACTCCCATTAATAGATGCGCCCACTAAGCAGGGTTCATATCCCCCTGCCTATTCTACCCGGACCTTTTTTTAAGCACCTCGAGAAACTCGGACATTTTTTTAACAAGCCCGGCAGCTGAAGTCTCAGCCTCTTCCATATCCTCTGCATAAACGGCCTTTTCCACTCTCAGCGCATCTTCGGCCGCATCCTCAATCCCCAGGGTACTCAATATCCCCTTTAGAGAATGCACCGCTTTTCTGAGTTTTTTCGCGTCCCCTTCGGCAAGCGCCTCTTCTATGGAACCGTTTAATTCCGGGGCTCTCTCCTCGAGCATTGCACACATCTCGTCGATGGTCTCTTTATCGTGCCCCTGCATTCCAAGATACTCCTCCGCCTGGGTAAGCATTTTAAGAGCATCTTCCTCGTACGGCATCTCTTTGGCCATGTGTCTCTTCTCCTTCTCCGCGGATTAGCCCCGACGGGGTATACGCAGATTAGACCATTTTTATAGAGGGGTTCAAGACTAAGGGAGTGCTGTTCGGGAGCTGTTATTAAAATATAAAGCGTCTCATTCGGTGGAGCCCCCTGTTCTCAAAATCGGATTCCCTGATAAAAAGAGACCTCATCCCCCTCGGAACCTGCGGGTATACCGATTCGGTTACATAGAGACTGTTTTTCTCCACCCGCTTCTTGCCGAGGTGGAAGATAAAGTTGATATCGTCGGATATAATCTCCCCGGTATACCCTCGTTTGTTATACTGCGTCTTGCCCACATGGAGGGCAATCCTATAATCCACTAAATTGTCTACTCCAATCTCCTCGATACTTATTAGGGGTCGGTTGAGTATTAGCCTGCTTGCAAGTATTACAGGATCCGCGTTGTCCCCAGCGTAGGGAAAGAGGATAATTCCTCCCCATTCCGCCCACATCCAGATTCTTCCGTTATTAGGGGTAATCCTGCGCCGGACAAACTCCTCGAATTTTGCCTGTATTTTCTTGCGGTTTTTGTCGCCGGCTTTCACCCTCCACTCTTCTCCGGGAAGCAGCTCTATATAGAGAAAATAGAAGCTGTACACCTGTCCCTCACACACCTCATCCCAATCTGCTTCGACACCGCTTTCCTCAAGAGAAGAAGAGGATAAACCGATTCCTGTTTCGCCGATCTCCTTCGTCTTAAAGTGCTCCCCTCTGTGGGCAACCACTCGGTGTATACGGGCTGCTCTTATGCGCTCTTCTAACTGGAGGGGAGAGAGGAAGTCGCAGGCTCCCTGATGAAAAAGTTCCGCCGGATCCTCAACTATCCCCTGGGGATCGATAACAGCCCACGCCCCGCCGTCGGAGGAAAGTAAGCGGATATTCTTCCGTACCTCCTTCGGATTGTAACCGGTAAGATCGAGATATTTTATCGCATCTCCCTCTTCTCTTACCGCCTCGCTCCCCAGTTCCTCTCGAGGCATAAAGAAAATTCTGTACTGTGTTGAGCGATTGATCCCCCGAAAGAGAGCCCTTATCTCTTCCCTGTCGGAATAGATATAGATATCCGTCATCGCTCCTCCATTTCGATGGAGTAACTGTAGTAGCGCTTGAGGGAAGAGTCCCTAAACTCCTTGAACCTGCCGAGAAGAAGAGAATCGAGCATCATTTTTACCACTTCGCTTATCGTTATCGACATTGTCTCGCACAGTTTCTGCTCTATCTCTGTAAGTCTTGCCACTGCCTCGTTGTTCTGCAGAGCCTCCTCGTCGGAGGAGTATTCAAAGGACCCGCTATGACAAGCCGCACGTACTTGAAGGGGCACATCGAGAACATTACCGGTGTGGTTGTAGAGGAAAAGCTCGTGAAGTATCTCCATAGCAGTTAAAACAGCGTGTTGGTGTTTATGACCGCGAAAAAATGCAGCTATTATACCGTCCCCGTCGGTGCTCCATATCCTCCCGTCCCTCCTGGCTACAGCTGCCTGCACAATTTCACGAAACGCTCCGTAGGTGCTGGAGATCTTCTGCTCCGGGTATCTGCGTACCAGCTCGGAATTCCCCACAATATCTACTCTGAGAAAGGCAATTGTATACTCTACCCCACGACGAAGGGTACCCCAATTTCGCGTGCAGCGGCGCGCCGAGTTTTCTGTAAACATGTCGTTTTCCGGATCGTAGAGAAATCCAAGGTCTATTACCCCATTAATAATCTCGCGCATATAAGGTATCTTAAATGTGCGCCCCATATACCCCTTGTCTCCCACCTTTACCAAGAGCAGGATAAAATCGAGAAAAAGCTCCTGCGCTATGATGTCTCTCATAACCTGCGCGGCGGCCTCACGGTTTGGAACGGCTACGCTGTAGGGTATGCCTGTACGTTCGTGCAGATTATAGTGGGGGATAAATGTTGCTGTGAGCGAGGTCATAACCCCTGTATTCATAGACTGGGAAAGCGCCTTTACACAGAGGTTAAACAGGCCTGTGGGAACCCTCATAAGCGCTATCTTATCACTTTTTTCTTCTTTGTGCACAGAAAAGAGATAACGGAAAAAGGGATAACAGAAAAGGGAGGCCCGGTCCATCGACCTGCCTCCCTCAATAAAACTGTGCTTATACTATTTCATATACTATATTCGTCGCTTCCCTTGGCGTGCGACGGTATGTGAAACCGATACTAACTGATATTAGAAGTCGCGATCACGGTCGCGGCGGGGCTTGTCGTTCGCCTCGTTTACTCTAAGACGACGGCCGCCGAACTCCTGCTCATTAAGAGCGGAAATTGCCGCAGAAGCCGCTTCCGCACTTTCCATTTCCACGAAACCGAATCCTTTGGACTGTCCGCTGTAGCGGTCGACAATGATGTTTACACTCTGTACATCGCCGTAGTCCTTAAATAGATCCTGAAGTTCTTCTTCGGTGGTGTTGTAGTTAATGTTTCCTACATAGATTTTGTTGGTAGCCATAAAAATTTCCTTTTTCCAGACACATCCGTTCCGGAGGCATAGATTATTCCGTTTGTGTACCACAAACGGGAATCCGTTTACCTGATTACGTTCTTTACGAGAAAACAGTGAAAGGGCGGATGTTCGGAAAGACGAGAAACTAAGAGAAAGAGATCAAAGCGGTGCGGCATTTCCCTAAAGGGAACCGCGCAATATACCAGTACTTTATCGATCTTGCCTTAGCTCAGCAGAACGACGCTTCCTGTTTCTAGGCGCAAAAGAAGCATAATGCAAAAAGATCACGGATTTCCTCCCCGCGCATACCGCACGGGACGTTGCTCAAAGCATACCGCTGTTACCGTAAAAAGTCAATACCGCGATCGGCCCAATCTCACGCGATCTACCGCATCTGCCGGAGGGCCTGGGCTATGTTGAGAAGGTGGTCTCCTATTTTTTCCACATGGCGGACAAAATCTATATAGAGAAGTTCCGCCTTTACATCTTCCCCCTCTTTTATCCGCCGCCGGGCGGATTTTTTCAGGGTGTTTCTGTGGCTGTCCACCTTTTCCTCCAGGGAGTAGGCCCGCTGCAGCTCATTCTCGGAGAGATGTCTGTTAAGATGGAGCGTAACAAAATCGATATACTCTTTTACTACATCCATATACGGCTTTATTTCATCGATGGCCTGGTGATTTAACTCAATCCCCTTGTCATACCGCCTTTCTGTAAGCAGGACCATGTTAAAACAGCTGTCCCCTACACTCTCGAGCTCGTGGACAATCCGCATCATCACGTTCACGTTCTCCGCACTCGCGTCGGTAAGGTTCTCACGGGCGCAATGAGCAAGATAACGGGAGAGCTCCTCCTGCATCTTGTCGGTAAGCTCCTCCTGCCGCCGAAGTTCCTCTACCTCGTTTTTCAACTTCTTCTCCGGATTTTCGAAGACATAGGTAAAAGAGCTGTACATCTGTTTTATTACCGCCGCCATTTTCTCGATCTCCGCCTTGGCCCGCACGAGGTTAAGCTCCGGCGTATCCTGAAGGGAGGAAGATATATATTCGAGGCGGTACTCTTGCGGCTCAATGACGGATTTTCCGCGGACCGCGTAGGTGACAATTCTCTCTATCCAGTTGACAAATCCTATAAAAAGAAGAGTATTGAGCACATTAAAGGTAGTGTGAAACATTGCCAAATGCGATGTTATTCCCGCTTCGGTATGCATAGACCCCGGGACAATTGCATCAACTAGACTTATAATTGGAAAGAAGAGAATCTGTATCCATACAATGCCGAGAATGTTAAAGGTAAAATGCGCAGCGGCTGCCCTCTTGGCGTTTAGATCCGCCCCAAGAGAAGCCAAAACCGCAGTAAGGGTTGTTCCGATGTTCTCTCCCAGCACCATGGACGCCGCGGATGTGAAGTCTATCCAGCCGAAAAAGGCCAAAGTAAGGGTAATTGCCATAGAGGCGCTGGAAGATTGGAGAATTACCGTAAGCCCGGCACCGAGGAGAACAAAGAGTATACGCGACAAAAACCCGTAACCGGTAAGTTCCTGGACAAACCTGAGGGTCTCCGGATGAGTATCTATATCGGGAACGGCCCCTTTGAGTAAAGAGAGGCCCAGGAAAAGCAGCCCGAAACCCACCAGGGCCTCTCCCCAATTCCCCTTTCGCAGCCTTTTCCAGAAGATAAGGGGTATTCCTATACCTATTGCCGGCAGAGCAATCGCGGTAATATCGAACTTGAACCCCAAAATCGCCACGATCCAGCCGGTAAGGGTGGTCCCGATATTGGCCCCCATAATAACACCGATCGCCTGGGTAAGAGATAGCAGCCCGGCGTTTACGAAGCTTACCACCATTACAGTAGTGGCTGATGACGACTGGATAATACTCGTAATTCCAAAACCGGTACACACTCCGGCTATCCGGTTGCCCGTCATAAATCCAAGTATCTTCTGAAGCCGGCTGCCGGCGGCCTTCTGAATTCCGTCGCTCATGGTCTTCATTCCGTAGATAAACAGTCCCAGACTGCCGGCAATTTCAAGGAGTCTAAATACCATATGTCCTCGCAAGGGAGAAATAAGATTGCTGTTGCCGAGAATGTAGTATATAAGGGGCTTTTCTGCAAGCCTTGGAGATCAACCTTAAGGCCGTCTACTATCTCTGCAGCTTCAATATCCTCCTTGCACAGGAAAGAAAAACCACCTACTATCAGACGTGTGGACTACTCCGACTTTGAGGAAGCGGCGGCGCTTCTCTACACTCCAATCCTCACTATTCTCGAAAACCATCCCGAGGGGATTACCGAATACGATCTGATGACCGAGCTCTCAAGGGCACACCACCCCTTTTTGGAGGAGGAGGCCCGTGCAGGAGACCTGCAGCTCTTTCGCTCTCACTTTTTTCTCTTCTATGTGCTCTATAGGCTGCGGGACCGTTTAATAGAGGAGAGACGAGGCCTGCTCTCGATTTTTTGTCTGGAGATAAAATTGCACCCCTATCAATCTCTACAGGAAAAATTTGAGGAGGAAGAGGGCCGGAATGCGGTGGTAGAGTCCGACCCCGTGCGGGAGTACTATCTCGACCTGGGCAACATGGAAAGGGTAGGAGAGGCGGAAGTCCGTGAGATGCTGGAGGGCTTCTTCAAAAAGCTCGAATCCTGGTACCGTACGGAGGAGGACCTTGCGGTACTGGGCCTTCCGGCAGACGCGACAATGGACCTCGTCCGCAAAAAGTACAGGACCCTCGCTTTTAAGCACCACCCGGACAGAGGCGGCAGCGCGGAAGACTTCAGGCGCATCGAAGAGGCGATGGCTCGAATAAGCCGAGTATACGGAGCTTAGGGGGGAAAGCCCCCCGGGAAAGTCTTGAACTTTCCGCCGTAAATATTCATACTTTTTTTCATGAGTATAGTCGGAATAGACATAGGTTCAGTATCCATAGCCTCGGTACTGATAGAAAAAGACGGAACTCTGGAAGCCGTAGATTACCGGTTCCATCAAGGAAAGATGGAGAAAAGCCTGCAGGAGGCCTTCGACGCCCTGGGAGCGGATACCGCGGAGGCGGTTATACGAACCCGCACCAGCCCGGATGTCATGGAAGGTGCGTGGACCGTGGACGAGAGAGTATCCTTTATGAAAGCGGCTTCTCGCCGCTTCGAGAACCTCGGTTCACTCCTTATTGTAGGGGCGGAGACTTTTTCCATTATCCACTTTGGAGAAGACGGTTCCTACAAACGACTAAGAACAAACAGCTCCTGTGCCGCCGGCACCGGCAGTTTTCTCGACCAGCAAGCCCGCCGCCTATCCCTCTCCGGAAGCGGGGAGCTCAGTCGGCTGGCCCTCTCCAACACGGGAGAACTCCCCAAGATAGCCTCCCGCTGTTCGGTTTTTGCAAAAACCGATCTTATCCATGCCCAAGCCGAGGGGTACACCCTCGAGGAGATTTGCGACGGCCTCTGTCTTGGTCTGGCAAAAAACATAACCGACACCCTCGTCTCCGACGAAGCGCCTCCACAACCGATAATTTTTGCCGGGGGTGTTTCCAGAAACGAAGCTGTGGTAAAACATCTCGAAGAGCTCCTCCACAGCTCTATACAGACCGGGGAGTACGGCCCCGTGCTCGGCGCCTACGGCGCCGCCCTCGCCTATACAGAGAAGGAGGCACGGGCACCGGAGGATGGGACAAAAGAGTATACAGATCTTAAAAAGGCGGTACGCAGCAGCACAAAAGAGAGAGAGTACTACTACAGCCCTCTCTCCCTCACCCTGAGCAGCTACCCGGATTTTTCCGGAAAAAAGTCCTTTATCTACTCCACCGCTGCAGAGGGAACAGAGGTGGAAACGGACATCTATACACTTTTTGCCGAAGGAACCGAAGCCGAAGTCTATCTGGGCATAGATATAGGATCCACCAGTACCAAGGCAGTTTTATCGGGCCCCTCTGCAGAAGTGTACGCGGGTTTTTATACCCGAACCGCCGGAAAACCGATGAAGGCGGTACAGGCAATTATCGAAACCGTTCGACACGTGGAAGAACAGCTTGCAATACGTTTTACCATCCTCTCCGCCGCTACCACAGGTTCGGGGAGAAAATTTACAGGCCGGGTACTAGGGGCGGATGTAATAATCGACGAAATTACCGCTCACGCCCGGGCTGCCTACCGGTTAGACCCGCGGATAGACACAATAATCGAGATAGGAGGACAGGACTCCAAGTTTACCACCATGAGAGACGGCATGGTTACATTTAGCACTATGAACACCATCTGCGCCGCGGGTACGGGGAGCTTCCTCGAAGAGCAGGCTCAAAAACTGGGTGTACCCCTTTCAGAGTATTCCGACAGAGCGGAGGGGAGCCCGGCACCCCTTACCAGCGACCGCTGCACGGTGTTTATGGAGCGCGACATAAACAACTACCTCAACCAGGACTACAGGGTAAACGAAGTACTCGCGGCGGCTCTCTTCTCCGTCAGGGAGAACTACCTGCAAAAAGTCTCTACCGAGGCCCATATAGGGGAACACGTGTGCTTCCAGGGAGCTACAGCAAAAAACAGGGCCCTTGTAGCGGCCTTTGAACAGAAACTTGAACGGCCGATTTTCGTCTCCAAGTACTGCCATCTTACGGGGGCTCTGGGGGCGGCGCTTATTGCCGAAGAAGAGGGAAAGGCAGAAACCTCATTCCGAGGCCTCGATATATATAAAAAAGAGATCCCCATACGCACCGAAATATGCGAACTCTGCACAAATCATTGCCGTATTCGTATCGCGGAAGTTGAGGGGGAGACCGTGGCCTTCGGCTTTCTCTGCGGCAGGGACTACGAGACCACACACTATGTGGATAAAAACATCTCCGGTTTCGACATGTTCAAATCTCGTCGAAAAGTTTTCGGCAACGCCTCCAGAGCCGGACGTCTTACCTATGGAGATAAAAAGACTCGGAAAGATCTCCCCCTAATCGGCCTGCCCGCCGGCCTGCATCTGGTAGAAGACCTCCCCCTCTGGAAACAATTTTTTGCAGAATTGGGTTTTCCCGTTATTACCAGCGAAAAACTCGAATCTCCCATAAAACGGGGCAAGGAGCTGACCGGTGCGGAATTCTGCGCCCCAATGACGGCGTTTCACGGCCACACGGACTATATAGCCGAACACGCGGATATTCTCTTTCTTCCCGTGTATCTGGAAGCCGAAAAAGAGAGCCACGAGGAGGACAAGGCGCGAAAGTACTGCTACTATACCCAGTACGCCCCCTCTCTTACCGCTGCAGTGGAGCAGCGCCGGAGAAATACAACAACACTCTCTCCCCTTATAAAACATGGGCACTTCCGCCACAATATCCAGGAACTCTACAAAGCCCTGAGCCCCTACCTTCAGAAAAAAACCGCCCTTATCGATATTACCAGGGCCTACTCTTCGGCTCATCAATACCGGGAACTAAAGACCGATCAGTTAAAAGAGATATTCGAGAGGGAGTCTCTGTCTCCACAAGCCGGCACTGGCGCTTTTTCGGATATACAAGTAGTACTTCTGGGAAGACCCTACACCGTACTCTCTCCCTCGATGAATAACCGGATCCCCGAAATATTCGGCACACTGGGGGTAAAAACCTTTTTTCAGGATATGCTGCCGGGAGATCCTTCCGTAAGAGAGGAGATCGAGCCGATACTATCGGCGTTTCACTGGCACTATGCCGCGGACATCCTTGAGGCGGCCGCCTACGCGGCCGGTACTCCGGGGCTCTACCCGGTGTATATAACCAGCTTCAAATGCTCCCCCGACTCTTTTGCAATAGACTATTTTACCCGTATCCTCGATGCAAAGGGTAAACCCTATCTGATTCTCCAGCTCGACGAACACGACTCGAGCGTGGGCTACGAGACACGTATAGAAGCCGGGGTAAGAGCATTTCACAACCATCTGCAGCGAGAGATGGAGCGCGAAACAGGGACGGAGCCTTTTCAAGATTCCGGGCCGGAGCAGGAAACCGGGGACCCGCAAAAGAGGATCTTGGGCGTCAAAATACCCTCCTTAAAGATAAAAAAGGATACTAACCCCGTAATAGAGACGGAGCTTGACGGAAAAACCCTTCTCTTTCCCAACTGGGATTCAATAACCAATCCGCTCCTGGTGGCAAATTTACGCAGGGAGGGAGTGGATGCACGGCTGCTCAAGGAGAACAGGACTTCGATTCAGAAAAGCATGAGACTGAACACCGGCCAGTGCCTCCCCGTCAGCATTATTGCCCAGGAGGCAATGGACTATGTGAGGGAGCACAACCTCGATCCCGCGCGCACCTCCCTCTGGATGGCAAAGGCAAAAGTTGCCTGTAACATCCCCATGTATCCATACTACGTAAAAAACGTGTTCGAAGACGAGGGCGGAGGGATGGAGAAGATGGGAGTGTACCTTGGCGACCTCTCCCACATCGAGATTAGTCCCAAGACGGCAATATACGCCTATTTCGCCTATATGTTCGGCGGGCTTCTGCGCAAGCTCGGCTGCCGTATACGCCCCTACGAAGTCGAAAAGGGAACGACCGACAAGGCTATAGAGAGGAGTTTTTACGAGCTCGAGGAGGCATTCCTCGGAGACCGACCCTTCGACAAAACACTCGAAAGAATTATATGGCGGTTTGAAGAGATAACCACCGAGGGAGAGGAGAAGCCGAAGGTTGCCATTTTCGGCGATCTGTACCTGCGGGACAACGATACCATGAATCAGGACCTGATCCGCACGATCGAGGAGGCGGGAGGCGAGGTAATTACCACCCCCTACAACGAGTACGCAAAAATCATCTCCCATGCCTACTTTCGCAAGTGGTTCAAGGACAGGCGTTACCTTACCTGGTTAAAAAACCGCTCCCTCCTCGCCGCGGCGGGAATGGTGGAAAAAAAGTACTACTCCTATTTTGAGGAGTTTTTCTCCCCGGGGGAACCTACAAGGGGGCAGAAACTGGAAGAGAGGCTCTCCGCCTTTAACCTTACCCCCGAGCACGACGGGGAAAGCATGGAAAATATTCTGAAAATTTTTCATATCCTGGAGGAACACGACGATGTAGCCCTCTTTGTACAGGCAAGCCCCTCTTACTGCTGCCCGGCTCTGGTTACCGAGGCAATGAATCGTGATATAGAGAGAATTACCGGCGTTCCCGTGGTATCCATAACCTACGACGGAACCGGCACTCCCCAGAACGACAGGGTAGTCCCCTACCTTGCCTACCGTACCGGAAAGAGCCGGCCGGTGGAAAGTGCTGCAGGCAAATAGAATGGGCGGTACAACACCGGCGTACGACGTAATAATAGTCGGCGGAGGCGTTGTTGGTTCGGCTATAGCCCGGGAACTCTCCCGCTACTGCCTTCGATGCGCCCTTATAGAGAAGGAGCAGGATGTAGCCGAGGCAACGAGTAAAGCCAACAGCGGTGTCCTCCACGCCGGTTTTAACGTCCCCCCCGGCAGCTTAAAGGCCCGTTTTAACGTGGAGGGACTGGGGTATTTTCCCGGCTTGGCGGAAGAACTGGGGGTATCCACAAGAAGATGCACAAAGCTCGTTGTTGCAAATACGGAAAGCGAGAGAAATAAGATCGAAGAGCTAATGGAACAGGGCCGCAAAAACGGCGCCCCGGGGCTCTCTATAGTGGGCAGAGACGAAATAAAAAAAATTGCCCCCGGAGTTGAAGGAAAGTGGGCGCTCTACTCCGAGAAAACCGGTATTATCAACCCCTTCCAGTTTACCATAGCCCTGGCGGAGAGTGCCGCTGTAAACGGGGTGGATTTTTTTCTGGGCACCGAGCTTACCGGAATAAGAGGCAACAGCAGAGCCCCGGGAGGCTTTGCCCTCAGCACCAGGGGAGGGAGGGAATTCTCCGCCGGCTTGGTCATCAACTCGGCGGGGCTCTGCTCCGATCGTATTGCCCGCATGGTGGATCCCGATTTTCCGGAAAAGATATACCCCTGCCGGGGAGAGTACCATATTCTGGACAAGGAGCACTCCGATATCCTCGATATAGCCGTGTATCCGGTACCGGCACAGGACGGTCGCAGTCTCGGAGTGCATCTTACCCCCACCACAAACGGAAACATCCTCTTCGGTCCCTCGGCGGAGTACATCGACTCTCCGGAGGACACCGCAACCACCAGCGAGACTATGGAGAAACTTCTCGAGGAGGCCTTCGAACTTCTCCCCAGACTCCGAGGGGCGGGAGTAATAAAAAGTTATGCCGGAATACGACCAAAGCTCTTTACCCCCTCCTCGGGTATTCATTTTAAGGACTTTCATATCCAGGAATCCCAAAAATCTACGGGTTTTCTCAACCTCGTGGGAATCGAATCCCCGGGACTTACCGCCTCCCCGGCTATTGCCTCCTGGGTAGTCGATCAGTTTGTCGCCTCGTATTTGCCCCTTCGCAAGAGGGAGAGCTTTATTCCCACCTCCAGGGAGGAGAACAACGAACTCTACAGGGTAGATCCGGATTTTGCCGAGATAATCTGCAGATGCGAAAAGATAAGCAAGGGTGAGATCAAGAGAGCCCTGGAGAACCCCCTCGGCGTCCGTACGCTAAACGGGATTAAAAAGAGAACCTACTCCATGATGGGCCGCTGCCAGAGCGGTTTCTGCCTTCCACGAATAGCACGTATCCTTACCGACGAATACGGAATTCCCCCGGAGAAGATCCAAAAAAAGGGCCCGGGATCCGAAATAGCCACGGGGTGGATGAAATGATATACGACACTCTGATAATAGGGGCGGGTCCCGCGGGTATGGCCGCCGCCGCGGAGCTGCACAGGCAGGGAAACGACGGGATCCTGCTGGTAGAGAGAAACAGCTCCTTGGGAGGAATCCTCAACCAGTGCATCCACACGGGTTTTGGACTAAACTATTTTAGAGAGGATTTAACCGGGCCCGAATACGCACAAAGACTTTCCCGAGGGATAGAAGAGTGCGGTATCCCCGTAAGACTCGAGACCATGGTAACCGATATCCGTCCCGATTACTCTGCAGACAAAGAGCTGTTGTCGGTCTCCCTCTCCTCCCCAGACGGCGGAAGAGAAACAGTTCTCGTGCGCACCGTAATACTTGCAGCAGGGTGCAGAGAGCGCACCCGAGAGAACCTGCTTGTCGCCGGCACCCGTCCGGCAGGAGTATACACCGCAGGCCAGGCTCAAGATCTGATAAATATACGAGGTTTGTCCCTCGGCCGGCGTGTAGTTGTCCAGGGCTCGGGGGATATAGGGCTTATTATGGCGCGAAGACTGACTATAGAGGGATACGAAGTAGCGGCGGTTTTAGAGAGACTCCCATATTTGAGCGGGCTTATCCGAAACAAGGTTCAGTGTCTCGACCACTTTTCCATTCCCCTCAGGCTCGGCAGGGAGATACACCGTATTAAAGGGGCAGACCGGGTAGAGGGAGTGAGAATTCGCAGCCTGGACAAAAACCTGCAGCCGGTTCGGGGGAAAGATGAGTTCTTGGAGTGTGATACCCTCCTTTTTTCCGTAGGCCTTATTCCCGAAGTGGAAACCGCAAAAACCGCGGGGGTTACCCTCAAAAACGGCTTTAACCCGATAGTAGACGACGGCTTTCAGACCAATGTACCGGGGCTTTTTGTCTGCGGCAATGCCCTCCACATACACGATCTTGCAGACAGCGCCTCGAGGGAGGGGGAAAAGACAGCCCAAAGGGTCTCGGAGTTTCTCGTCTCCAGAGAGCGTTTTCGAAAAAACCGCAGCAGCCGCCTGCCCTACCGGGAGGCGGAAAAGGAGACTTTCCGCACCGCCGAGTACTTTGAAAGAATTAAAAACGAGGGAAAGCTGATATGTATTGTCTGCCCCAGGGGCTGCGAGGTGAGCGAGACCGAGGCGGGCTGCGACCGTGGAGTAGAGTTCTTCCGGCGGCAGAGGGATAATCCAAGCCAGAGAATGGCTACCACCCAGTGGGCCTGCTCCCCATCGGGTTCCCGGGGAAGGCGCCGTATCCCCCTGGTAACCAGGGAGGAGGTACCGGTTGCCCAAATCCGGGAACTCAAAAAGAGACTTGCCGAGCTCTCCCCCGATTCGTTCCGCCGAGGCTCTATTACACTATCCGACGGGACTATCCTGGATACCCCTGTCGCTGCAAGCTTTTCCCGAGAACTCCCTCCAAGCTTTTCCCGGAAAGAGCTTGACAAAAAGGGAACATCTTATTATGGTTCTATATCATGGATTCAAAAGAGCTGAAAAAGACAGCATCCTTGGCCTCCCTCTCTCTTTCGCACAGAGAGGAGGAGGTGCTCGGACACGAGATAACCCGCATGCTCGATTATTTCGAAAAGATGCGGGAAATAGACGTTGAATCCTTAAGACCCACCACGCACGCCTTTTCCAAAGCGAATCGGCTCCGACAGGATATGGAGGTACATGGGGAGAGTATGTCGCCCGCGGCAGATTCTCTCCTGGATAATGCCCCTGAACTGGAGGACCGGTTTATAGCTATACCGAACGTACTGTAGCACACGCATAGACATCTACAGACTGTAAGCTTTTTTCAGAAAACCGGACTTCTCCCCACCCACTTTATAGGCCCCGCCCGGTCGGCGCGAGGGACTCTTGTACAGGTGTAAATTAACTGAGGAGGAATAGAATAATGGATAAAAACAAGTATACCCCATGGCGAATATTGTGCTCCGATTCCGCACAGCTTCGCACATATACCGAAAAAGTAAGGGAGAAGGACCAAAGCATCGGCGCCTTTCTGGAGTTTAATCCCGAACAATCCAGGCCTGCTGAGGAAAGACAGAGGGAATCCGCTTCGCCTCGCCGGGAGCAGCACGAGAAAAGCCCCCTCTTTAGTATACCCTTCGGCGTAAAGGACAACATTGCCGTCGAGGGCTTCCGCCTCTCCTGCGCCTCCAGAGCATTAGAGGGGCTGCCCTCCCCCTACAGCGCCACCGCCGTAGAAAAGCTGAAAAAAGCCGGTGCATGGATTGTCGGGAAGACCAACCTGGACGAATTCGGAATGGGTTCCTCCACGGAAAACTCCGCTTTCAAGAAAACCCTCAACCCCTGGGATACATCGAGGACACCGGGCGGCTCGAGCGGAGGCTCCGCAGCGGCGGTTGCATCGGGAATGGTACCCTTCGCCCTCGGGACGGATACCGGCGGTTCGGTCCGCCAACCCGCAGCCTTCTGTGGAATATACGGGCTCAAACCGAGCTACGGCGCCGTCTCCCGCTACGGTCTTGTCGCGTATGCCTCTTCCCTCGAAGGAATCGGTATACTCTCTTCGGATCTCGAGATTAATAGAGAAGTGTTTTACACCATGCGGGGGGAGGATCCGATGGACCAGACCACTACCCTGTCGGAACCGGCTTTCGAAGGACCGGCTTCCGA
>JBKHFZ010000058.1:0-14150 GCA_046539925.1 Spirochaetaceae bacterium
TGTTTTCGCCGGAAAGGTTCTCCCCGTCTTTGTTACTGCCGTTCTCATTTCCGTTATCGCTTCTATTGTCCGGCTCGGAGGAGTCCTTGATCAACTCTACGCGGACCTTCTTTTTTCTCGGTTTACGCTTGGCGGTTACCGCCGCAGCTTCGGCTTCGATTTCATTCTCCCTCTCTTTCATTAATTCCTCGCTTTTTTCTTCATTTTCGATATTTTCGTCAAAATTAAAGGATTTTTGCTCTTTACTTGTTTCTCCCATCGAGAACTCCACATGTAAAAATTATATGATGTGATGTATATTAGTTTTCGCTTCCCGCTTCGCAGCAACCGAAACGGCGAAAATAGCCGTAACCGGCTTTTTCTTAATAGAAAACAGGGTGTAGTGGTTGTTCGAAATGCGCGTGTCTTCGTCTCCCGAACACGAACTAACTATAATTCCACTTTTCGACCCTGTCAATACTCTTGGGATCCTCTAAAAATGCCTCCAACAGAAGAGCCGCCGCCACTGCAGACCGTCTTCTTACCAGATCCCTCCTGGAGCCCAGCCTCATAACCCAAGAGCAAAGCCCTATTGAATCTCCCGCCGCTGCAAAACAGACCGTACCCACCGGCTTCTCCGGGCTGCCCCCCGAGGGTCCGGCTACCCCGGTAACAGCTACGGCAACATCGGCTCCGGATGCCTCCAGAGCGCCCCGGGCCATTTCTTCAGCAGTCTCCCGGGAAACTGCACCATGATCGGCCAAAGTTTTACCCTTTACACCAACCATAACCTGCTTCGCCTCGTCGGAGTAAGTCACAAAGGATCCCCAAAAAATATCGGAACTTCCGGGAATATCGGTAAGCTGTTTTCCGATTAATCCTCCGGTACAACTCTCGACCGCGATAATAGCAAGTTTTCGTCTCCGAGCAGCCTCGCTTAGCAGAGCGAAAGCATCGCAATCTCCCTCGCGCACAAGCTCCTTGCCGAAACGCTCTTTTAGATCCGCCGTAAGCCTCCTTCGGTCGTTGTCGGTACCCCCCTCAAGATAGAGACTGATCTTGAAGGGTTGAAATCGTGTCCGCCACTCCACAGCTCCTCTCTTAAACTCGGCACAGACATCTTCCAAAACAGCTTCCGGGATGAGAAAAGTGCTCAACTCCTTTGTCTCCTGCATCTGCACATCAAAGAAAGCGGCTATCTCGTTTTTTAGTGTGGAAAAGAACATGGGCTGCAGCTCTCGGGGCGGGCCGGGAAGAGCGCATACAAGAGCCTCTCCTGCTTTCCCCCAAAAACCGGGTGCTGTCCCGCCTGCATTCTCTATTACATTGAACCCCCGGGGAATCTGCGCCTGCCGGCGATTTGCTTTTGCCCTGGAAAGTCCGTAGCGGCTCTCTATACTTCTCCAGAGTTCTTCCTCAAAAACAATCGGCACACCCGCCGCCTCGGCTACCGCCTCTCTGGTAATATCGTCGACTGTCGGTCCCAAGCCACCGGTTATTATTATCAAATCGAAGGCGTCTATAGCATCCTTCAGCATGCGCGCGGCTTCCGGACCGTCCCGCAGCGTACATATTATATCTACTCGGATGCCCATCGACGTGAGTTCCGAGGAGAGGAATTGGCCGTGGGCGTCCTGGATTATTCCTTCGGTTATCTCCGTCCCGAGGGAATAAACGGCCGCGCGAATATTTTTATGCACCGCTGACCGTTTTTTTCAAAGTTTCTATAGGAGCTGCAAATATATCTATTGTATCCGGGTCTTTAATCATCTCGCATTTACCTTTAAACACAACACCGTCGGCTATACGCACGCAGGGTGCCTTTATATCTCCAAACAGTCTGCACGTCGAAAGAAGTTCGATTTTACCCGAGGCGACAACATCCCCGTACACAGTTCCTCCTAGAATAACAGTTTCCGCGGTAATGTCGGCCCTTACCTTAGCTCCCTCGGCTATATACAGGCTCCCCTCCGATACAATCTCGCCTTCAAAAATTCCGTTAATTCGCAGAGATTCGGTATATGTAAGCTTACCGGAGAGTTTTGTAGCCCTCCCCAGGGTAGTTGAGTATTCCGCGGTTCTGTTTTTTTTATAATTACGTGCCATAAAAATACCTGTGTTGCAGATTAGAATATAAAAAGCCGGAAGCGCTGTACCTACTTTGTTTCCATTACAAAGACTCCGTCCCAGTCCTCCGGTGGTGGATTTTCTATATAGTGCTCGCAGCGGGAGTAGTACACTTTTGAGGGACCGTCCTCCGGATCGATCTCCAGGGCCTGGGAAAACAGATTTTTTGCCTCTTCAAAGTTCATCAGCTTGTACTGCTTTCTTCCCTCGTTAAAAAGATTCAAGACTGAACGTTTTTCTTCAGTTATCACTTCTCCACCCCTCGGGAGACATCCTCATTTTTAGAATCCTTATTCCCGACCTGTTTGTTCTCGTCCTGTTCGTTCCCGCCCTGATCGGTAAAGTGCTGTTTCATCCTCTCGTCGAGATTTTTCAGAACCTTGTCCTCGTAGCGGTCTGTAATACTGCCGGGATCCATTTTAGCCAAATCCTCGGCGGCACTCTCCAAAGACTCTTTTACCTTCCTGGTCTCTTCGCCAACATAGCCGATAAAATCGCTTACCTTCTCTTTGTCTTCTACCGAAGTTATCTGAGTCAACCGCTCGATCTCCTCTATCGGACGCCTCAGCTCCTCCAGAAACCCAGAGAAAGAGCCGTGGAGTCTTTCGAAGATTTCGAGCTTTTTCTCCTTGGCCAAAAGCTTGTTGTATATTTCCCGCCCTCTTAGCACCGCTCGGATGCGGGCGAGGACCTCTGAAAAATTAAAGGGCTTTGTTATATAGTCCTCGACACCAAGCTCAAAACCCTCTACCTTGTCTTTTACGTCGTCCATGGCGGAGAACATAATTACAGGAATATCCCGAAACTTTTTGTAAAGAGGATCTTTTTTCAAAAGCCGTGTAACCTGCCACCCCGTCAGCTTGGGCATAACATTATCGAGAATAATGAGATTGGGAGTGTAGGTCTCCAGTCTCTCCAGAGCCTCCTCTCCATCCTCGGCAGTCTCCACTTCGAAACCGAGTTTGCTTAGCATTACATCGAAAAAATCAAGGTTAACAGGTTCGTCGTCGACAATGAGTACTTTAGTTTTATCTCCCATATACTTCTATCTTCCTATAACTATCTTAAGTTGTCAATCGTCTATTACCTCAATTTGAGGTTTTGCCGCGCCGGCGGCCGTGTAGAACCCTTACAATCGAACCGCCTATAAGCAGCCCGAGGGCTCCAATAAGAGCGGCGTGGGCAAACCAGTTTCCCCAGAGGGAGTACAGGGTTGTCTTTTCGGTATATACGGGCACCGAAGTTACCATGTAATCCCGCACAAAGGGATCCAGCATATCCACAATTCTTCCATCAGGGTCTATGGTAGCCGTCATTCCGGAGTTGGAGGAACGCACCATACTCCTCCTCGTCTCCACGGACCTGAACACCGCCATACCCAGATGCTGCATCTGTGCGGCTACCGATCCGGACCAGCCGTCATTTGTCAAATTTACAATAACCTCCGCCCCTTCCTCGACAAAGCGCCGGGAGAGGTAGCCGAACACATCCTCAAAACAGATAGGGGTGGCAAACTTTACTCCATCGGCTTCAAAAACCGTGTATTCCATCCCTTTTTCCCAAAAACGATACTCGTTATCCACCAGAAGTTGATGGAAGCGGGGCATGATATTCTCGTAGGGAAAATGCTCGGTAAAGGGCACAAGATGTGTTTTACGGTAGATCGTCTTGAGCTCGTTTTCATGATACATAAGCACGGCATTGTAATCCAGCCGGTTATGGCTTCCATCGGAGAGAACCGGAGGTTTATGGGGATCTTTCAACTGCCCGTCGTTGTTCCCCGTTACAAAAGGCACCTCTTGATCCTGCATAAACTCTCGAAACTTTTTTACAAGTTCGTATCTGTCGGGATCGGTGCGGTATTTTGTGTGCCAATCCACCCCTGGAACAAAGGCGGTCTCCGACCATACAACTATGTCCGGATCCTCCTCCAGCGCCTTCTCACTCAGCTCCATCAAGATATCGAGGTTTCTGCGGAATGTACGGATTCCCCCTTCCCACGTGTCGGCATTGTGCTGAATAAGGGCAACTTTCCACTGCTTCTCCTCTGAATAATCCTGCTGGACGGCCGCCCCGTATACAAGCACCGCCGCCGTTAACACGACAAATACTCCGGCCGTAATTCTGTGAGTCCGGATAAAGGAATTCAACCCGTTAAAGCCGTCTTTAACCGCGTTTCCCAAAAACGCCGAGGGGAAAACTGTAAGTGCAGTAACTCCCCACACCCCTGTTAAGGCCGATATCTGGATAAAGGGAATAAAAAGGTACTGGCTGTAGCCGATATTACCGTAGGGATAGCCCAAAAACCCCTGGGTTCTCAGATATTCGTAGGCTATCCATATAATAAGCTGTACAAGATACCCGTATTTGGGAAAGAGTGTGTCCGCAAGCTTTAGTGCAGGAAAGGCGATGAGAAAGTAGAAGGCATAGATAACCGGCACTATAAGGATGGCCATGGGATGGAAAGTGGTAAGCCAGTAGTTGAAAAGAGCGTACGAGAGAAAGCCATAGGCAACACCGTAGAGGGGAATCAGCTTCCATGAGCTTCGGTGTACAAGTACAAAAACCGGTATAAGGGAGATAAACGCCAGGGGGAAAAACCCTTTGTCCGAGACGATACTAGGGAAAGAGAGGGCGAATAAAACAGAGCCTCCCACCAAGAGGCCTATCTGGAGCAACTGCTCTCGCAGAAATTGCTGTCCGGGAGAAGATAGTTTTGTCCTGTTTTTCTTAGTCACCTTTCCGTCTCTATAGCCCGCAGACGCAGCGGGCACGAAGGCAGGCTATTCGGATTTTTCCCTTAGTGGCCAGGCGATCTGCTTGAGCTCTTTGCCGGGACGAAAAACCGCCACTCCGTGAGTTTCTACCGGCACGATCTCCCCGGTTTTGGGATTGCGTGCTCGCTCACGGCCCTTTCTAGTTCTTATTTCAAATGTTCCAAAACCGCGAAGCTCTATAACACGATCATCCTTCAAAGCGCCCTTCAACTCTTCGAACAATTGATCGATTACAGCGTGGATTTCATCTCTGCCCAAGTCGAGCTTTGCATGAATACTGTCAATAATTTCCGCTTTGGTTAATTTTTTTTCATCCATGACAGACTGTTCGACTTCCCGCCTTACCGGGTTTTTAGCTGATTGAGTTTATGATGGAGTCGAGACTTTGTACGGGCTGCGGTGTTTTGATGATACACCCCTTTCCCCGCTGCGGTATCTATAAGTTTTGATACTTCGCTAAACGCGCCCTCGGCCGCCTGAACATCATTGCTTTTTATCGCGGCTAATAACTTGCGTTTTGCGCTGTGTACTCTGCTCTTTGCCGCTTTGTTACGCACTCTTCTTTTTCGACTCTGTCTATGTCTTTTTTGAGCCGCTAACGATCCACTCAAAAGTATACCCTCCGTTACACAAATACATCTGACTATTAAGAAAATTGCTAAAAGCAATTTTCGTCGTTTCGGTTGCCGCGAAGCGACATGCGAAAACTTTATAAATAGTGAGGATGCTCACAGTAGCAAATAAGCTGAATAGTGTCAAGGTACCAGTTCTAATTTTTTTCAGGTCTGATACTTATCCCATATTTACCCGGATAGATACATCACGGTAAAAGACCTTCCAAATCCACCTCCCAGCGATGGGTCTCTTTATTCCAGGAGAACCTCTCAAAGGGAGCTTCCATCATTCCTCCATCCGAAGAGACGAGTAGGGCTTTCCGCGAGAGGATATTAATCTCATTTACCTTGTACTCCTCCTTCCGGTATCTTACCCTGTTTCCCTCCCTTGGTACTCGGGCCTTCTCCTCTTTATAAAAATCATACTCATAGGAGAGGCAGCACAGCAGTCTTCCACAAGGGCCGGAGATCTTCATCGAGTTGAGAGAGAGGTTTTGCTCCTTTGCCATCTTAATAGAGACAGGATTCAGTTTGTCGGTTATTCCATGGCAGCAGTATTTTCTGCCGCACACGGCCATGCCGCCGAGCACACGGGATTCGTCCCTTACCCCTATCTGCCGCAGCTCTATGCGCATTTTGAATATCGAAACAAGATCCTTAACCAGTTCCCGGAAATCAACCCGGGCATCTGCGGTAAAAAAGAAGAGGATTTTCGGTTCATCGAGCAGGTAATGGGCAGAGACGAGTTTCATATCCAAATTATGGTTTCTAATTTTCTCCCTGCAGATGTCCAGAGCCTCTTTTTCACGAATAAGGTTCTGTTTATGCTCCTCCAAATCCTCTTCTCCGGCTTTCCTGTAGAGCTCCTTCGCTTCTCCTAAAGTGTAGTTCTCCAGATGTGCAGGCTCTCCGAGCACTACGGCCATATCTTTTCCGTACCTGCTCGATGCAATTACATAATCACCCTTCTCGATCTTCTCCTCCAGTGTGTTTTTACAGAGAAGTGTCTCGCTGGAATGAATAAATTTTACCACAACATACGTATCCGAGTCCCCACTCTCTACGTTCGGCCCCTCGTCCTGTGTTCCCTTTTCAAGGGATGTATCTGCATCGCCCATTAAAAGCGCTCCTTTATATTATATATTGAGCTTCTTGATAACGATAATAAAGCAAGAATTTCAGCTCAAAAGGTCGACTACGAGTCCGTTTATCTCCTCCACCTTTTTGAGTATGTCGAGCTGAGCTCGCTGATTCTGCATTATCCCGGCTGCCAAGTGCTCGAGTTTTTCGTCTATTATTTTTACCAGCGTGTATTTGCGCTGCTTCTTTAAGGGATTGAATTTACCTCCCTCCCTGGTTTCTACTTCGAGGGTCCGACTTACCACGTAGGAGAGAAATTTTTTTACAGACTCTTTATAGTTGCGTATGTTTTCGTAGGTCGGTCTCTCCTTTAAGGACTCACCCTGCTCGTGGACATCGTCTACAAGCTCTTCTATATCCGCTTCTACATCGAGGGGAAACTTCCTTTCTATTCCCGGGGCATCCTCTTTGGATTCGGACTCCCACAACTCGGAAAATGAGAGTGTGTGAGGTTCTTGAAGAGATGCCGCTTCTTTTTTGGAGGATGATTTACCGTACCGCAGAAATCCGCCGGCACCGGTAGAACGTATCTTTTCCATTTTTACTCTACAGAAGAAACGGGATTGTATCGTTCAATACTGTCCCGATATGAAGATGCCCCTGAATCTTCGTATCGGGGTACCCCTTGCTCTTCGGCGGATCTCCCTTCTCCCGGTTCCTCTTTCTCCGCATCGGAGACAATAGCACATGTGCCGTTCAGAATAACACCCTCCTCCACGAGAATTCTCGAAGTTCTGATATTTCCAAGCACCATGCCTGTAGACAGTACAACCACTTTCTCCGTGGCAACTATATCGCCCTTTATAACACCGCCCACAACTACAGTTCCGGCGCTGATAGAGCATGCAGCCCTGCCGTTTTTCCCTATTAAAACCTTATCCGCCTTGTGAATATTTCCCTTAAAATCGCCGTCTATTCGCAGCAAACCCCCGAGAGATATATCCCCTCTAAAAAAAGCTCCTTCTCCGACAATAGAGTTTATTAACACTCCGTGTAAATCCAGGTTATCGCTCATACGTACATCCAATTAGAAGAGTTTTAGGCTTGTGCAATTCTTGTGTCAGCGGAGATTTTCCTGTACACTCAAAAACCGTTCCGGGTCTACCACTTGAGACCCTATTCTTACTTCGAAGTGCAGGTGCGGCCCCGTTGAAAGCCCTGTGTTACCCATGGTACCGATTATTTGTCCCTGTGTCACCTCGTCTCCCTCGTCTACGTACACACTATCGAGGTGAGCGTACTTTGTCGCAAATCCGTAGGCGTGGCGAATAACAATGTAGTTGCCGAAACCCATGGCATCGTATTTTCGCTCTACAACCTTCCCGTTAGCCGCAGTTGCAACCTCTTTTCCCCTCCTGAAGGCTATATCCACGCCCTTGTGGAGATACCACTGCTCGGTAAAAGGGTGCATCTCGGGACCGAAATAATTGGTAATTCGCCCGCCACCGCCGTCTATGGGCCAAAAGGTAGGCAAGTCGACGAGCAGGTCTCCGTGTGAATCGAGGAGCCCCTTTACTCTCTGCAGAGATTCCTGACTGCTCTCAAGGACTACCTGGATATTGCGCAACTCGTTTACCTCGCGCATAATACCGGAATCCTGCTCCTCAAAATTTATTAATGAGGAGAGATCTCCTCCCGCCGCCGGCTTGGTACGCTCCTCTGCGGATTCAAAACCCAAAGAGCTGAATGTGTCTTTTAAGGATTTTTCGAACTCCTGGGACACTTCCCTCAGATCGGTAATTTCGTCCCTCACCAGCTCTAAATTGGCTTTTGTATAGGAGAGATCCTCCGACCTCTGGGTAAGGAGATTGGATACGCCGCTGAATTTGGTGCTGAAGACAAAAAAGGCGGCAATAACAAAAAGTATGAGAGAGGAAATAAACACCAGGGAGAACACGGAGATATGGAAGTTAAAGACCTTCTTCTCCGAATGCGGAATAAGCATAATAGTGAATTTCTGCTTGCCTATTCCGACTATCCTGCGAAATACTCCCGCAACGGCACCGCCTATACGAGTAAATAACTGTACAAAAAAGGTAAATATTCTCTCTTCCACCTTTTTATATTGATGTGCTGGGGACATTCCTGCTCCTCATAGCTTTTTCTATCGTAATAAGTTGTAAAAGAGTACCATGCGGTAAAAAAATTGTCAAATATAATTGACCGCTTTCGCTTTTCATGGTAACCTACTCCTTGAATAATTAAAAGCTTAATCAAAAGCTATACTAATCCCAATTAATCGGAAATTAATATGCACTTATTTGATTCTCACGCTCATATCGGGCTAATAAATGAAGATCCGATCGAGCAGCTGCTTATAGTACAAGAGGCCAAACAGACAGATACAAAGAAAATTATGAGTATCTGCAACAGCCTCTACGACTTCTTTCAGGTATACGATAACCTGAGGTCCGCCTCTCATGTCTACCACGCCGTAGGCGTCTCTCCGTCCGAAGTAACCAACCCCGGCAAAGACTGGATGCAAAAGATAGAGGAGGGCGCCGGGTACGACCGCGTCGTAGCCATAGGAGAAATCGGACTGGACTACTATAGAAAATTCGGCAATAAAGACAGTCAAATTGAGCTTTTTATTCGTCAACTCGAAATGGCGGAGCAGTTGGACCTCCCGGTAATAGTCCACAACCGTGAAGCGGGAACCGATGTGCTTAATATACTAAAGGACAAGCTTCCCCCAAGAGGAGGAGTGCTCCACTGTTACTCAGAAGACTGGGAATACGCCGAGAAGGCTCTCAATCTTAACCTGTATATATCTTTTGCCGGAAATGTAACCTACCGAAACGCACGAAACCTCCACGAAACGGCAAAAAACATGCCCCTCGAGAGGATGCTCATAGAGACGGAGAGTCCCTTTATGGTTCCGGCCAAATACCGGGGAAAGAGGAACAGACCCTCCTTTCTGGAGGCCACGGCCCACTCTATAGCGGAAATCAGGGAAGAGCCGGTGGAGGAGATTGCCGACCAGCTCTACAAAAACAGCCTTGCCTTTTTCGGAATAGAGGAGTAGCGGGAGAACTGCGCTGGACGCTGCAACTCCCGCCGGCTAAGCATGACAGATACCCGCCCCCTGTACCGAAGCCTGGGCGTAGGAGAAGTAACCCTCCCGGGGAACATCTTCCTCGCCCCATTAGCCGGTTATACGGATAAAGCCTTCCGCGAGATATGCCGAGAGCACGGTGCACCTCTCTGCTATACAGAGATGGTATCCGCAGAAGCGGTGGCGCGGGGCAACTCCAAATCCCTCGCCCTGATGGAGAGAGGAGAGGGGGAAGAATATCTCGGGATCCAGCTTTTTCTCTCCACCCCGGAACAGGCCGAACGGTGCCTCGAAGCGGTTCTCTCCTATGCTCCTACTCTTATCGACATAAATTGCGGGTGTCCCGTACCCAAAGTGGTAAAAACGGGGGCAGGAGCGGCTCTTATGAGGTCTCCTGAGACAATTTACCGAATTGTCTCCAGGTTCGCCTCCTCCACCGATACGCCGGTAACGGTAAAAATACGCTCCGGCTGGGACTCCCGTTCGATTACCTATAAAGAAGCCGCTTGTGCTGCACAGGAAGGAGGAGCCGAAGCTATCGGCCTCCATGCGCGAACACGCGAGCAGGGCTACTCCGGTACTGCAGACTGGGAACACATTTCCGACCTCGCATCCACCTGCCGTATACCGGTAATAGGCTCGGGGGATCTTTTTAGCGCGGAAGATGTGCACCGCATGCTTACCCACACCGGCTGCCGTGGAGTTATGTGCGCCCGGGGAGCCATAGGCAATCCTTCGATTTTTTCCCGTGCCCGCCGGCTGCTCTCTTCCCGTCGGGAGCTGTGGAGCGCAGCCGGCGGGGAAAACACAGCTCTTACCCGTATAGAAACCGCCCTGCGCCACTATAAAAAGGCCCTGTACTACAGGGGAGAACGCGTTGCGGTGAAGGAGATGAAAAAGCATTTTGCCGCCTACACCAAGGGGCTGAAGAACGGATCCTCTCTAAGAGACGCCCTTATGCGGTGTAACGACGGTGACTGTTACCGAAGGCTGTGCAGGGAATATCTTGCCGAGCATGGAGATTACCAACCGCCCTCTATTGATTAATTACATTGACGGTGTTACGGTCCACTTAACAGCACCATGCTCGTACACTCACACACAGCATAGAGGGAGGAAGAATTGAAAGTTCTCGTTATCGGCTCGGGGGCAAAAGAGCATGCAGTTACCTGGGCTTTTTCCAAAAGCCGCCGCATCAGCGCTCTGTACGCTGCACCCGGCAACGCCGGAACCGGAGAGATAGCCGAAAACATCGAGGGAATCGACATTACCGATCCTGCACAGGTTCTTCGAACGTGTGCAGACAGAGGTATAGACTTTGTGTTTTGCGGAAGCGAATGGTCACAGGCGGCGGGGGTCGTGGACAAGCTGAGGGCTGAGGGTTTTGCTGTTTTGGGAGCCTCAAAGGAGGCGGCGAGGATAGAGACCGACCGAAAGTTTGCCAATGCTTTTATGAAACGCCACTCCATACCTACAACAGAATCCGAACACATCGACAGCGAGAAGAGACTCCGGGAGTATCTCGAGTCTCACCCGGGAAGGGTTGTATTAAAGAAAAACGGCCTGGCCCGGTATGGACGAACCTTTGAGTCCGAATCGCGGGAGGAACTTCTTGATTTCGGGAGTACCGTCTTAAAAGAAGACACTCTTCTTGCCGAACCCTTTGTGGATGGATATAACCTCTCTATACTCTCCCTGGTAGACGGCAAGAATTATCTGCCCCTGCCCCTGGCTTCGGACTACTCAAAAGCCCGGGACAACGAAGAGGGAGCAATTACAAACGGCATGGGGGCTGTGTGCCCCGTTCCCATTATATCCGGAGAAGAACACAGAAATATTCTTGACAATATTGTAGAAAAGACGCTGCACGGTTTAAAAAAGGAAGGTCTGACTTATCGGGGCATACTTTTTATAAGCCTTATAATAAGCGATAAAAGACCCCTTGTTACCAGTTTTCATGTCCGCTTCGGAGACCCGGAAGCACAGGCGATTATTCCTCTTATTACCTCGGATTTCGGCAATCTTATGGAGGCTGTTTACGAGCAGCAGCTCGATACCTTTTCTCTTTGTCTGAGCAGAAACTCCTCCGTCGGAGTGGTTATAGCTGGAGAGGGTTACCCCTATAAAAACGGGAAAGACATACCGGTTCAGATAGAAAACGTCTTCCCGGAGCGTGATATTCTGATATTTCACGGTGCCACCTATACTCGAAACCGTTCACAGGAGGTCTTTACCAACGGAAGGCGCAGTTTTACGGTGGTGGGGCTTGGGGACAATATAGTCGAGGCCAATTCGAGAGCCTACAAGGGTACAAGGAGAATACAGTTCGAAGGGGCCTGGACGAGAGGTGATATAGGGAAAAACTTCTTTTCCCCCTAGGAGTTACCCCTTCTCTATTGTTTTTATCTCTGCCTTCATTTGCCGGCAGTACTCGTACATAAGAATACCGGCAGCTACGGAGACGTTAAAAGAGTCGACGTGTCCTCTTGTTGGTATAGACACCGCTCCGTCGCACTCCTCTTTTACAATTCTCCGCACACCCCTGTCTTCGGACCCCAGCACGATGGCCAGCCTGCCTTTCATATCGATGTGCCACGGCGCCTCTCCGTGCACATCCGCGGCAAAGATCCAGTACCCCGCTTTTTTTAGCTCCGTAACCGCGCGCCGCATATTCGTCTCCACTGCCACGGGCACATAAAAACCGGCTCCTGCGGAGGTGCGCTGCACCGTCTCATTTACCTTTGCGCTTCGACGGGAGGGAATAACCACCAAGTCTACTCCGAAGAGATCGCAGCTGCGCAAAACAGCACCCACGTTGTGGGGGTCGGTTATTCCGTCCAGCAGAATCACCAGGGACTGTGAATCTCCCCCCTTGCTCATTGTCTTTACAAATTCCTTGAGATCCCTTCCTTTCTCCTGCTCCTCCCTTTTTTCATCCTTTATCAGCAGAGCATCCTTTGCACCATGCCCCGGGGAGGCTTCCTCTATCTCTCGGCGACTGACCTGCCTTACACGGCACCCCTCTTTTTCGGCGAGCTGTATAATACCTTCTATTCGCTTATTCCGCTTTTCTACAAGAAGGGTGCCCGACACATTCCCTCTCTTGAGAACCTCTTCTATCGCGTGTAATCCGGAAACCATTCTCTCCATTCTCGGGTCTATCTCTCCATTTCCCTCTGTTCGGCTTCCTCTTCGTAGTCTTTTTCTACATCCACCTCGCCGTTATGATTCGAATCCCTTTCGAATTTCTTCACATAGACACCCTCGTCAAGGTGCACCCAGATATCAATTCTGCCGTTTCCGTTGGAGTCAATTTCTCTCCGCTGAAGTACCCCTTCGTCGTAGTAATAGAAATCGTCCATTTTGCCGTCGTGGTTGTAATCCAGAACTTCCGCTCTCTTTTCGCCGCTCTCATGTGTTTTATACAAGTAGTCGATACTGCCGTTATCGTTAGTGTCGACCTCTATCGACTCTTCACCCTCTAAGGAGTGGAACTCCTCCAGTAAAACCTCAACATCAAAAATCCTCTTTTCCTCATCCTCATTATCTCTGTCTTCATCTTCTCCGGCCGCATAAGAGAGCGTCACAGTAGCGGCAAGGATAAAGAGAATAATCCGCCTGAATACGGTAGTGTGCATACCAGTTGTCCTCCTAAAAATCTTCTTCTCCTATGTATCGGCAGGGCAGGCTAAAAAATGGAGCGTTCACAGCTATCCTCCTTTGTCAGCGGTTAAGTGTCGGCGATAGAGGAGAAGCCGAAGTGTTCCGGCTCCCCTTTTACAGGTGTAACGGCCCGAAACGTGGCTGGGTATACAGGAAGTTTTTCCGGCCGCATCGACTCCTGTACGAATACATCCGCAATCCTTCAAGTTCTCCGGCGTCGTTTTGTGGAGATCGGCCTCCGAGGATATTGAAAGCGACGGCATTCCCCCATCATCGTGAATCCCGATTTCGACTCTCTCCTTCCCGCCCTCCCTGAGCATCAGATACACAGCGGCGGAGAGCGGTCCGAGCATTCTGCAGCAGCAGTTTCGCGGGAGTTCGGCAGCTCGGGGCGCTATAACGATATGCCCCCCAATAAACGCGGCGGATATTTTGATAATCTCCATCAGGATGGATGCCGCCGGTTCGAAAAAGTCCGTCCCTGAGCACAGGTCTGGAGTTTTTCGAAAGTCTTTCACAGCACGAAGCTTTGAAGCCCTAGAGGAATCGAGGGGAAACTTTTTTTCTATTACCTCCGCAGAGGTGTAGAGAGTGTCCAGCAATAAGACGAAGGGTTCGACCTCCCCCCTGTAGGCCTCTGCCGACTCCCGCGCAATAAGACGGAGGGAGGAGAGCCACCGCGGCCCGGCAGCTTCAGCTTGACCGGCAGCTTCAGCTTGACCGGCAGGGTCGGCAGTTTCGGCCGCTGCCTCGCACTCGGCCTGAAACAGCTCAGCTACCAACTGATACCTGGTA
>JBKHFZ010000059.1:0-13944 GCA_046539925.1 Spirochaetaceae bacterium
TAGGCTGTATCGACTCGGAGCTGCCCCCTACTTCTAAAATGGAGGGCGCGGATTTGGTTACAGAGGGAATCTTTACCCTCGAGCGAACAGCCAAGCTGCTGGAACAGGAGGAACACGAGATTCGTGAGAAAAACGGGGCCACCGAAATTATCGAATTGCTGCGGGAGAGCGATGAAATAGAATTTCTCGTGGGTACCAGGATCAACAACGCCCACCAGGACCCGAATATTCCGGTGGGATTGGAGATAAGAAGAAACATCGTCACTCGGATCGGAAAAATCCTGACGGAGAAACTGCTAAAAGAGGTAAAGATCTCTTACATCTAAAATAGAGGAGTAACTATGTCTACAGAGAAAATCACACGAGTATGGCAAATCCTGGAGGATTTCGATTTCGAACCCTCGAAGATCATCCCCATCCTTCAGGAGATACAAAAGGAGTATCGGTACCTCCCCGAAGAGGTGTTAACCCTTACCTCCACGGCGTTGGGACTTTCCCCGGCCAAGGTCTTCGGGGTGGCTACATTTTACAGCCACTTCTCTCTGGAGCCGAAGGGAAAATACGTAATTAAAGTCTGCGACGGGACTGCCTGTCATGTAAAAGGTTCGGGAAAGCTGATCGAGACAATTCGAAAGCATCTCGGTCTCTCGGAGAAACAGAAGAATACCAGGGATCTGCTCTTTACGCTGGAGACCGTCTCCTGTCTGGGAGCCTGCGGTTTGGCGCCGGTGGTGGTAATAAACGACAAGGTGTATGGGCAGGTAAGTGAAGAGAAGATAAAAGAATTGATAGACGGGATCAAGGTAGAGGAGCCGGAATATGTCGCCAGTTAGTCTTGAAAAAATCAAAAACGATTATATCGGAGTGCGGAAAGAGGTGAACCGCCGAATCATCGTCTGCGCGGGTACCGGATGTCTGGCAAACGGCTCACTGGAAATAATGCAGGCCTTCGAAGAGAGGCAAAGGGAGAGGGGCCTCGGCGTGAGTGTCCGTCTCAAGGCCGAGGAAGAGGCGCCGGATAACCTCGTGACGGGCAGCGGCTGCCAGGGATTCTGCCAGGTAGGACCTCTAGTGACCATAGAACCCGACGGTATTCTCTACGCCCATGTAAGCCTCTCCGATGTCGATGAGATTATCGAAGAGACCATTCTCGGGGGACGACCCGTGGAGCGTCTCCTCTACAGGGAACCGGTAAGCGGAAAAACCTGCCGCGGAAGCCGTGATATTCCCTTCTACACGCAGCAGAACCGGGTAGTTTTGAAAAAATGCGGGAACTGCGACCCGGAAGATATCCACGAATACATTGCCGGCGGCGGGTATGAGGCCGCCGAGCGGGCCTACACCTCACTAAGTCCCGAGGAGATCTGTTCGCAGATAAAGAGCGCCGGTCTCAGGGGCCGCGGGGGTGGGGGTTTCCCCACAGGGAAGAAGTGGGAGCTCGCCCTTGCTCAGCAGTCGGATAGAAAAATAATTATCTGCAACGGGGATGAAGGCGACCCTGGTGCCTTTATGGACAGATCCATCCTGGAGGGGAATCCCCATTCGGTGGTGGAGGGGATGATGATAGCCGCCAGGGCAACCGGTGCCCGGGAAGGGTACATATACGTGAGAACCGAGTATCCCCTTGCCGTAGCCCGAATAAGGAAGGCCATAGAGGAAGCCGAGAGAGTCGGACTTCTCGGAGATAGGCTCTTCGGCAGCGGGACAGGGCTAAAACTCTCCGTTATGGAGGGTGCCGGGGCCTTTGTGTGCGGGGAGGCAAGCGCCATGGTCTCCAGCATTATGGGCAACCGCGGCATGCCCAGGCCCAAGCCGCCGAGAACCGCGGAGAAGGGACTCTGGGACAAGCCGACGGTGGTAAACAACGTAGAGACCCTGGCAGCCGTTCCCCTCATCATCCTCGATGGGGAGCAGGAGTATCGAAAAATCGGGACCGACAGATCCCCCGGTACAAAGACCTTCGCCCTCACCGGCCATGTGGCCAATACCGGGCTTATAGAGGTTCCCTTCGGAACCACTCTGAGGGAGATCATCTTCGATATAGGCGGCGGCGTGGTCGATGTCGATGGAAACATAGATAATAGGGCCTTCAAGGCGGTTCAAATAGGCGGCCCCTCGGGGGGCTGCCTCACCGAGGAGCATCTGGACGTTCCCCTCGAGTTCGATTCTCTCTATGAATACGGGGCAATGATAGGTTCCGGCGGTCTTGTGGTTATGAATACCTCTACCTGCATGGTACAGATCGCCCGCTTCTTTATGGAGTTTACCCAGCACGAGTCGTGCGGGAAGTGCGTACCCTGCCGGGAGGGAAACAGACAAATGCTGGAGCTCCTCGACGATATTATCAACGGCGAGGGAACCGAAGAGACCATCACTCTTCTCGAAGATCTGGGGAGAAACATCGCTGCCACCAGCCTCTGCGGATTGGGAAAATCCGCCCCGTCTCCGGTCCTCTCCACCATAAGGCAGTTTCGCGGGGAGTATCTCTCCCACGTGCTCGAGAAGAGCTGTCCAACCGGCAACTGCAAGGCCCTCACTCCCCTGGCCATCAATGCGGAGCTCTGCAAGGGGTGCACCCTTTGTGCGAGAAAGTGTCCGGTGGGGGCGATCAAGGGCGACAAAAGGGAAGCCCATCACATAGACCAGGAGCTTTGCATCAAATGCGAAGCCTGTATAGATGTATGCAAATTCAATGCCATAGGAGCTGCGATATGACGAGTCAGAAAAAGACAGTAAAAGAAACGGCAACTGTAAACAATATAGAAGTCCCTATTGAGGGGGAGCGGAATATCCTCGAGTTGGTGAGAAAGGCGGGGATCGATCTTCCCACCTTTTGCTATCACTCCGAACTCAGTCTCTACGGGGCCTGCCGGCTCTGTATCGTAGAGGTCGAGGGAAAGGGCATCGTGGCCTCCTGCTGTGAACCTCCACGGAAAGGGATGGTAATAAAAACCGCTACCCGGGAGCTGCGGGAGATGAGGAAAATGAACCTCGAGCTCCTCCTCGCCAACCACGACTACAGCTGTCCCTCCTGCGAGAGGGCGGGAGACTGCCGGCTCCAGGACCTTGCCAACAAACTCGGTGTGCGGGATATCCGCTTTCGACGTACCAGAGAGACGGCAAAAAAGGACGAGCTCTCGGACAGCCTTGTACGAGACCCCAACAAGTGCATTCTCTGCGGCGATTGCGTGCGCTACTGCGCCGAAATCCAGGGAATAGGGGCAATCGATTTTGCCTATCGGGGAGAAGAGGTGAGGGTGACCCCGGCGTTCAACAAGAGCCTGTCCGAAGTCGATTGTGTCAACTGCGGGCAATGCGCCGCTGTCTGTCCCACCGGAGCAATCGTTCCCAAGAGTGAGGTCGAGGCGGTGCTCGCCGACCTGGAAAACCCGAACAAGCTGGTGGCGGTACAGGTGGCGCCGGCGGTTCCGGCGGCTTTTGGCGAGATTTTCGGGATGGAGGGCAAAGATGTAGGAGGCCTCATGGCCACCGCACTGCGGATGGTCGGCTTCGACCGTATATACAGCACGGCTTTTGGAGCGGATATGACGGTACTCGAAGAGTCCGCGGAATTTCTCGGGCGAAGGGAGAAGGGGGATAATCTGCCGCTTTTTACCTCCTGCTGCCCCGCATGGGTGGAATACGCAGAGCAGTATTATCCGGAACTTTTAAAAAACCTTTCCAGCTGCATGTCCCCCCAGACCATGGTCGGCAGCATTGCAGGCCCCATTCTGCGGGAAGAGGGTGCCCTCGACGGGGGGAAAGAACTTTCCGTAGTGTCGATAATGCCGTGTACCGCCAAGAAATTCGAGAAGAACCGGCCGGAGCTTTCTCGAGACGACCGCAACCATGTCAATCATGTTTTGACAACCAGGGAGCTCGGCTCGCTTTTGAAGATGTTCGGTATCCGCTTCGAGGAGCTCCTCCCCTCGGCAATGGATCTGCCCATGGCCTACAGTTCGGGGGCGGGTACCATCTTCGCAAACGCCGGAGGAGTAGCCGAAGCGGTGGTCCGCTACACGGGAGACACATCCATTAGAGTTCTGACGGTCCAGGGGCTCGGGGAAGCGGGAAAGGTAGCCGAGTCGGTGAAAAAGGGAGAGTGCGAATACGATTTAATCGAAGTGATGGCCTGTCCCGGAGGATGCATCGGCGGGGCCGGGCAGCCTGTGGGTAAAACCCCCGACACCCTGCAGCGACGCGCGGAAGTGTTAAAAACCGGCGATCGTATGCAAGCGATTCACAACTCCGTGCAGAACCCCTTCCTCCTCGATCTCTACACGCGGTTTCTCGGAGAAAAACCCGGCAGCCCGGAGGCGCACAGCCTTCTGCATACCACCTACACCGGCAGAAAACGAATCGACACCGCCTCTTTCAGCCTTCTCTCCGCTGAGGACTCGGGAAAGGAGGGTGTGGATGTGAGCATCTGCGTGGGCACCAGCTGCTTCGTAAAGGGATCCCAGAGCATACTCCAAAGGGTCCTCGCGGAGGCGGAAAAAGGAGAATACGCGGGTGCCCTCAACGTTCAGGCTGCTTTCTGCAGCGAAAACTGCGATAAGGGACCCACCGTAAGAATTGGAGAAAGAGTTATCCACGAAGCCGATCCTGATACGGTAATAGATACGATTAAGGAGGTAGTGGCCGAACATGGCGGTATAAGAGACAGTTACGGCGACAGTACCGACGTATTGTCTTGACAATATGGTAGCATCAAAATACCGGTATGAAATCGATACACATACGGGATATAGATCCTCAAGTACTCCAGCGGCTGAAGAAACCTGCAGAACTCAAAACCATAATTGAAGAGGTGGTGAAAAAGGTGCCGGAGGCCGCTGCGGAGGAGGATTATGATATTATTACCGTCTCTACCGGGAATACTGAAAGCTGAAAACGAGAGGATTATTACGAAGATGCGCGGTGAGCTGGTAAGCTCCGAACTCCTGTCTCTTGTTCGGAAGCATGACCTGAGGGGAAAAAGAATTCACCATGCCAATATTGCCGCGCTCATGCACGGAGAGAATATTCATCTGCTTATCGGTTACAACCCGGAAGATTTTTTCCCGTTCTCAGATATACAGGTGCTGAGCCCTGAGTCTTTCTTGCAAGGCTAAACGTTCTGTAGAGCCGAAAATTTCCAAGCAAAGGGAAAGGTGTGGGCGGTCAGGCAGTACCTATAATAATCATCCCGAGTATATAGAGTACGATAACCGCGGAGCTCTCAAAACCGATGTTGGCAACTCCCTCTTTTTGACGGTGCAGTAGGCCGGTTAAAAGAATGGCGGTAAGAAGAATAGTAAGGCTGATAAGAAAACTTTCCTGCCGGGAGAGGGCGTGGTACACGGAACCTTCGGTATAGGCAATGTCTGCAGCACCTGCAAAGAGGGTGTCGAAAATATTGCCACCGATGATTCCTCCAACGGCCAGGGTCGGTGAACCGTGTTTTACCGCTGCCACTGCAGTTACGAGTTCCGGAATAGAAGTTCCGGCTGCAACAAGAAGTGCGCCGACGAAGCTTTCGGTGAGGCCGGTATGACGTATCAATGCCTCGGAAGATTCGGTTAAGATAAAACCTGCTATGATAATTGCTATAGCACTAATAAGAAAAGTCGCTACAATCGGCATAATAGATTTGTCCTGCCATGAAGCCTCTTCCGGTTGGTCTTTTATTGTGGCTGCAGTCATACGGGGGTGCCACATCGGCCAGTTATGCTGATGATGTACCATCCGTATTCCGAAACCATAGGCAAGAACCATAAGGGGAGTAGCAATATGTACGTGAAATATTCGGATATCCGGTCCAATACCGGCAAGCAGAACAATTGAGAGCATAATAATAAGCAACGCTCCCTGTGTTATGTTCTCGACAGAGGCTGCTGCATGTTCGAGGTTCGATTTTTTATATGTAAGGTCGGCAATCGAGAGAAAAACTGTTTGAATGGCAATTCCGCCAAATGCATTAGAGACTGCAAGCTGCGGTAAACCTCTCCCAGCAGCCAATAGTGTTACAGTAAGGCCCGAGAGAGATGTTACCGCACCGAGCAGTACAGCTCCAACTACCGCCTCCCCCAATCCGGTTCGGTCTGCAATAATGTCGGCGCTATAGCTGAGTTTGGTTCCTGCACCAGTAATAATGAGCAAGCCAAATAAAAAGAGGCCTATAGTTCCGCCGATTCCTGAGTTTATTGTTTCTATAAATGGTTTTAGTGCGTAAAAAAAATCCATGTTTCTATTACCTAAAGCGCTTTAGTTATTGGATTCTAACTACTATCCATTGGGTAACCCGTAACTCTATCTATACTCCCTGCATACTTGATACACCAGTTCCGCGCTGTCTCGAAGGTCGGAGGCGAGGGTGATGCCGGAGGGTGCATGGATATACCTGCAGGGAACCGATACGAGCGCGGCGGGGGTCCCTCCTCCGAGTACGTAGAGAGAGCCTGCGTCGGTACTGCCGTAGACCGGTTTTTTGTACTGCCAGGGGATACCGTGGGTGCGTGCAGTCTGTTGGATAAATTCCAACAGATGCTCCGGCACAATGTAGCTTTTGTCGGCTACCGTAAGGGCCGGACCCTTGCCGAGGCTGGTAACGACTTGATGCGGCGCGACCCCGGGAATGTCGGTAGTGGTGGTGTTTTCCAGTGCAATTACCACATCCGCCTCATGAGACAGGGCGGCCGACCGTGCACCCAAATGATTGTGCTCCTCGGCGCTGGTAAAGAGGCATATAAGTGTGTTTTGGGGCTTGTCCTCTGGAGAACCTTCCGACCAGCGGAGGGCCGTCTGCAGAGCTATGTTGCAGCCGCTTCTGTCGTCGAAGGCTTTTCCCATTAGGGCTCCTCCCTCCAGCTCCCGAAAAGGAGAGAGAAAGGTTCCCACGCTTCCCACGGAGAGGCCGTGAAGCTCCACCTCCTCCCTCGTAGAGAGGCCAATGTCGACGGAGAGTTCCTCCAAAGCCGGAACTGCGGATTTCTCTCCATTTTTTCTTACATGGGGAGGGATGCTGGTAAAGACGCCGTAGAGCTTTTTCCCCGCGGTGCCGACAAACTGGACCGGCGTACCTGAGAGAAGGAGAGTGTCTATTGCCCCCAGACTCGCTACACGGAGAAAACCGGACTCTTCTATGTGACTGACCATAAAACCGACTTCGTCCATGTGAGCGGTCAGAAGAACCTTTCTCGCGCTGCTCTCATCGGATCCCCTCACCACGGCGAAGAGATTGCCGGCTCCATCCTCTCCCAGCTCGTCCGCGGCATCTTTAAGACGTGTTTTTAAGTACTCCCGCACGGGTTTTTCCCTGCCAGGGCAACCGATGAGCTCGCTCAGTTCCCTCTGACTTCGTATTATTTCCTCTTCCATGAATTTTATCTTAACGAAAACATCCTGTTAAGGGAAGGCTGCGGAAAGAGGACTTTCTGCTACTCTCCTCCCTTCGACACCTGGTACAGTGTATAATCGAGGCGGCAGTTCGGGCAGGATCTGTTTGGAAGATGAGTTTGTGCATGCTTATCCATTTGATAGACAGTTCGCAGAGTTTCTCACTTGCACAATTAGAGGGTCTCTATTATTATCACTTCGGTTATATGAGTAAGAAAAACACACTTGTTACAGCTCTTCTGGCGGCATCTATACTTGCCGTCGCGGTTTCTTTAGGATATATGGGGTTTCGGGCTCTCCAGCCTGTTCGCATCTCCCTGGAGCTCTCCGAAAAAGCTCCGTTAAGCGCGATGGCCAGGGTCGACACCCGGGAAGAATCGGAGGTGAGCCTTCGAATTCGCGGACGCGACGGGAAGGATCTTCGAGTCACCTTTTCCGGGCTCTCCCGCCGCCACGAGGTACCTATACTCGGTCTCTACCCCGATTATAAGAACGAGGTTGAGTTCAAGGTGCGAACCGGCGGGGGAGATGTGTACACCCGCAGCAGGACGATCCGCACGGAACCGTTACCCTCATATTATCCGGATGTAAAGGTGGAGAGGCACATCCCGGATAAAATCTCTCCTGGAATGATATTTATGCATCTTGGGTATTACGATGAAGAGGGAGATTTTCATCCCTTGCCCTCCGCAATCGATGAATACGGGAGAGTCCGGTGGTACTACAAAGAAGAGATTGGCCACGTACTCGAGAGACTGGAAAACGGCAATTTTTTGGTCGAACGCAGAAACGAGGCTGTAGGGAAGGGAGAGTTCGAGGGGGAGGGAGACGAGTTAATCGAAATTGATTTGCTTGGCAGGACAGTGCGGGTGAGGGGAGAGGTGCAGACTGGCCTCCATCACGACGTGGCTCTTATGCCTAACGGCAATATACTTGCTCTCTCGAGCGCCCCCGACTCCTACGACGACGGGGTGGTGGAGATTGACGCCGAGACGGGAGAGGTGGTTCAAGGCTGGGACTTCCGGGAGATTCTCGATCCGAACCGACCGCGGCAGCCCCTAAATCTCGAAGAGACCGATTGGCTCCACCTGAACGGTATCGATTACAACCCCTCCGACGACAGCTTTGTTGTCTCCGGCCGCGATCAGAGTGCCGTGGTAAAAGTACACCGGGAAAGCGGGGAACTGCAATGGATACTGGGAAACCACGAGCACTGGCCCCTCTCCCTCCAAGAGCATCTGTTGGATCCCGCCGGCTCCGATGAGGCAGGCTCAAACGACGCGAGCTCCGAATCCTCCTTCCAGTGGCAGTGGGGGCAGCATGCTCCTTCGTTTCATCCGGAAAATCCCCGGCGGGTGCTCCTGTACGACAACGGGAACGAGCGATCCTACGAGAATCCCCTGACTCCCAAGGACAACTATTCGCGGGCGGTGGAATACGAGGTGGATCCGGAAGCCATGGAGGTTCGACAGATCTGGGAGTTCGGCCGTCGCTACGGATCCGAACTCTTTACTCCCTTTATTGGAGATGCCCGGTATCTTCCCAATGGAAACCGTCTAATCTGCTTTGGCGGTATAACCCGTTCTCTTGAGGGCGAGCCGATGGAGCTTTTCGACTTCGAAAACAACGAGGTACACACAATGAAGATCTCCGCACGCATTATCGAGACGGATTCAAGTATGCCGGCACGGGAGGTTTTAAGTGTATATCTCGAAGATCCGGATCCGGAAAGCTATCGCGGTTACCGTTCCTACAGGGCGGAAAAACTGCCTATGTATCCCGAGAGCCTCGTAGAATAATAGGAAGTGGTTCAAAGACTCAGGTCGAAGGGGAGGGTAACCTCAAAGGTGCTGCCTTTGCCGGGAGTCGACTCTGCACTTACCGTGCCGCCCATCATCTCTGTAAGTTTCTTTACTATTGCCAGACCCAGTCCTGTTCCTCCGGAGGAGGGCGCTGTGGCGCTCTCTATACGGGAGAAGCTCTCAAAGGCCTCCTCGAGGCGCTCCTTTGGAATGCCTTTGCCGGTGTCCGTCACCTTGAAGTTCAGTCTGACAAAGTCATCAGTTTTATCCGGAGCGGATATATCAAGACGTATCCAGCCCTCTTTTGTGTATTTTATGCTGTTGCCGATGAGGTTGTTGAGGATCTCGATGAGTTTTCCCCTGTCTCCCATAAGTGTGTCCGGGACATTATCCTCCGCCACCCATTCCAGGGAGAGGGACTTCTTGTCGGACTGCACCCGAAGGAGGCCCATAACCGACTGAATAAGCTCCCGCAGACTAAAGGGTTCTTCATGAAGTTCCAGGCTGCCGGCTTCCATCTTCGAAAAATCGAGGACAGAGTTAATAAGTCCCAATAGACTGTAGGCGGAGTCCTGAATGTATTTTAGATGCTGTTTTGTCTTCTCGTCGTGGTCGGAATCTATGAGGAGGTCGGTTAGGCCAATAATGCTGTTCATCGGAGTACGGAATTCGTGGCTCATGTGTGCGAGAAATTCGCTCTTTGCCCGATTGGAAGAGTCGGCCATGAGCTTTGCCTGGCTTAGTTCAACGTTTGTCTCCGAGAGTTCCACGAATTTTTCCGAGAGGCTGCGGGTCATAAGCTCGAAGTTTTGTATTAGCTCGTTTACCTCGAAGATACGTGTCTGCGGCCACTGCACGGTTTCGCTGTTCTCTACACGTTCTGGAAGATCTTTTGTTATCAAGGAGAGCCGGTTTAGCGGCTTTAGAGCACGCGTGCTCACTGCAGCAGCTATAAAGACTGCGGCTGTAACAACTATAAGTATCGACAGGAGGATAAAGAGAGAACTGCGATGGAGCCGGGACTCGTAGGGTCCTACATCGGCGGTAAAAATCAATCTCAGTCCCATCCCTGCCTCTACCCGTTTTTCCTGGATAAACACGGAAGAGTTCCATCTCGTCATAATCGACCTGTTGGCCTCCGCCTTTGGGGTCCACAGAGCAACTTCTCTATTTATCCAGCTTATACTGTTTTCGTCTTTATCAAAATAGTCGGTAAGCGCTCCTGTAATGGCTCCGGTGTGCGAGATAATATGGTTATCCGCATCTGCAAGGGCGGCATTAATGCTCCAGCTGCCTGTAGCCGCTTCTAACAGAGAATCTATACGCCTGCCGGAGATAGCACCGTATGAATACCCCTCTATTTCGGACTCTTTTATTATTGGAGTAATAATTACCAGCAGTGGCGATGATCTGGCCGAAGGGTTTTTTTGCACATACAGAAGCAACTCTCTGCCCATGGGGCCGCTGCTGTTGAGGGTTATTCCTTTGCTCCTGTCTTTTCCCGATTCTGTATCGTCTAAATCGCTTTTTCCCAGAGCGGAAACTGCCTCCGGTACTTTAGTGCCGCCGGTAAACAGGGGTACACCGTTTCCGTCGGACCCGAACTCGAACACTCCCCAGGAGACAAAATGGAGGTTTATCTGGAGGGCAGAGGAGAGCCACGACTTATCCTTTGAGGTTACTCTATCGGTGTACCCTGCCGACATATCTCCTATGCTGCGAATTGTATTTACATCCTCCTTAAACCAATTGTGGAGGGTTATTTGGGAGGAGCCGGACATGCTCGTGAGCATTGTCTGTACATCCTCCTGAACGCTGTGAACCTGCAGCCTGCTGAATACCACCGTGATTATAAGGGACGGGAAGAAGACAAAGGCAACAGCTGCAATAAAAAGGGTCTTGGAGAGGGGAATGGTAAGCTCTCCCCGTTTTGTTGAGAGACCGGGGAAAAGGTGTTCTGCAAGGTAGATAATGAGCACGGCAAGAAGGGCGTTGAATATGCCGTTGGTGCTCTGCTTGAGCATAATAAGAAGAGCGGAAGAGAGGTCCATGTCCATTACCAGATAGTAGAAGAAAAATACCAAGGGCATGCCGAGGACAAGCCAATAGAGAGTATCGGTTAAGATAATGTTCTCTTTTCCCCTTTTGTATGCCATGGCAACAAAGAGCATTTCGCATGTAAATATGACAATTGCATAGGGGTGGTTCCACAGAAGGTAGGTGTAGGATGCACCTCCGGCTGCAACCAGGACAGCCCACAGGGGGCCGTAGTAATGGAGGGCCACCATAGCAGCAATGCTGCCGAAAATAAGGTCCACATTAAAAAACAGTGGCAAATGAAGATAGTTCCCCAAAATCGATAAAAAGGAGAGGATCACCAGGCCCGCCACGGAGGAGATGCTGCGGGGTGTTATATATTGATGTATCTGTGTGCGGTTAATTGGGCTCAGCTCCTCTGGGTGGCGGAATACCTGAATGTATACCCTAAATGTATGGACCGGGGTAGGGGCTGTCAACAATTATTCAAAAAGTAGCAAGTAGTAATTAGTAAAATCACCTTTTTCCGCGGAGACGCGGTCCTTGTAAAAATCCAAAAAAACTCCAAAAAAGCTATTGCCATACCTGAGGGCATTCATTATTGTAGTAGCATGAAAAAAACAGTTTTTCCAGTTGCCGCTATCCTTCTCCTTATAGGTGCCGGATTATTCCTTTTTTATCCGGAAAAACAGAAACCGGAGACAGAGGTCTTTGTCCCCTTAACCTCCTCGGACAAAGACTCCGAAGAGTATCGCAGAACAGGCATTATTGCCAGAAGCGACTGGGGGTATCCTCCCTTCGAGTACCTTAACGAGGCCGGCGAGCCGGAAGGTTTTAACATCGATATTTTAAGAAGAATTGCCGAAATTATGAATCTTGATATTCGAATAAACCTTGGCCCCTGGGAAGAGGTGAGGAAAGAAATAGAGAGAGGCGAGATCGACATACTCGCCGGTATGTACAAAACAGAAGAGAGAGCAAAACAAGTAGATTTCTCCATCCCCCATTTTCTTGCCTCCTACGGAGTATTTGTACCGGAGAGATCTCAAATCGTAAATTTGAAAGATCTGGAGGGCTCGCGTATATTGGTCCAAACCGGAGATTTGGCCCACGATTATCTAATAGAACAGGAGATAGGAGAGGAGATAGTTACAGTTGACGAATGGGAGGCCCTACTTCCAGAGCTTAGGGCGGGAAGGGCGGACTGCGCGGTGATGGGGATGGTGCAGGGGGTGCAGCTTTTACAGGAGCGAGGCTATGATGAAATTAGGGTTCTCTCGCAGCCGCTTCTGCAGCGCCCCTATAGCATAGCAGTAAAAAAGGGAGACGCCGAATTGCTGGCGTTTATAAACGAGGGGCTCAACCTGCTCAAAACGTCGGGAGAGTACGATAGAATTTACGAAAAGTGGTTTGGTGTGTATGAATACGGCTCCTCTCCCGACCCGCTTGTAAAAATATTCGCGGTGGGGATGCTTATCCTTGCAGCTGTTCTGCTGCTCAGCATGTTGTGGTCATATTCATTAAAAAAACAGGTAAAAAAGCAGACGGCCAAACTGACCTCCGCCATGGAAGAACTCTCCCGGGCAAACAGCATTAAAAGCCGTTTTCTTGCAGGGGTGAGCCATGAGCTTCGAACCCCTCTTAATGGAATAATAGGGATGTCGGAGTTAATGGAAAAAACCGGGTTGGATTCCCGGCAAAAGGAGCTGCTCAATATGATCCAAACCGCCTCGAGTCAGCTGTTTCGGGTAATTTCCGATCTGTTGGATGTATCGCGAATAGAATCGGGGCAGCTCTCTCTTACGAAGGCACCCTTTAGAATAGATGAGACTGCAGAGTGGGTGGAACCGGTACTGCGAAAAAGTGCCGAGGAAAAGGGGCTTTCTTTTTACTTTACCGCCTCCTGCGACGGATCGAGCTGTAGAGGGGTAGTTCTCAATTCCGACAAGGAACGTATTGCCCAAATACTGATGAATCTTGCCGACAACGCCGTAAAATATACCGAGGCGGGGGAAGTAGAGGTGCATCTTGGTTACTCGAAAGAGAGGGAAGAGTTAACAATCCGGGTAAAAGATACTGGAAGGGGGATTTCTGCTGAACAGCAGGAGAAGGTTTTTGAGCCTTTTAAACAGCTTAGATCTTCTCCTGAGGAGGTCTCTTCAGGATTGGGCTTGGGGCTTTCTCTGGTAAAATCAATTGTGGATCTCATGGGAGGAACAATTGATTTGAAGAGCACCCCGGGCGAGGGTACCGTGTGTACGGTTATTCTGCCGGTTAAAGAGGCGGAGGAGACCGCAGAGCCGGAAGAGCATACTCCCTTGCCCCAGTCTCTTTTTGAAGGGAAAGAAAAATCGAAGCAGGTGTTACTGGCCGAAGACGAGGCTATAAACAGGCTTTATCTCGAAAGGACCCTTTCGGCTATGGGATGGACGACGGATTCGGTATCAAACGGAGAGGAGGCGCTGCGGGTGTTTGGTGAGCGGGAGTACGATCTGATACTTATGGACCTTACCATGCCCAAGGTAACCGGCCTGGATGCGAGCAGGAGAATCCGTGCTATTGAAAAAGAGAAGGGGTTAAGGCGAACTCCCATAATTGCACTTACCGCACATGCCTACGAGCAAAACAAAATTATGTGTCTGGAAGCCGGAATGGACGGCTTTGTCTCCAAACCGTACCACGAACAGACTCTCTGGGAAGAGATACAGAGGCTGCTCTTATGAGGGAG
>JBKHFZ010000060.1:0-13924 GCA_046539925.1 Spirochaetaceae bacterium
AATACTCCCTACATCTTCCGCTTTCCCGAGAACGGGTATGTTTTTTGCAAGATTGCGAACCCACAGCTTGCCGAACCTGTTGAGGGTTGCACTATTTACTTCTCTTCTCGATGTAACCTCTCTTACAATAGATGCCGCGGTACCGTAGTATTCGGGGGCATCTCTGATAAACTGGTCCAGATGTACAATGGATATCCTTCGGGTGGAGTACATTGATACGAGGCTGCGGATTTCAGTCTCTTCGGGTGCGAGGAGTATCTTCAACCGCGGGTTGGAGAAGAGAGAAGAGAGTTCTCTCGCCTCGATCGCGCTGCGGAGAATTGCCGCCTCTTTCTCAATTACCACGGCAATTTTCTTCGGCCGGGAGCGAAGGTATTCTTCTATATGGTACCCGTACCCAAAACCCATAAAGACATGTACCTCCGCCCCCGGGTCTACGGAACGCTGAATAATCCTCTCAGCCTCTTTTTGCGGGTCCAGCTTGGAGTGGAGGAATCTGCCCTTGAAACGTAGTGTAGGCACGCCTCCGCGTCCGGTTACCTTCTCAATTTCTCCTGTCTCAGCAGCTTCCAGGAGAGTATATGCCCGGGGAAATCGCTCTTTAAGGGATAATATATTTTTTTTGTAATACCCGCTCATTCAAACTCCAATATAATTTCCATTCCCTCTTCTACCCTCGTCCCCGGAGGAGGAGTTTGGCGTACAACCCATCCCTCGCCTTCAAAAGAGGCATCCAGTTCTTCTGCGGAGAGCAGCGGGAGGAGCCGCCGCTTAGGCAGTCCCCGGAAGTCCGGCAGGGTCTCATCGATTTTTATCTCCGGTATTTGGGGGAGGCGTATAACTCCGGAGTGGGTGGCGACGGTCTCATCCTCTGCGGGAATCCCGAGATAGTTCACCAGTTTTTCTCCGAGTTCCCCTACCAGGGGAGCGGCAATTCTGCCTCCATAGAAATCTTCTCCCTTCGGGGTGTCTATTGCCACATAGGTAATTATCTGCGGATCATCGGTTGGGAAAATGCTGAGGGTGGATGCTACAAAAGCCTGTGGTGAGTAGAGCCCCGAAGCTTGATCGACCTTTTGGGCTGTGCCGGTTTTAGCGGAGGTACGTACGTTGGGAATCTTTGCCCGCCAGGCGGTTCCTTTTTTTTCCGTAGCCGTCTCCATCATCAGAAGGATTGCCTTGGCCACTTCGGGGCTTACAACTCTTTTTACGGGGTTTCGCTCGTTCTCTTCTATAGTCTCTCCTTCCGCAGAGACTATCTGTTTGACCAGGTTCGGCTGGAGAATTATCCCCTCATTGGTAAGAGCGGTAGCGGCAGTGGCCATTTGAGCCGCAGTTACGGAAACCTCCTGGCCTATTGCTATGGTTGGTTTGGTTCGTCCCGACCAACTCGAGTAATTTCTGAGGATGCCCGATGTCTCTCCCGGCAGGGGAAGGTGTGTTCTGTTCCCGAAGCCGAAATCGGTAAGTTTTGTATAGAAGTCCGGGGAGTCTACCGTATCTGAAGCGTAGGCCGCTCCGGCGTTGCAGGAGTACTGGAGTATTCTTTGTGCATCCACATCGCCGTGATGGCTCAAACAGTTAATTACCGCTGTCTCGTCGTCGGAAAACTCCTTTTCGTAAGCTCCGTCGCAATAAAAGGTGCTTTCCGGGGTTATGCCTCCCAAATCCATAATAGAAGCCATGGAGAATACTTTAAATACCGACCCCGGTTCGTAGGAGGAGACTATGGGCAGATTCCTCTTTGTCTCTGCTTCGGCTCTGGAGAACAGATTGGGATCGAATGATGGGGTAGAGGCCCACGCCAAAAAATTTCCGCTTTTTGCATCTACAACCAGCACCATTACAGAATTTGCATCGTGTTCTCTGTGCGCTTTGGAGGCTAATTCTTCGGCCATGTGTTGAATATTAATATCCAGGGTAAGGAAGAGCTGGTTCCCGTGTGCAGGGGCGGCTTCGTCCTCCTTTTCAGGAGAGAGTATATGTTCATGGGTCAATTCGACTCCGTCGAGGCCGGTGTTGTCTGTGCCTACATAACCGAGTACGTGCCCTGCCAGCTCTTTTTGCGGGTAGTTTCGCCCGTATTCCGGTTCGAGAGAGACTCCCGGCAGTTCTCCCTCTTCTATAAGAGAACGGATCTCTTCGCTTGTACTTGGAGAGATTTTCCTCTGTATATATATAAAACCGTTTCTTGAACGCAGCCGATCGAGCAGATCCTGTCGGTCGACCTTTAAGAGCGGAGCCAGAGTTCCCGCGGTGTGTTCTATATCTTTCACGTTAGGCAGCCAGGCTGTTACCGAATAGAGTCTGGTTTGTATTGCCAGTATTCTCCCGTTTCGGTCAAGAATTGGTCCCCGTTCCACCCTGCTGGGAACAGATGCTTCAGCGGAAGTAGAGGTTGTTGAGTTGAGAACCATAACCTGAAAAAACCGTGCTGTGAGAAGTATAACAAATAGAGAGGTAAACAGTACAAACAGAGAGAAACGCCTTACTGTCAGGGAATGTTTTTTTTCCTGTTTCACGGTGCAGGTACTACCTTCCCCTCTATCATGGAGAGTTCAATATAGCCGTAGTGTCGGGAATCTCTGGAATTATCGAAATTGTCCCCCAAAACGTAACATCTCCCGCCTTCGACATCTATCCCGGCACATCTTTTGAGGACTCGTGTATGGTTCTCAGGTTCTCTTAAAATGAGGACATCTCCCACTTGTACGTTACCCCACTGTACAATATATCGGTGAATAAAGGGAGGCTGTAAACCGAAGGCCCACCTAAACACAATAACCGTTTCGTTTTTCTTGAGGGATGGGCTCATTGAGGAGCCCGATACAGTGTGAATATCGAACATTGCAGAAATAAGTAGACTCACTGTAATTGCCGTGTATACTATAGATCGTAATGGAGTTAGTTTCATGTTCTTCTACAAATCTTTCAAACTCATATTAATATCTCTTTACTGTTTTGTCGATATGATAAAGAGGAGCTTAATAGATGGTACTTGAAGCCGATATACTCGTAAAAAGAAGGGGAAGGTATCCGAAAAAACGTCCCTTCTCCACACATTCCTTCCCTAAAAGGCCTGTCGGAAGTAAAGAAGATCTGCTGAACACACAGGTAGTGAGTAGAAAGGGAAAAAACATCGGGAAATCCGGCCAAAGTCCGGCAGGCATCAAAAGCCCGGCAATCGGCAAAAGACCGACAGCAGGCCAAAGTCCGGCAAGCAGTAAAAGCTTGGTAAGCAGTAAAAAACCGGTAAGCATCAAAAGTCCGGCTAATAGGCGAGAGAGCCTGCTGAGCGGCTCCATTTACCGTCTATATATAAAAGCGGCCAGGGCCGTAAGAAATAAGGTATACAGAGACAATTTCACTCTGCCCTCTGTTACATCGTTACGAAATCATATATTTACCCTGGCGGTTGCTGCTGCAGCCTTCGGAGCGGCAGTTTTTGTATTGTATCAGTATTATGGAGACGGAGTAATAGTTTCAACCGAAGAGATACAACTTCCGGAGGAATCATCAATAGACACGGAGATGCTCCACTATGTAAGCCCGGAGAGTGAGGCTAGAGGTTCGGGAGAGTACGGGATAGCGGATATTCCCATTGTAGATAAGGTAAAGACATCCAGCTATACCATTAAGAGCGGAGATACCCTCTCCGACGTTGCTGCAGAGTACGATCTGGACGTGGGTACCTTAATAAGCTTTAACGATATAGAAGACGTTCGAAGGGTTAGGGCCGGTACAGATTTAAAAATTCCGGATATAGACGGAATCCCCTACACGGTAAAACGGGGTGATACCCTGGAGATGATAGCGGCACGCTACAAAATACCCATGGAGAACCTCCTGGACGCAAACGACCTGCAGAGTGCGTTAATTCAGCCCGGAGAGACACTTTTTGTTCCCGGTGGAGAGATCAACGAGTACGAATATAAAAAAGCAATGGGGACTCTCTTTGTATATCCCTCCTCCGGTCGGCTTACATCCGGATACGGCTACAGGAATGATCCTTTTACAGGGATCCGCAGAATGCACTATGGAATAGATTTGGCCGGTCCGGTGGGAACCGCCATTAAAGCGACAATGGGGGGAACAGTAGCGTCGGTAGGCAATCAACCCCGGGGATACGGGAAATATGTGGTTGTACAGCACCCTCACGGTTTCCAGTCCCTCTACGGGCATCTAGATACCATATATGTAAGAAGGGGCGAGACGATAAAGCAGGGTCAAAAACTGGGAGAGATGGGCAATACCGGAAGAAGCACCGGCTCGCATCTCCATTTTTCCCTCTATAAAAACAATGTACCCGTTAATCCTCTTAACGGGTACCTGCATCAGTAGGGGGATTGTTCTGCGACAAAACGGGAGGGACTTGGCTCTCGGCGAGTGTAAATTGCCGTTCCGCAAGATTTGAACCACTAAAAAACTGAAGACCTTCAAGAATTATTGAGGTTCACTCTATTTTCCGCAACAGTGTTTGTACTTTTTCCCGCTGCCGCAAGGGCAGGGGTCGTTTCGTCCGACCTTGGGGTTTGCCCGCTTTACCTGCACCGCCTGTTGAGGTGAAGAGCCCCCGCCGGACCTGCGGGGTGCAGCTGCGCCTGCTTCGATCTGTTCGCCCCCTCCTGCGGCGAATTGCCCCAGAGCACGATGGTCCGCACTGGTCTGGGCCGCTGCCCTGCGGTGACTACTGCTTGTCTTTGGTTCTTTTATCTGCACGTTTATTACCATTCGGGCAATATGGGCGCGGATATTGTAGATCAATGTATCGAATATATCGAAGCCTTCTAATTTGTACTCCAAGAGGGGGTTCTTCTGGGCGTAGCTTCTCAGGTACACCGCCTCGCGGAGCGCTTCGAGCTCGTCCAGATGGTTCTGCCAGCGGATATCGATCTGCCGCAGGTACTGGTAGCGGATAAACTCGTTAAATGTCTCCCTGCCTACCGTCTCTATCTTATCCTCGAGCTCTCCGTTTATTCGTCCGACAATATCCTCTATTACCGCCTCTTCCTTGTTAACGGGTATATCTGCCTCGGTAAGGGGAAAGTTGTAGAAAAGCCTGTCCCGGAATTCCTTTACCAAATGGGCAAAGGCCTCCTGCCGATCCGCCTGGTTTTCCGCAAAATTGTGGATTATCTCTTCGGTTATCTCCCTCACTGTTTCGAGGACCCGCTCTTTAAGATTTGTGTCTGTAAGTATGCTGTCTCTCTGAGCGTAAATATACTTTCTCTGCTCGTTGAGCACATCGTCGAACTCCAGAAGGTGCTTCCGTATTTCGAAGTTTCGCTCCTCAACCCGGTTCTGTGCGCGCTCTATTGCCTTGTTTATAAGAGGATGGTAGAGGGGTTCCCCCGATTCCATTCCAATTTTAGACATGAGAGACCTGAGGTTGTCCTTTGCAAACAGTCGCATGAGGTCGTCGTCGAGGCTCAGGAAAAACCGCGACACTCCGGGGTCTCCCTGTCTTCCTGAACGGCCCCTCAGCTGATTATCGATCCGCCGGGATTCGTGACGCTCGGTTCCCAGAATGTAGAGCCCCCCGTTCTCCTTGACCTCCCGGTAATCCTCGAGCCATTTGCGGTACTCTTTCTCGTAAGCCCTTTTGAACTCCTCTTCCGTGGCCTCTGTTCCTACCTTCTTCCTCGTCCTGTACTCCGGATTTCCTCCGAGTTTGATGTCCGTTCCTCTACCGGCCATATTTGTTGCGATGGTAACCGATCCCCTTGCCCCTGCTTCGGAAATTATCAATGCCTCTCTGGCGTGGTTCTTTGCATTGAGAACCTCGTGGCGTACTCCCCGTTTAGTGAGCAGGGTGGAGAGGTGTTCGGATTTTTCTATAGATACCGTGCCCACCAAAACCGGCTGGCCCTTCTCCTGCAGTTCCTTTATCTCCTCACAAATAGCCTCGTATTTGAACCCTTCGTTAAGATAGATAACATCATCCTGATCTTTTCTTACCATCGGGCGGTTAGTAGGTACAACAACAACAACCAGCCCGTATATGTTCATAAACTCTTTTTCCTCGGTGGCTGCTGTACCTGTCATCCCGGAGATTTTGTCGTACATTCTAAAGTAGTTCTGGAAGGTAATAGTCGCGAGTGTTTTGTTTCTCTTGGCAACTTTTATTCCCTCCTTTGCCTCTATGGCCTGGTGAAGCCCCTCGGAATAACGGCGGCCGTGGAGTATACGCCCGGTAAACTCATCCACAATTTCCACCTTTCCCTCCTGAACTACGTAGTCCGTGTCCCTGTGGAAGAGGCGGTGGGCCTTGAGGGCCTGTGTAAAGTAGTGGAGATACTCGAAGTTCTCGTCGATAAAGAGGGAATCCTTGATAATACCGTTTTTCAACAGGAGATCTTCAATATGGTTCACCCCTTCGTCGGTAAAAGTAACCCTTTTGGCTTTTTCGTCGACCTGGTAATCTCCCTCCGGCTCTTCAGGATACTCCCCGGTTTCAGGATCCTTCGCACACTCTTTGAGCTGACTGACCAGCCGGTTTACATGGGTAAACTTGGCGGTGTCGTCCTCCGCCTGTCCCGAAATAATAAGAGGGGTACGTGATTCGTCAATAAGGATGGAGTCTATTTCGTCTATAATACAGTAGTGGTGTCCCCGCTGTACTTTTCTGCTTATATCCCAACTCATATTATCGCGGAGGTAGTCGAAGCCGAACTCGTTGTTCGTGCCGTAGGTTATGTCTTTTTGGTAGGACTCCTTACGCTCCTGATTTTCCATTGTATTGAGTATTGGGCCTACCGTTACACCGAGAAAATCGTATACCGGTTTCATCCACGCGGCATCTCTTTCTGCCAGATAGTCGTTTACGGTAATTACGTGTAAGCCCTTCTGCGGTATCGAGTTGAGATATGCAGCGGTAACACTGGAGAGAGTTTTTCCCTCTCCGGTTTTCATCTCCATTATTTTACCCTGGTGCAGAACTATGCCTCCGAGTATCTGCACATCGAAGGGTCGCTCTCCGATGGCTCTTCGTGCCGCCTCCCGTACGAGGGCAAATGCCTCCGGAAGAAGATCGTCTAGACTCTCCCCCTCGGCAAAACGTTTTCTAAAAAGCTCCGTGTGTCGTGGAAACTCCTCGTCCGGCAGTGTTATAGCCCAGGATTCGAGTTCATTTATTTTCTTTAGCAGTGGGAGGAGATCCTTTAGATCCTTTTCCCTCTGGGAACCGACAAGTTTTTCCGTAATTTTCTTAATCATGGAATATTAACTCCTGTCACCTGTTATGGGTGGTAATTTACTATCTTCATCGTTTTGATTGCCGCACATAAGCAACAAATACTGTTTTACAACTATACAAAAAAAAGAAATATGTGTACACGGGGCACAGTCTATTGCAGGGGAGAAGCTAATGGAGGCGAAGCGTTTTCGATCTCCAGGGTTAATTGACACAGGCTTAAGGAGGAGATTAGTATGGAAAAATGAAACGCATACCAGTTACCGTTGCACCTGCAGGTTTTATCGTTTTTCTAGTTATACTATTGCTGAGTTCCTGTTCCGAGGACGGAAGAAACATCCTGAACAGGGAAAAGCTCTTCTCCCTCGAGTACGGAAAGATGGAAGATCAGGTCGATCTCTATCAGGACCCCGGGGTGCCCTTTTCCAGTAAGACAAGGCTGTACATGAGGGAGGGAATATTCTTTATTGCCAACGGAAATTCCAATAAAATAATGGAATTTACCAGTTACGGGGATATTCTGTCTCTCTACTATAATGCCGACCACAATCCGGATACCTTTCTTCTGCAGAGAGATGAGGAGGAGAGAGAGTCGGCTAACAGAAAGGCCTATACCTATCCTTTTCAGGAAGTTGGAGAAGTTGCAGTAAACTCCGAGAAAGAGGTGCTTGTTGAGGATAAGGTTGGAGAAAGCCGGTCGGAGTTTGATCCGGAAATAGGAGCCATGCTCAACAGGGTGGTGCTCAGGTTTGATAAGGAGGGAGAGCTCCTCGATTATATCGGGCAGGAGGGGGTCGGCGGTACGCCCTTTCCATTTATTCACAATATTCATGTAACGGAGAGGGACGAAATAGCGGTGGTTACCCGCTCTGTAAAACATTGGGTGGTGTTCTGGTATTCTCCCAGGGGGGCTCTCCTCTATAAACTCAATTTGTCGGTGGATAACCTGCCCGTACCGGAGAATGAGAACCTTGTTCCCTCTCTAAGCGAGGTTACGGTAGATCAGGAAGAGAGGCTTGTGTACCTTAAAATTGAATATTACGGAAGCGGAGAGGGATCGCTGCAGGGTCGGACGGGTTCCGGCTCGGAGCTTCGCAATATAGATTACGACCGTTCTTTGATCTGGTTCTTCGATATACAGGATGAACGCTTTACGGGTAACGTAGAGGTTCCTGTTAAGGAGGGGAGAGAGAAGCTGTCGGACTTTAAGGAAGCAGAAAATGTGCGCCGCATCTATGATCATATTGGGACAGGTACGGGGGGTACCTTTTTCCTTTTAGCCCCCCACGATAACGACATTTTTGAGCTGCTGCTGCTAAAGCGCAGCGGAAAGGTAATAGCCAGACAGAATATCGAGATTCCGGAAAAGGGGATCCACTATAGAGATATGCACGTTACTCCGAAGGGAGTATTGACGGCTCTTTTTGCAAAAGATGAAGAGGTCGATATAGTACTGTGGCGAAGCGATAAGCTTATGGAGGATGAAGATGAAGATAGTTCGACCGTCGGAGATGGCGGAGATTGATAGAAAAGCCCAGGAAGAGTTTAACATTCCGGGAATTGTGCTTATGGAGAATGCCGGAATAAAAAGTTTTTTGAGGTGGATGGAAATCACAAAATTGAGGAAGAAAAACCCGAGACTCCTTTTTGTTGCAGGGGGAGGCAATAACGGGGGAGATTCTCTTGTGATGGCGCGTCAGGCCCTTATGATGCTCCCTAAAAGCGAAGTGCACGTAATTCTTGCAAAACGGAAATTGGGAGAACTGGCACAAATCCACTCCGATTCCATAGAATCCCTGGGAATACCCGTGAGCGTATGGGAAGAGGAGCAGGAGAAGGGGAGATCGTTTATACAGGCGGCGGATGCAATATTTGACGGTATTGCCGGTACGGGGCTGAAGGGAGCCCTCCGTGCTCCCCTCGATTCGCTGGCGGCAGCTGTAAACGAGGCGGGATCCCCCTGTGAGATAGTGGCTGTGGACGTCCCGAGCGGTGTTGGCGAAGGGTTTGATCGATCCATGCCTTCGGTATGTGCCGATATCACCCTTACCATGGGACTGCCGAAGACAATTCTATATACATTCTATGCCCGCCCCCGGTGCGGACGGATCGAACGAGTAGCTATAGGTTTTCCCCAGCCCCTTCTGGAATCCCGGGGGGAACTTGTCGAAGGCACAATCCCCCTCGAGGTAAAAAAAGAGGTGTATAAGAGCATAAGAGGGCATACAGCGGTATTTGCCGGAGCTGTGGGGACAACCGGGGCAGCCGCCCTCGCCGCTTCCGCAGCGGCTCGGGGAGGTTCCGGGCTGGTTACCCTCTACTGCGATTCCGATATCTATCCTCTACTCGCCGGCAAAACCGAGGGGGTTATGGTAAAACCCCTCGAGACGGGTAAGGTGTGGAGCCCTAGGGGTATCAGCTCCATAGTGGCGGGACCCGGATGGGGCCCGAAAAGGGCGGAGTTGTTAAAGAGTCTCCTTTTGAGCAACCTGCCCGGGGTTGCCGATGCCGACGCCCTGAGAGCGGCAAAGGAGTTTTCCAGGGCCGATTTCGAATATGGGGAAGCCGAAAAAAGTGTAGAGGGGTTTTGGATGGGGAGGTGGGTGCTTACCCCCCATCCGGGAGAGTTTTCCCTTATCTCGGATATCACTCAAGAGGAGCTCTTTAGAGATCCCCTTGCTGCAGTTACCGAGACTGCAGCACGGCTGAATGCAGTGGTGCTTCTCAAGGGGCATGTGTGTACAATAGGAGCCCCCGACGGACGTTATGCGATAGTCGACGGGATGAACCCGGCAATGGGAACCGGCGGCAGCGGAGACATATTGGCGGGGGTAATAGGCGGACTCTTGGCTGGAGGCCTGGAACCTTTTGACGCAGCTTGCCGCGGGGCGGCGGTCCATCAAGAGGCGGGAAGGGCAGCGGCGGAGAAGCACGGTTGGTTTACGGCGGAGGAGCTGCTACCATATATCTCTTATCTTTTATGGAAGGGAGAAGCCGGTGTACAATAACAGGAACAGGGAGGTGGATCACGGCAACGAGGGGACTCTCCACTATCACGGCCGGGGGGTACACGAGACATACGACGCGGATTTCGGTTCCCACAAGAAAAAGAAGCGCAAAGGCGGTATATTCGGAGTATTTAGAAATAATCCTTCTCTCATGATCATCCTTATAGATATTATTGTAATTGTACTTGTCCTTACTATAGTGCTGCCCTTTATTGGGAAGAAGAGTTCCGAAGAGAATTTCGAGGGGTACGAGCTCTCGCTTCACGGCTTTGTGTATGAGGAGACGGTAACCCTCAGCCTCGTTGTTACCGCTCTTCCCGGAGAAGAAAGCTCCCCCGAAGAGGAGAACGAGAGGTTGGCGGTCCGTTTTAGTCTTAAGGCGGAATCCGGAGAAGAGCTTTCCCGGGAGACCCTCGAGGTTGTTCCCCCAGAGAGGGGAGAGAGCAAGATAGTGCGTATCGAGTTGACCTCTGAGGGGCCGGAAGAAGTAGAGTATATTGCGGCGGAAGTACACAGAGGAGATGAGATAGTGAGCCTTCAAAAACGGCCGACAAAATAAAAATAGAGCTTGACGTAAAGAGCCGCGGAGATATATCTTGTACATACTCAGTTTGAAGGGGGATGGGATGGTACAATTCTATTTGCTTGCGGTCGTTGTGAATATTCTCGGAGGTCTTATGCTCTCATCGGAGATATTGGGAGAGAGAATCCCTATGGTACACTCTCTTCGAGAATCCCTCTCATTCAACTCGGTAACCCGCATAATCATAATACTTGTTATGCTCTTTGTAGCTCTTTTCAAGATACTCAGTGTAACCGAAGGAGATGTGCCTGTGGTAGGAGATCTTCTTCCGGCATTGTCGCTGGTAGCTATGGCAGCTGTATATTTTCTTGAATATTACGAGGACCGATCGAGCGTAAGGACTCCTGCTTTCGAGAAGCTGGAGGCTGTGTTTATCAAAAACAGATCCATAATCGGCATGGTTGCTGTTGCTGCCGGTGTAGCTCACTTTCTTTTCCCCCGGGTGCTGTTTCTCTAATACCTATGAGCGGCAGATTCCGGAGATGACAATTTCGACCGCCGGTATAGCTGAAAAAGAGGGCAGATACTTGGTGGCTCTACGAAGGCCCGGCACAAGTATAGGCGAAAAATGGGAATTCCCTGGGGGGAAGGCAGGGGAGCAAGAGTCTCCCGAGGAGGCACTTAAGCGGGAATTCAAAGAAGAGTTTTCCGTCGATATACAAGTAGGGGAGCTCCTCTGTACCGGTTCCTTTAGTAACCGCGGCACCGATTACAGGCTGCAGGGCTATAGGGTTTATATAATATCGGAGAGCTTTATGCTTAAGGAGCATCAGAAAATCCGATGGTGCACTCCAAGCGAACTGAAGGACCTTCCTATGGCCGAGTCCGACACGATTCTCCGACGCTGTATAATAGGGAAATAATCTTCTTTCAAAAATCCTCGATTTTTGAAAACGCTTCAGGTCTAAATTGTAGTTCCCGGCGGTATTATACCTCCCTTGGGGATTATAATAATACCGTCCACTATCCAGTAGTTGCCGTAGTCTCCGTCTTTCCTCTCTCCGGAATCTATCCCTATTCTACAGCCGTCGCCGATACGGGCGTTGTTGTCTATAATTGCGCGCTTGATTATAGTCCCTCTGCCTATACCGATATTGGGAATCCCCTCTGCCTCGTTCTTCTTTTTTTGTTCGTAGGTTTCGTAGTAGTTTGCACCCATACAGTATACTCCGTCCAGACTTGCCCCGGATTCGATAAGAGTACGCACACCTACCACCGAGTTTACAATTGAAGCGTTGGTAATAATACTCCCTTCGCCGGTGAGGGTTTGACTCATAGTACAGAAGTTTACCTTTGTGGCGGGCAGGTGCCGTCGATGGGTGTAGATAGGCATGTGTTCGTCGTAAAAATTAAAGGCGGGTGTAAGGGACGACAGGTTGAGGTTTGTGTCGTAAAAAGCCTTTATCGTTCCTATATCTTCCCAGAAGCCGTTAAAGACGTAGGTATGTACATGTCTTTCGCTTATGGCTATTGGAATAATCTCTTTGCCGAAGTCGGTATAGTTGTTGTCGAGGACCTTTTCCATGGTGTCCGCGTTAAAAATGTATATACCCATTGAGGCAAGGTACTCCTTCGAAGAATCGATTTTACCCATCGACTCCGGGACTATGGAGTGGGGAAACTTCAAGTCGGAGATATCTTGATCGGGATCCGGTTTCTCTACAAAGGAGACGGCCCTTCCCCTATCGTCGGCATTTACTATCCCGAGACCGGTAGCGTCTCGGCGGGCAACGGGAGTTGCCGCAAGGGTAATTTCGGCCCCGCTTTCCACGTGCTTTCGGAACATCTCGGAGAAGTCCATACGGTAGAGTTGATCTCCCGAAAGAATAATGTAGTGAGAGGGTTCCTGGTCACGGAAGTGACGGAAATTTTTACGAACCGCGTCGGCGGTGCCTTCGTACCAGCTGGTATTGTCAAAAGTCTGCTCCGCCGCAAGAATTTCTACAAAGCCCTGGGTAAATACATCAAAGATGTAGGTGTTGGAGATATGGTTGTGGAGAGACGCGGTATTGAACTGGGTAAGGATGTAGATCTGTTTGAAACCGGCATTAATGCAGTTGGAAATAGGAATGTCCACGAGGCGATACTTCCCTCCAAAGGGTACAGCAGGCTTGGCTCTCTCTTTTGTGAGGGGATATAGACGAGTTCCTTTTCCGCCGCCTAATACTATGGATAATACTTTTCTGTTCACAATGGCCTCCCTTCACTTGATACTATTAAGAGTAGTAGATAATAGGGACGAGGTCAATAAATTCCCGTGCCCTCTAATGCTTGCACTTCTCCCCTCCGATGTGTATCATCATCCCATGGAAAAATTCCAAGTACCTCCGGACTTAACCGATTTTCCTGTTTTTTTTGTGGGCATCAAGGGAACAGGTATGGCTGCTCTTGCGGAGCTTTTCTTAAAGAGGGGAGCGGCGGTAAGGGGTTCGGATACGGAGGAGAAATTCTACACCGACGAAGTGCTGGTTAGCCTTGGAATTTCCTATTATGAGGGATTTGACGCGGCAAATCTTCCGGATAGGCTCGAACTCGTTGTACATTCCTCCGCGTATGACCCGCAGACCCATCCGGAACTGCAGGAAGCGCGGAGGCGTAAAATCCCCGTACTGGAGTATACCGGTGCCCTTGGAGAGCTCTCGAGAACGGCCTTTTCCGTAGGAGTGGCAGGAGTTCACGGCAAGACAACCACCACGGGGCTGCTTGGGAATATATGCAAAGAGGCCGAGCTTCCCGCCTCCGTTCTCGTGGGCTCTGCGGTGAGTAATTTTGGGAACCGTTCCACCTTTGTGGGAGGGGACCGCTACTTTATTGCCGAAACCTGTGAATACCGCCGTCACTTTCTCTCCTTTTCTCCGGATATTGTGGTTATTACCAACGTAGACGCGGACCATTTGGATTACTTCAAGGATGAAGAGGATGTAAAGAGCGCTTTTGTGGAGTACGGGAAACTTCTCTCTGAGGGGGGTACCCTGATTTACTGCAGCGACGATGCAGGTGCGGTAGATACGGCCGGCAGGATCTCAGAGCGGCGCAAGGATGTGCGTCTTGTACCCTACGGCTTCTCCGCCGAAGGGGCTTACCGGATCAAGGACTATCGTCTTGAGCCTGGAACCCATATTTTTTCCCTGGGAAGATCGG
>JBKHFZ010000061.1:0-13893 GCA_046539925.1 Spirochaetaceae bacterium
ATTCTCTCGATTCCTTCTATGGGAGAAACGGAGAGGGCGGGACTGTATGCATGATAAGGGGTGGGAAAACGGCCAAGAATACAGCTGCCCATGGGCTACTTCTTTTTTTTTGATCTTTTTGTCTCGACATCCACCCCGCCCATAATTGCAACACCCTTTATTCGGAGCGTTGGAGCGTGTGGATCGTGGCTGCCCTCAGTGCTGTTGCCGAAACCGCCCAATAGGGGCAGACCGCTTACTTCGACATTAATACCCTCCGGCACGACTATGTCGACACCTCCCATAACTGCAAGTATATAGACGGTAATTCCTTCCGGAGGGAAAAGCGCTTTGCGAAAATCGAGGTCCACCCCACCCATCACTGCAAGAACATTTGTGTGCAAAGCCGGACGCCATTGTCCTCCTCTTTCTGTGCCTCCCAAAACCGCGGCAATAGTATCGTTATGACGCACTTTGTTTCTATTGATCTGCACTTTTGACCCGGTGGTATACCCGCCGGAATCCTGAAGATACCCGTCATCATCGGCGAGGTGCTCATCTCCTCCCGGTATTTCGGGAAGATCTCTCAGCAGACCTAGAAGCTCAAAATTATCACTATGGTCATGGGCCATAACCAGTCTCTTTTCGAACTCCTCTACTTCGATATTATTGTGGGCATAGTTGAGCTTGAGCTGTTCAATAACATAATTGCGAAACTTCTCTAAGGGTATACCGCGGTACTCTTGCAGGCTATTCATCTCTCTCTCCGTACATTCCGACTATAGTTTTCGCATGCCGCTGCGCGGCAACCGTAACAACGTACACAGCCCTTCGGCTATTTTCGTATTAGCTGGAGAATACCCTTGAATTTGTTGGAGGTCAAGTAAATAAATCCGTGCTGGGGAACCTATATGTCCTTTCTACAACTGCGAATTATTGATATAGTCTTTCCATACTTCTTTGTGGCGGCCGAAACGGCGAAACCAGCCGGGTACGGCTATATGGTAAAAGCAACAGTATAAGGAGCGGTGTGTGAGAAGGAATGAAAAGGAGATAACAAACCAGGACGACATTATACAGCTGTTAGACAGCTCCTTTGTCGGAAGACTCGCTATGTCTAACGAAGGGGTCCCTTATGTTGTGCCGGTAAACTACAGCAACAAGGGAATAAGCATTTTTTTTCATTCTGCAAAGGAGGGAAAGAAGATAGAGTGCCTGCGCAAAAATCCGCAAGTGTGTTTTGAAGTCGATTTTTCCGGAGAGATAATTACCGGAGAGGATGCTTGTGCCTGGAGTATAGAGTACGGCAGCGTTATAGGGCATGGCAAAGCACGCTTCCTGGAAGATGCGGAAGAAAAAAGAGAGGCCCTCGATCTTATTATGGGCAGAGCGGTACAGTCCCTCGAGCAGAGCGGTAAAGCGAAGGACGGTAAAGTGAAAGAGAGTAGCGGTAAGGCCGGTAAAAACCTGCCGAAGAGTTTTACCTACTCCGACAGCGCTATAGCAGGGGTTGCGGTTGTGCGTATAGACCTGGATACTGTTACAGGAAAGCGATCCGGACTCTAAAAATAACAACTACAGAAGCACCAATCCCACTATAAAACCGATCATAAAACCTATATTGGCGTTGTGACTGTGAAAATGGTGGGAGGTGGGAATGAGTTCGTCGCTTACTATGTAGATCATGGCACCGGCGGCAAAGGAGAGACCTATGCTAATAAAAACAGGGGATATGCTGAATACGATTAAACCGATTCCGGCACCAACCGGTGTCATCAGACCGGCTGCCAGAGTAAGGGAAATGACTTTTAGCCAGGAAAGCCCTCCCGCACGAAGCGGACCGGCGGTGGCAACGCCTTCGGGAATATTGTGCAAACCGATAGCGATCGCTACATACAAGCCGAGTTCGGGACTCGATTCCAAACCGGCCCCAATTGCCATTCCCTCGGGGAAATTGTGCAGAGCAACACCGAGGAATATCAGGTAACCGGTGCGCAGAATTTTATGCGGATGCATGGCGGCAATTTTGTGGGCTTTTGCCTCATGAGTACGCAGCCGCGTGTGTACTACCTGTTCGTCCTCTCCGCTTATATGTTTGTGCGGTATAAGTTTGTCTAATATATACATCAGGGCCGCGCCGCCTATAAAACCTATTAGCGCGTGCTGTAGAGTTCCGAGTGCGAGTGCCTCGGGGAGCAGATCGAATGTGGAGATGGAGAGCATAATACCTGCGGCGAAACCGAGGAGGAGAGAGATGAGCTTTTCTGTTGGACGCCCCAAGACAAATACGATTAGGGCGCCTAGAGTCGTTGATACGCCGGCTATAAAGCTGTAGAGAAGGCTTTGCATCTGCCTTTAAGCTCTAATATCCACTTTGTTGCCCAGATGACTTTCCTGAAATACATCTGCTTCGGCTGCCGCACCTTTGTTGTGCCGAGTAACCTCGCCGGCGTTTTCCGCCATTTGAGTTACCGCTTCTCCCTGCTTTTCGGCATTGTCCATACCCATTCGAAGGATACCGGTTTGCACCTGTTGTTGTATCCGGTTTAGCGATAGGGCGGTAGATGCTTCGGGAATATTCATGTTACCTCTCCTTTAAAATCTGCTTAGAGTGTACTTGGATTGTCGGAAATTGTCAAACCGCCGGCTTCTCTCGTTTTTAGTGTTTCAATTTCGAGGGTTTCAATTTCAAAGGCCAAAGGTTCTGCTTTTCTACTTCAGGGTAAACTCCATATACACCGGTCTGTGGTCGGAGGCGGCCACGTTTTCATTAACCACGATGAGTATAATTCCGATAAGTACAAGGGGTCTTTTCATAAACTCCGCCTCTTTCTATCTTTCATTATATCATCAATAGCATTCTATCATTAATAGCGGTAGCGAGCCCCCATGCTGCAGGAGATTCCCCCGGCTTTTTTTAGATGAAAGATATCTGCACCCTCTTCTCCCAGCTGTAGGGACGCGTAGGCCAGCAGGGTCAACTCCTCGTAGATATTCCAGTCCATCCCGAGTGTGGTGTGGGCAGATATATCTATTGGCGAGAGGATGGAACTGAGGGTGTAGGAGAGACCGTTTCGCGGTGCAAAGCTGACGCTCGGGTACAAGTAGAGGCCGTACCCATCTGCAGTTTCGGTACTCTCTTCTACGAAAGTGCCGTAGGGTTTTGCCAAAAATTCGAAGGTCCAGGAGAAAGTCCTGTCGTACAATACTGTATGGTCGTGGGCGGCGCCTCCTGTAACCATCCAGCTTTTCTCGATCTTTTTCGGAGAGGAGAAATCCGCGTCGGCGGTTGCCGAGCTGGATATATGCCAGCTCACCGGCTCGATACCCTCTATGCTGATGTAGGCTCTGTGGCCCGTCTCTCCCAAACCGGCAATCCTGTCCCCTCGGAAAAGGTAACCGGTCTGAAAGTTGAATATTCCCCGTTCGATACTTATGCGGGCTCCCCCGGAGGTTTTTTCTATAGGAGGCGGGGAGGACGGGACGGAAGGATCGGCTTCTTCATCGCCGGCGGAAAAATTTCCCGGCAGCAGGATAAATTCGAAAAAGTCGAAAGCCCCGAAGGGAATTTCAGCATTGGTAAGCCAGGCGGTCTCCGACCTTGGGTCCTCGGAGCGGGTGTCGAAATTCACCGTATCGGAACCGAAGATTATATCCCCCGCGTTAAATGCGTAACCCGCCCCCCAGGTACTGCGGGTCTTTCCCAGGGAGACGAGTATATCGCCGAAGGCCGGTCGAATGTAGAGCCGTTTTAATTTTACCCCAGGCCCGCTTGCCGGCTCTACAAAACTTGTCGTCTCCGGAGCGGCTGTTCCCCCGATCTCGGAGAATTCGAGGGAGAGTTCCCCCCGAATATTTCCGGATCCTTTGTTGTGAAGAGCCGCTCCCCCGAGGCCGGTAAGAAAGTACCTCCAGTCGTCCGGTCCGTTTAAAGTGGAGAAGGTGTTGTAAAATTCCGTGTCCACACTCAGCCGTACCTCCGCCTGCAAAGGGCGTGTCGATCCGAAGAGCAGAATAGTAATCAAAAAAAGAAGGGGAGCCGCAGGGGGCAGGAATCCGTGTTTAGAGAGATAACCAGAAATACTATTCATACTACAATATCCTCCTTAACTGATTTTCTTTAATCAATCCTCAGATTGTCGGGGATGCTTTTTTTCAGCATCCGGTGAGTCGGGAAATAGGCCGCCAGAGCGCTTACCAGAATTGCCATAATACCGCTGGTGATAAAGGAGGAAGCCGACCAGATTCCCTTCATGTGTGAGTCTATGACCATGCTGCCGAAGTTTATAAACTCTTCCTCCGTTCCCATCATCGCGGCGTAGTTGAGTCCCGTGTCTACAAGGGGTATATTGAGAAGCGCACCAAGGGAAAGGCCGAGAAAGGTTCCGATGGCTCCTATTCCTCCGCCTTCGATAAAGAAGAGCAGCTGGATTTTACCGTTTGTAAGACCCTGGGCGCGGAGCATTCCAATCTCCCTCCTGCGCTCGAAGATGGCCATCATCATTGTGTTGGAGACTCCAACAGCGGCAATTACGAACACAAGAAAAAGGATAAGGCTCACATAACTGTCTTCCATCTGCTTCATCGCCATAAAATCGGAGGCGATCTCCTCGTAGCCGAGAATTATATACTCCCCGGGAAGGCGTTCCTCGAGCTCTTTCATGGCCTCTTTACCTTCACGGCTCCCGGGGAGCTTTATAGAGTAGCCGGTAACCCCACCGTCCATGTCCAGGTAGTAGTCCGCCGTATCCATGGTCATGAATATACCGTTTAAATTGAACAGATGTGACCCTGTTTTTATTACGCCTATTACCCGGGTATCGAGGACCTCCTCGTAGCCGAGCTTCCCGGAGAACTGCAGTCGGATAGGGTAGCCTACCTCTATGTCGAGTTTGTCTGCAAGAGCGTTTCCCACTACTATCCCGTCCTCGCCTTCCCGTAAAAACTCTCCCCTGCTGTGTTCGTTTTTAATTGAATCCGTCAAGTCGAATATATCCCCATCCTTTTGAGGATCCACAGCGATTACTTTGCCGTGGTAGACACCGTCTTCGGGGTAGGGGTTTTTATAAAAAACAAGATCCGCCCGGAATTCTGTACGGGGGGTATAATCGATTCTCAGCTCGTCGAGGAGAGAAGTTATTGTGTCTGTTTTCTCGATGGATTCTTTAAGTGGAAGCCGTTCCAGTTCCTCCCACCAGGTTTTTTTTACTATGCGGCCGTCGGCAACTTCGTAGTTTATATACTGCTGTTCCGTACTGCCGTACCACCCCATAAGGAGGGAATTCATGAGAATATAGAACATCAGCCCGAAGGCAATGGCTATGGAGGTAATAAAGGTCCGCTTTTTATAGCGGAACAGGTTTTTTACGGCCATCTTAAAAAGCATCGCTTTTGCTCCTTCCCGTGCCGTTCTAACGGCTCAGTTCTCGGCGGGTAAATCTACTATCGTCTATAGACCGGTCCACGTCGGCTTTTTCTATGTATATCCGGGAGCTTACATCCGGCCGCACATCGTCGGTTATAAGAATATCGGTAGCGATTTTTTTACCGCCGAACTCCTCGACCTTTTGTATCTCCATTGTTTTAAGGGGGGTTCCGGTTCTGGTAAACATTTCCACTCGACGCATTATCCAGCTCTCCTTTTCGATCCACGCGGTTTGCTGCGGGTACGCCACTCTCCGCCTCTTTTTCACCTCCATGGACACCTTGTAGCAACCTGCGCCGTCTATAGTCTCTTCGCCCTCGAGTTCTACCTCGTAGTTGTCGAGAATATCCGACTCGTCGGTTACGTCCTCGTAGGAGACAAGTCCTACAATCGAGTCGCCCTTGCTTTTGGTAAAAATGGTTTCGGAGTCGGGGAAAAAGTGGTAGATCCTGTCGTCGGTTCGCAGAATTTTCTGCCCGTACTCTGCATCGCTGGTAAATTCCATAAGAAAATTTTCCCCCTTTGCCCAGGCGCGATACTCAATAGTCTTGTCTCCAAAGCGGTCGCTGTTTACCATCCGCGCCTCCATATAGGCGCTGTTGTAGTTGCTTACCTCCTGGGATGTGCGTACGATCTCCTCTGCGCTCTGGGCGTAGAGAGATATTCCCGACGGGAGAAAAAAGAGAAGAACAATAGCCGTCGGAACCGGAATTATGGATAATAAGTGGTGGTGTCTTTGTTTCATAATCAAGCCTCCTTTTATTAAGTAAATAGCCGCTACGCGGCATGCGAATCTAATTGGCGTTTATTGCATCAACCGGTTTTATCCGAGCGGCTTTTCTGCAGGGAATAATGGTGGTAAGACCGGAGATGCCGACAGTGTACACGGTCATCAGGATAATATGGAAAAGTCTCAAATCCGGATAGATAATGCTCGAGACTTCCAGTTGCATGGAGTCTAGAGCACCGCCGAAGTGTAAGCCCTTCTGTTCGAGGTAGAGTACAACCCCCGTTCCCAGGGAGATCCCTATAACTGCGCTTATAATTCCTGCCAGAAGCGCCTCTATAAAGAAAAGCCGTACAAGCTCGTTGGGCTTCATACCCATGGCCCCCAGTATACCGATCTCACGGTAACGCTCCAGAATCGCCATCATGGTGGTATTGATAATAACCGTGGCTCCCAGAACAAGGAAAAATATAACAATAATATTGTATATCAGCGTGCTTATTCCCATCATGCCGTAAAGCTCTCCCTGGTTCTTCCAGAGGGTCGCATCGAGATAGGAGAGAGAATTGTCTCCGGAAATAAGGGAGTTAACCGCCTCGAGCTGGATTTCCGCGTTTTCCGGATCTTCGCTCATCAACAAGATTTCCTGAGCCCCTCCGGGCATTTGAATAAAGTCCTGCATCGTGTCGAAGGGGAGAAGAAAATAGGAGTTGTTAAAATCCGCCATAGGAAAATCCACCAGCCCCGTTACCTCAAAAGTCATTGCGTTTACCCCACGGGCCGCAGTGGATGTCATAAAGGAGAACTTTTTCCCCGTATCCATACCGACTTTTTCTGCCAGGCCGTAGCCCATAAGAACTTCTCTGCTCCCCATCCGCGGCAGACGTCCCTTTACCAGAATGGACTCAGGGTCGAGGATATTTTTTTCTCGGGTAATATCTATTCCCATCCCCATAGCGGTAAATTGACTGCTCGGTTCGCGGTCTGATGGGTCTTCGTCGATATATATCTTACCTCCCGCGGTTGTCCGGGCCACTGCATCGCTTACCCCGTCGATCTCCAGAAGTTCCTCTCGCACTTTCTCCTCGTTTTCTATATAGAGGTGTATCGGGTTGAGGTAGTCGTACCGGTTGTACTCCCCGTGACGAATCTTTATCGAACCGCTGTAGTAGGAGATTAGATTGTTCTTCATGTCCGTCTTCATGCCTGTAATGAGGGTGAGCATAAAGAGGCCGAGAATACAGGCTATAACAATGGTAAATATGGAAAGAAAACTGCGGGTCTTGTGTCGCCACAGATTTCTAAAGGCAATTGTAGTAAGGTTCATTCAGACCTCCTGTTTTACCTTGTCTTCGGTAACCATTCCGTCGTGTAAAAGGACCAGACGGCGGGCGTACTTCATTACCATCTTGTCATGGGTGCTAAAGATAAAGGTAGTTTGGTGTTTCTCGTTCATCCTCTGCATGAGTTTGAGGATCTCCTCGCCGGTGTGGGAGTCCAGGTTAGCCGTGGGTTCGTCCGCAAGAATAATGGATGGTTTTTTTACAAGGGCTCTTGCAATTGCCACCCGCTGCTGCTGCCCACCGGAGAGGCGCGTGGGGAGACGGTGCTCCATGCCCTCCAGCCCTACCTCTTTGAGGATGGCCATGGTGCTTTTTCGGATCTCATCCTTGGGGAGTTTGAGCAGCGAAAGAGCGAAGGATACATTCTCGAATGCGGTAAGCACCGGTATGAGATTGTAACTCTGAAAAATAAAACCGAGATTCTCCCTGCGGAATTCCGCCCTCTGCAGCTTGTTCATCTCCCCCGTGTTTCGACCGTCTATAGTAACTTTTCCTTCGTCCATGTCGTCTATACTTCCGATAATGTTTAAGAGGGTTGTTTTTCCCGAACCGGAAGGGCCGGCTATCGAGATAAACTCTCCCTTTTCTATAAAGAGGTCTACCCCCTGCAGTGCCTTTACTTCGACTTCACCCATCCTGTAGGTTCGCCGTACATGTTCCACTTGTATCATCGCTTCCGCCTCCTCCTGTCCAGTAAAAGGACTCTTTTCGCTTGTACCACTGTACTAACGTGTTAATACAATAAGATAATAGAACTATTACAGGGATATGTCAATAATAACCTCTTGCGTTTTTCGTTTTTTTCTCTAACTATTAATCCCCTATGGGTTCAACATATTTGCTACGAATCGACAATTTAGCTTTTGGCGGCGACGGAGTAGGCACTATCTCCTCCTCGGTGGACAATTCCGCCGCGGGGAACGAACTGGAGGGGATACGATGTTTTGTTCCCTTCTCCGCGCCCGGAGATGTAGTGAGGGTGGAGATAGTAAAACAAAAAAGGCGCTACCTCCGGGGACGAATCATAGAGATAGTTGAGGCCTCTCCCCACCGCAGACGGCCGAAATGCCCGCTTTTCGGCGTGTGCGGGGGGTGCTCCCTGCAGCATATAGAGTACGAGCAGCAGATTACAGCAAAAAGGAATATTCTTGTACAGAATTTGCACCGCCTTGGAGGTTTTTCCCTGGAGGATACCACGGATACCGCCCGCGCCATGGACACCACCGACGCCACGGATACCGCCCGCGCCGGTCTATATGAGCTTCTCGAAACAGTCTCCTCCCCACGGGAATACGGTTACCGCAGGAGGGTGAGAATGCGAATAAGCCGGGAAGGGCGCCCTGCCTTCGCTTCGGTTCCCGCCCGCACACCGGAGGGCTCCAGTCGGCCGGCGGGTTCACTCGTGGAGATCCCCTCCTGTCCGGTTGCTACGGAAAGACTAAACAGTATTATTCATGATATCTATACGGGCACGAGATCCTTTCCCACCGGTTCGATGCTGCTTATCCAGGAGACAGATGGAGAAGTGCAGTGGGAAATAGAGGGCAGCAAAGACGGAGAGATAGGCTTTCTTCAGGTAAATGAAGGGGTAAACCGTTCTCTGGTGGAGAAGATTCTGGGCGAAGCAGAGAGAGAAGGCAGGTCCGGACACGTTGACCTTTCGAGCTTGAGAGTAATAGACCTGTTTTGCGGTAACGGTAATCTCTCCCTTCCCATGGCCGCAGAAGGTGCTCGGGTTGCCGGTTACGACAGAAACGAAGTTTCTATAAAGGAAGCACAAAACAAGAGCCCGGGAATAGGGCCGGCATCGTACAAAAAGATGGACGTAAAAAAGGCCCTTCATGGTATAGAGAGCGGCAATATACGCCCCTTCGGCAGAGAAAAGCCCAATTTAATCCTCTTGGACCCGCCGAGAGGCGGGATGGGAGAGAAGGAGATGGATAAGTTGTACAGGATGGGGGCGAATACTATTCTGTATGTGTCATGCGACCCTGCTACCCTATCGAGGGATCTTAAAATAAGCAGGCAGGAGGGCTACAATTTGGAAAAAGTGATTCTCTTCGACATGTTTCCCCAGACCAGCCATTTTGAGACACTGGCGGTTTTAAGGAGGATTGTAAATCTTGAATAGAGCTTTTATAATTTCACCTATGCAAATTGGCTGTTTGTGTAAAACAGTTAAGCGGGAGAACTATGTCTAAAAAGATACTTCTGGTAGAAGACGAGGCTCTTATCGCCCTCTCCGAGTCTAAAATGCTCGACAAAAACGGCTACGAGGTAGTAACAGTCGAGAACGGCGAGAAGGCGGTAGCCGCGGTAGAGGAGGACCGAGATATAGACCTCATTTTAATGGACATAGATCTCGGAGAGGGGATGGACGGAACAGAGGCGGCGGAGATAATTCTCAATAGACACGACCTTCCTATTGCATTTCTCTCCTCCCATACCGAGGCGGAGGTTGTGGAAAAGACCGAGGGAATTACCTCATACGGCTATATAGTAAAAAACTCCGGAGAGACGGTCCTGCTGGCCTCTATAAAGATGGCCTTTCGCCTCTTCGAGGCGCACAGAGAGCTCAAGGAGCAAAAGGTGCATCTAAACGATGCACTCATAAAATACGAACACTCCGCGGAGCAGTTGGCTGCAAAAAACGAGGAACTCAACCGCTACTTTACCAGCAGTCTGGATCTCCTGTGTATCGCCAATACCCGCGGAGAGTTTGTCCGGCTCAATCCGGAGTGGGAAAGGGTGCTTGGCTACCCGCTGGAATATCTCGAAGGGACATCGCTTCTCGATTACGTTCATCATGAGGACAGAGAGGCTACCCTTGAAGTTCTTTCTCAATTGAACCGGCAAAAAGATGTGAACAGCTTCGAAAACAGGTTCATATGCAGGGACGGCTCGTACCGATGGATCGAGTGGCGTTCCAAGCCTATTGGAGATATGATATACGCGGCCGCCCGGGATATAACCAGACGGAAAAATGCGAAGCAGGCTTTACAGGAGAGTGAGGAGAAGTATTACTCCCTCTTTGACCAGGCGGTAGAGGGGGTTTACCTGCACGACTTGGAAGGCAATATTATAGATGTAAACCAGGCGGTATGCGGCCAGACCGGCTATTCTCGCGAAGAGCTGTTACGGCTCAGCGTCTTTGATATTCATACCGCAGAAAACAGTAAAAGAAATTTGTCGCAGGGGGAGACAAAAAGGATATGGAGAGATGCACGGGAAGGAGAGCGCTTTTTTTTCGATGTCGAACATAGACGCAAAAACGGAACCATTTTCCCCGTAAGGGTATCCACAGGACCTGTGAGTTACGGAGAGAATAAAGTAATAATGGCAATTGCAGAGGATATAAGCGAACGGAAAAAGGCGGAACAAGAGCTGCGCTCTAAAGAGGAGAGTCTTCGGATTACCCTTAACTCCATAGGAGACGCGGTAATAGCGACAGACAGCAACGGCAATATAGAGCGGATGAATCCGGTTGCCGAGGGGCTGTGCGGCTGGTCGGAAAACGATGCCCTTGGCCGTCCCCTCGAAGAGGTATTTTGGATTGAAAACGCGGATAGTCGGGAACGGCTCGAGACACCGGTAGAAAGAGTAATGGAGACAGGCAAGATTATAGGACTTGCAAACCACACCATGCTCATCTCGAACACCGGAGAAGAGTATCAAATAGCCGACAGCGCCGCCCCCATTAAAAACGACGAAGGAGAGATTAACGGTGTAGTTCTGGTGTTTCGCGATGTAACCGAGGAATACAAAAAGAACCGGGAGATACACGAGTCCCGGGAGCTCCTCGATACGGTCTTTACGAGCATCCAGGACGGGATAAGCGTGCTCAATCCGGATCTATCCATTAGATATACCAACCCCGTAATGGAGAGGTGGTACTCATCCAACCTGCCTCTAAAAGGAAGGAAGTGCTACTCCGCGTATCATAACGGAGCTGCTCCATGCAATCCATGTCCCTCTCTGCGCTGTATGGAGAGCGGAAAAACCGAGTCGGAAATAGTAAAAGCCCTGCCGGAACAGGACTCACCGGTAAAATGGCTCGAGCTCTTTAGCTACCCCCTTACGGACAAAGAGACGGGTGAGATAAAGGGAGTAATCGAGTTTGTGCGGGATATAAGCGAACGCAAAAAGAACGAACAGAGAATACGGTCGGTGCAGACCCGACTCCAAAAAATTATAGACCACTCGCCTCTGTTGATAAACGAAATAGATAGTGAAGGCCGTTATACAATGGTAAACGAGGCCACCTGCACTTTTACAGGAATGAGCAAGGAGGAATTGACGGGTAAACACTTCAATGAAATACTGCCTCAGGAGACTGCTGCAGTATTTCAAGAGAGGGTAGGGCAGGTGTACAGCACCGGTAAAACATTGACGGTGGACGACACAATAGACTTCCATGGAAAAGAACATCATTACCGTACAGTCCTCTTTCCCGTTTTAGGAGAAGACAATAGTGTTCAATCTATAGTGGGTATAGCCTTCGATACAACCTCCCAGGTAGATGCCCTCAGAGAAAAAGACTTTCTCATGAAAGAGCTCAACCACAGGGTAAAAAACAACCTCAATCTCGTCTCTTCTCTTATCAGCTTAAAAGATTCGGAGTCTGAAGAGGATCTCTCCGACCTCAAACACAGGATAGTCGCCATAAAGATGGTCCACGAAAAGCTCCACCAGCACAACGATGTGGACAAAATCGAAGTGCGGGAGTACTTCCATGATCTCTTGGAGTCGGTATTCTCACTGAGCGCTGTGGAGGATCTGGAGATAGTCAACAATATTGAAGAGGTAGACATCCCCACTAAGACCGCGATTCCCCTCGGTTTGGTGGTAAACGAAATAGCCACCAATGCAGTTAAATACGGGTTTATTCCCGGAAAAAAAGCCGCATTTACCATTGGTATGAGTAAAGACCCTGATAATACCCATTACGTACTCACTCTCTCGAACAGCGGCACCCCCTTTCCGGAGGAGGTAAACCTGGAGAGACCCGAAACTTTGGGTTTGCAGTTGTTAACGACCCTGGTGCGCCAGATAGGAGGCACCATAGAACTTAAAAAGAGGCCCTATCCGGAGTTTACCATACGCTTTCCGGGGGGCGATTCGATGTCATAGAGGGGAGAAATGATGGGAGATATCCAGGGGTTAACCGAACTAATCGACTATTTCCGCCGTGAGGGGATAAAATCGTGTATCCTCTACGGTTCCGCCGCCGGAGGAAGGCTGCGTTCGGACAGCGACATCGATCTTGCGATAGCCGCAGATGGGGAGCTCGCCGTGGAGACACTCACACGGCACTATCTCAAGGCAACATCTCTTTTACAGAGAGATGTCGATCTTCGCGATCTTCGAAGAGCTAAAGGACTCTACCTCAAGGAAATTCTCACTAAAGGCACTATCCTGCTCAACGAAGATCCTCAGTTTCTCGGAACAAAGGCGATTGAGATGATGGATTATCAAAGCGATCTTGCACCACAGATCAATATGATTCGGAAAAAACAACTGGAATGGATGCTCAATGAAAAATGACATTATTCTCAAAAAAATGACATCCCTTGAGCACTGTATCGATCGTTTAGAGAAAAAACGTCCTGAAAAATGGGAGTTGTTCCTGGAAGACTACGACCTGCAGGATATTATCTCGGTAAATCTTGAAAGGGCAGTCCAATTGACCGTCGATATCGGTCTGCAAACCTTGTTGGAACTAAACATTCAACCTCCAGAATCCATGGGGGAGGTCTTTTCTCTTTTGAGTAGAGAAAAAATAATTTCGGAGGAGTTATCGGAACATCTAAAGAGTGCTGTGGGTTTTCGCAATATCGCCGTGCACGAATACGAAGATATAGACTGGAAAATTGTCCAGTCTATTCTCGTACATAATCTTGCCGATTTTCGTCACTTTATGAAGAGTATTTTTGAATTCGAAGATATAGACCATCGATCATGTGAGCCTTAGTGCTTCTACTACTTTTTCGGAGCCTGGGCGAGGGCGTTCTCCACGGCCTTCTGAAACGCCCGGGTGTTTATGGTGGCCCCGGACACGGTGTCGATCTGCACGCTTTGAGCCTTCAGTATCTCCTCCGAAGCATTTTTTGAGAACTTGCCGTCCTCCGGTTTTTCGATAAAGCTCACATCCTCGATACGTCCATCCTTTACAGTAAGCTTTACTCGGTAGTTCCACCTTGTCTTGTGGTAGCTTCCCTCGTATTCTCCATCTTCTAGAGATGAGATATCTATATCGTGTATTTCGAGCTTGCGGATATCCTTCATCCCGCGGGTCACCGCAAACAGGCCTAGAAGAAGCAGAACAACTATAACCCCGACTACAATCAATACGATTCGCATATATACCCCTTAAACTGAATGTGTGGATCTATTTTACCCCATTTACAAAAAAAGTGAAG
>JBKHFZ010000062.1:0-13891 GCA_046539925.1 Spirochaetaceae bacterium
CTTCGTCTATTTCAAAACGACGGGTAAGATAGAGGCCGAGGGGCAGATTCGGTATGGTAAACCGCAGACCCCCTCCGTAGCTGAACCTGTAACCGGAATCGGGGTCGTCTCCAACAAGGGCGTCTTTATCGGTGTAAAAGCCGAAGTTGGAGCGATCTGTCCAGAAACCCGTGGAGCGGAAGAAAAAATCGCCCCAGAGCACCTGTTCGGCCAGGGGTATTCGCAGTTCTGCCCAGTTGTTCCACATGGCCTCTCCGCTGTTTCGCCTATCCCAACCGCGGTCGGTATTCATCCCGTCGGTATAGAGCATCTGGCTGGTACCCGCCTGTATGTCCGATTTCCACCCATCCTTGTAGAAGAACTGCGGAAAAATAACGGAGATGGAGCTGTGCAGGCCCAAAACCGTCTTTAGATTCCAGTCGTCAAATACCGGTATGTCGAAGAGGGTGTGAAAGTACTCTCCCCTGGTGTCGAGCTTGAGATAGTGGCTTACACCGCCCAAAAGCCCCCCGCTGTAGGTAAGGGTCTCGCTCAGGTAGAACCCGCTCGAGGGGGAGAAGATATAATCCCTCGTATCCCAGGTGAGCCTGCTCCACCACCGGTTGTTAAAACGCCACTCCTGGTGATTTTCTCTCGTCGTGGGATTGTAGGGGCGGTAGAGATTTTCGTCGTAGTCGATGTACGAGAGGCCGGTTCTGAGCCCCGTGGATGTGCCGATTCTGCCCAAATTGGTGTGAAAGGTGTATCCGGTGTTCAAGCCCAGGGAGACCTCGTACTCGTCGTACTCCATGCGGTGGGCGTCGTCTATGGACTCATCCGCTTTATCCCACTCCTCTTCGGAGTCGTAGGGATCCGGTGCCGCTATTGAATCTTCCGCTTCGTGATCGTCTTCTGAGAAGCGGGGATACTCAATATCCTGAAGTATGTCCCGGTGTTTGTTGTGGGAGAAGGCAAAGTCCACTCCCCCGCTCATCCTCCGGTCGAAGAGCCAGTTGGTGTTGTAGGAGAAATTGAGTTTCTGGGTGTCTCCGGAGAGCTCGGAACCGATGGAGAACTCCTCCCCAAGACCGCGGAAGTTATTGTCCGTCCATTTGAGAAACCCCATTACCGGAAAATCTCCGGCCTGACCGGTAAAGGTAACACCAAAGTTTATAGTGGTGGTTTGGGCCTCTTCGACGTTGTATACCAGGTCCATTAGTCCCTCCGCCGAGCCGAAGGGAGTTTCCGGGGTAATGCCGGAGAAGAGGCCGGTGTTGTAGAGGTTACGCATTCCCTCTATTACCCGGTTTTTGCTAAACACATCTCCGGTCTCCAGAGGAATTTCCCGGTACAGAACTTTGTCTTTGGTTTTCTCATTTCCCTTGACTACTATGTTTTCGATATGGGCGCGCCCCTTTTCCACAATATTTACTTCGTAGGAGATTGTACGGTTCTCTTCGTCCCTAACAGTATCTCTTGTTATTTCGTTAAAAATATAGCCGTCGTTGTAGTAGAGGTCGGTAACCCGCTCAAAATCCCGGCTCAGAAGCTGCTGGTTAAGAACATCCCCCTCCTCGAGCTCTATCTTGGATTCGAGGGTCTGGTCGTCGAAAAGTTCGTTCCCATTGAACTCAATACCGCCGTAGGTCCACTGTTTGCCCTCTTCTATGTAGTAGGTGAGAACCAAAAAGTTTTTGTTCCCCTCGGTCTCGTCTACAGTTTGAGTAATCTCCTCGACTTTCGCGTCTACGTATCCGTTTTGGCGGTAGTAGGACTCTATAGCCTCTTTGTCCTTCTCTAAAAGGTTCTGCTGAAATACCCCGCTGTTAAACAGGGACTGTTCGCTCGTCTCTATCTGTTTCTTTAGGGTACTGCCGGAGACAAAGGAGTTGCCCGAAAAGGTAATTGTTCTTACCCTGGATTGGCCTCCTTCCTTAACATTAAACGTAACGGTAATTGTGTTGTCTTCTTCGTTCTCCTCCGTCTCCGATTCCACCTCTGCATCGGGATATCCCTTTTCGAGGTAGAGTTCCTGTATGGACGACTCGTCCGAATTGAGCTTGTTTCTGGTGAGTATCTCGTCCCGTTTGAGGAGGATAACATCGAGGATCTCGCTCCTGCCCAAACTGTCGTTTCCCTCGATTATTATTTCATCCACAATCGGACGTTCGGTTACCTCAAAAACAATTTTTACCTTCTCCCCCCCCTCCAGACGCTGAGCTACCGGCTCGAGACGCTCAAAGTAGTTGAGTGCGTACAGTTTACTCTGCAAATCCATAAAGAGACTTTCTGTAAATTCTCTGCCGATAAAGGGTTCGGTAATGGTTTCGAGTTCTCTCTCTTCGACGTGTCTGAGTCCCTCGAACTCCACCTCCGTTATCGGTTTGTTCATGTACCAGGTTGCGTCGTCCTGGGCATGGATAATAAAGACGCCCCCTATTAGATGGATGAGGAAAAGAAGGCTTGGTATTGTAAAACGGCGTATTCGCATATTAACTCCTGCATAAATAATTCTCTAGTATGAGTAATCCCATGAAAGACCAAAACGGGTATTGCCAAAACTCTTCTCCGGCTCATAGAAATCAGGATTTACCGACAAATTTAACAGAAAAAGCGGTGTTTTCCATTCCAGACCCACTTCAAGAGAAAAATCCAAGTCCTGATCCTTAAGATCACCTATATATGTCGGCTGCTGACGTATCTGCAGCAACGCTTCCAAAAAAAGATCGTTTCCCAGATACTTTCCTAGGAAGAGGGTGGTATTGTCAAGGTATCTGTCGAGGGGATCGGCCTGTTGTAAGGATTCTTCCCTCCCCGGTGTAATACTTTCTCCTCCCAGCCTGTCGATAATCACATTCTGCACCAGTTGTGTCCGGAGAGAGAACAGATCGAGGTTAAAAACCTCTTTTATCTGATTCTCGAAGGTCCTTACAACCCCGAACTGGGCAAAGAGGTCGCCGGTAAGCATAAGGGCGGAACTGAGGCTCAGTTCCTGCTCCTCCGGAGCGCCATATATACTGGCGCCGAGGATTTGTGCAATTTCCTGCATTGAGAGTTGGGGGGTCGACTCGAAACGGGGGGTAAAGCTCTTCAGCGGCTCGTTGTCCACTATAAGGGATATTGTTACGGGATCACCCGAAATGTCGATTTCCCGCAGCTCCGCCCGGGCATCTAACAGAGGATCGAAGCTGTCCTCGGTTTCATTAAAAGTAATGGAACCTTCCCTCAGATAAAAGCTGCGCTGAAAATAGAATATCTCTCCTCCCTTGATATCCACCTCTCCTGTAAATCTGAACATCTCCTCCAGACTGCTGTAGTAGATGGAGACGTTCTGCTCCGTTTCGGTATATGCCGAGAGTATGGGAAGCCGCCTCCTCGGCCACAGAAACTCAACACTGGTTCCCGTCTCTATCTGCATATCTACGACTAAAGGAGGCGGGCTTTCATCTGAAGAGGCTTCTTCCCGCTCCTGCATAGTAATTACACAGTCACTTACCTTAACGTCTCCCTCAATACGAGTCATTGTCCTTCCGGCAGTAACAGAGAAGTCTCCGGCACCGTGCCCGTCTATAGACAATCCCGCTTCTTTTAGCCTGAGCCTCACCGGTACCCCTCTGTCGCCCACTGTAGAGGCGTGTATGCTTATCTCTTCGGGAGTCCATCTGTCGAAGGTAAAGCCGCCCCTTAACACGGCCGACCCGTCGCCGACGGTTATGTTAACCGGCTCGACAACAACTTCTTTGCTGTCGAACTCTATCCGGGTAGAAAAAGGGTCGATCGGTTCGGCAACTTCTTCTATGGTTCCGGAAACGGTATTTCCCAGGAGTGTACCGCTGAATTCCGGGTCTGAAAGCGCTCCCTCTATAGAGATATCTCCTGTGATGGTACCCGAAGAGAAGAGCACCCTTGTAAAACCGAGATCTTCGAAAGATGTCATATCGATATAAATATTGTCTACCGACGACTCTATTTCTCCATCGGATATGTGTCCTTCCGAGAAGAGTCTCACCGGAAGAGGACGGGCCATCTCGAGGGTGTACTCTCCGTCTTCTCTAAAAGTGCCGGATACCGCGTTCTCCGGTCCGCCTCTAAATCGGACAAGATCTTCCTTTTTCTCCACATCTATGTCCCACGGATCCCGCCGCTCTCCCAGAAGGACGAGGTTTGTGAGGGAAACCAGAGCGGAGTAGTCACTCCCCGGAACCTTCGGTATCGATCGGTACGATTCAATTGGTGTCATCTCTCCTTCTACCGAAAAGTGCATCGAAGAGGCCCTTTTGCCTATAGTGCTCCTGTATTCTCCCTCGAGCTGCAGAGAACCCTCCTGGAACAGGTAAACTCCCCTGGCTTCCCGGATATTGTGAGAGTTGTAGTTCCCCCGCACATTACTCAGAGAGAGGCGAGAGCTCTCGAGAGAACCCTCCGCTTCTATCTCGAAGGGAGAATTATTGAACTCTCCCTTCTCAATATTCGAGGAAAAATCTATTACAGGGTCTTCTAGAGGGCCTCGTGCGCGAAAAACGCCGCTCAAGTTTCCCGATACAGGAACCATCTTGAAACGGGAGAGAGGAGCTTTGGAGATAGACGCAGTTGCCTCTATATTATTATCGACCAGACTAAAGACTGTTCGGTAGGTTTCTCCCTGTTGCGACTCTCTCCTCTCTTCTTCTTTATTATCTTCCTCGGTGGGAGCGTCCTGGAGAGCGTTTAGGGCAAGCCAGCCGCTGCCCTGACGAATATCGCCTGCTTTCGGGGCATACCAGGCCTCTCCGGAAAGCTCGGATACAGCGTCGGAGTAGCGTATCCGGGATACCTTAACCCTTTCGGGGCCGGCTTTTGCGGAGAAAGAGAGGCTGCTTCCTTCCGGTAACCCCGGAGGTGATTCGACCGACAGAGAAGAGAGATGTCCGTACCAGCTCTCTTGGGAGGAAAATCTGCCCCTCCCCTTTAAGGAAAGCTCCATAGTCCTGCCGTCTATGGGAACGGGCAAGTCCTCGGCGGAACCGGAGAAGGCAATGTTCCCGTCCTGGAAAAAGAGGGCGGCCTTTATATCGTGATTTCCCCGTAGAATTAAAGTGGAGTTTCTATAGAATGTTCCCGAGAGAGTATAGACTTGCGAACTCATATTGAAGCTGCTGTTGAAGTTGATGGAATCGGAAGATGAGAAATCTACAAGTGTGTTGCCCTCTATCTCGTATCTATCGTAGGAGACGTAAGTCTCGCTTAACTGTATCTGATTATTATTGCCGTGGACACGGCTGGACAGAAAAAAATCTTTATCCCGGTCTTCCAGTTCCAGAGTCTGAAGGGAGAAGAAAAAGGAGGAGAAGTTCGTAGAGACAAAGGCGTTAGTGGAAACGGTGAGTTCCTCAAAAGGTACCATATCTATAGGTGTATCAGGACTGAAAGTTTCCAGCAGCGGAAGCAAGGGGGCATGCTCCATACTTATGGAGCCCTCAAAGGATGGGGAGGATCCGAAGGAAATTGTACCTTCGGTCTCCGTTCTGTTCTCCAAAAGCCCCCTTTCTCCCCGGCGGTCTGAAGCCTGGCGGCCTATGGAGAACTCCGCATCGTAGTTGAGCAGGGACTCTGCAAGTACCCCGGACGCTGAAATATCGTCGAGTCTTAAAACGGAATCCACCAACAGGTAGGGAGCTCTAATTTCAATTCTCTCTCCGCTGCTCGAGACCTCAAGGGCAGTACGGAAGTAATGGTCCGCCAGAGCGAGACGATGTACCTTCAGGCTGCCTTCGGGGAGTAGGGTATCTGTATCTATCGAACCTTCATACTCGAGATCCGCACTCCTGGAATTGACACGCAGTCGCTTAAAGAAAATTATCTCCTCCGTTCCCTCTGCAAGAAAATCCGCCGTAAAGGCCTCAGGCACCAGTGGATTATCTACTGCTGCAGTTAAATCGGCGGTGTAGGAGATGTTTTTCTCTTTAAAAGAGTATGTAGCCTGAGCGTCTCCGCTTACTCGTGTGTTGAGCCATACCGAATAGGGTTCGAAGTCTTTCTCTATACGTATGTTATCGCTAAAAGCAAAATCTCTTGCGGCAAAATCGAGGGATACTTCCTCATGTTCTTCGCTATAGCGTGCTTCGATATCCCATGGAGAGCTGTCCTCTATTTTCCGGATGCTTGTCCTATCACTATTCCGGTTAACCTCAACGGTAAGGTTGTGAAACGAGAAAAGATTGTTGGAAAAATTTTGAAGGCTGACCGTGGAAGAGAGTGAATCCAGGTTTTCGCTGATAAGGCCGTCGAGAGAAAAACTGCTGCTTGCCTCTGTAAAATTGAGGTTCTCCGTGCCTGGAGTATCCTCTAACACAACGGAAATTTCCCCCCTTGAGCTGAGAGAGAGGGGAAGTTGAGGGTCTTCGGAGTTGTTCAGTTGGAAAAACAGCCTGTTCAGTTCATACCTGTTTCCCCCGTCGCTGTAGTATACCGAGATATTTTCTCCGGAAAAGGTGACACTTTCCAAAGGTACCTCCTCGGGGGCGTCGGTGTCCGGGGCAATTGAGTCCTCGAGAAAGCGAACAAGTTCTGCATCCTCCTCTTTATCAATTCTTATAGTGGTGTTTTTAATGGTAACTTCACTCACGGCTCCCGCGGTATCCCCTTTAAGAAGGTCCAGGAAAGAGTAGAAAACTTCTATGCTTCCGATTTGGAGATTCTCCTCTCTGTCGGTATCAAAGGGTTCTATGCGTATGTTATAGATATTGAGGGAGAGAAGTACGGAGGGGGATATTTTATCGTATACCAGTTTACGGCCTATTCTTTTTTCCAGGCCCTCTATGGTTTCTCTCTTTAACTCTTCCATATAGTTGTCGATGGTTTCCTGGAGGGGCAGGAGAACGATAACGGTAAGCCCCGCGAGGAGAATAAAGAGAGGTAGTTTATATAGTCGAGAAACAATAGAGAGTTTACCCATTATGATAATGTATCGTGATTATCGTGTATTTATCAACAAAAGATGACAAACTATTATAAATTGATTATACCTATAGGTAATGGAAAGAGATTATAACGCACAAACAGTAAAAAATTTCATTGTTTTCGAGGGTTTGGACGGTTCCGGCACCACTACCCAGGCAAAAATGCTCAGAGACTTCTACCTGGAAAAGGGGAATATCTCCTGTGAGCTGACCTGTGAACCGACGGAGACCTTTATTGGAGAGGCGGTGCGCAAGATACTCCGAGGAGAGAGGACAACAGCCAAGGGAACCCTGGCCAAGCTTTTTGCGGTAGACCGACACAACCACATCTACCATCCGGAAGAGGGTATTTTAGCAAGAACGAAAAAGGGGCGAAAGGTTATCTGCGACAGATATCTCTTTTCCTCCCTCGCCTATCAGTCGACAGACCGCCCTTTTGAGGAGGTGTGGGAACTGAACAGATACTTTCCCCTCCCGGAAGATCTTGTGTTTCTCGATATAACACCGGAGGAAGGGGAGAGAAGAATGGACAAAAGGGGAAACCCCAGGGAGGTATACGAAAAAACGGAGCTTCAGCAAGAGATAAGGGAAAACTACTACCATGTGTTTTCTCTTTACAGCAATTCCGGAATGAGAATACACATATTCGACGGTTCTCTCCCGCAGGAGGAACTTGCAGAAAGCATCCGGTTAAAGCTCGACTATACAAGAGGCTCTAAATGAGGAGTTCCAAGCAGGGAGCCCTAAGTGGGAAGTTCCAAGTGGGAGTTCCTAAAAAACAGAAATTTTTAAAGTTGCGAAGGCGATTTATTCCGATACTGGTAATATGAGATTTTACATTCCCTGCAAAATCCTTCTCTTTTTGATTACAGCGGTTCTCCTGTTTTTTGGCATTAGCGAGAAGGCGGAAGCAGACAAAATACTCTACGCGGAGCAGTACTACAAGCTCTACCATCAAAATTTCTATCAATACCCTGAAGATTTTAAGGAGAACATCGGGTACCTCGAAAAAGCTCTCTCCCGACCCTTCGTAAATCCCCTCAACGCCCTTGGGGAAATTGAGGATAAAAAAGAGTGGGAACGCTATCGCTACCTCTTCTCAATGCATCTCAACCTGGAACTGGTTAAACAGTACCGGCTTTGGGGGGCAAAATACGACAAGCGGCGGGCGTATTTTTTTAACGAGCCCTGGAAGGAGCAGAATCTGGAGAGTCTGGAGATAGCGGAAAGTCTCTACGAGACTGCCCTGCACTACTGGGATGAAGCTCTTGTATGGTGGGCGCGGGTGGAGAAGACCGAATACCGTCACATAGAGGAAATTCAGTACTGGGAGGACGAGCGCAAACGAATAGAAACCGGAGATCTGGATTACGCCGATATAATTGCCGGAGACCTCGAACGATTGAGGGAGGTTCGGCTGGCCTTCGAGAGCATGGACGAGAATACCTACTGAGGATCTATCGCTGAGGATCTACCGCTGAAGATCTACCGAATAAGCATTGCATCGCCGTAGGAGAAAAAACGGTACCCATTATCCACGGCAGTTCTATAGGCTTTGTCTATAAGTTCTTTCCCGGCAAAGGCGCTCACAAGAACGAGAAGACTCGATTTGGGTGTATGAAAGTTGGTGAGCAGACCGTCTACAACCTTGAACTTGTATCCGGGAAGGATATACAGATCCGTCTCCCCTTCTCCGGAGCGTAATACCCCATTCTCATCATCCCACGCCGACTCTAGAGTTCGTACAGAGGTAGTTCCAAGGGCGTACACCGGGCGACCCTGCCGTTTTGCCTCGGTTACCGTCTCTGCGGTCTGAGGGGGAACACTGTAACGCTCACGGTGCATGTGATGGTCTTCTATCCGATCCGACCTAATAGGGCTGAATGTACCGAGCCCCACATGGAGGGTAAGTCTGGAAATTGCAACTCCCCTCTTCTCAATTTCTTCGAGCAGCGTGTCGGTGAGGTGGAGACCCGCCGTGGGTGCCGCCACCGATCCGGTGTTTTCCGCGTAGACGGTCTGATAGCGCTCGGCATCCTCTCCTGTATCTTCTCTGCTTATGTAGGGAGGTAGAGGTATGTGGCCGTAGGTATCCAGATACTCATCGGAAATAGGCGGTGTAAAGCGGATGTAGCGGTATTCCCCCTCCGTTTCGCTTATCTCCCCCCTCACCTCTTTGCCTTCGATGCTCCCGGGAAAACGGTAACTTCGCCCGGGTTTCTGTCTTTTTGCCTTCGACACCACTGCTTTCCACTCTCCCGGAACCCTTTCCTCGAGGAGGAGGAATTCCACCTCTCCCCCGTATTCTGTAGTGCCGTAAATACGGGCCTTGCGGACCCTCGAGTCGTTTAATATCAGTACCGCATTAGAGGGCAATAGGTCGGGTAGATCGCTTATGCGGTGGTGTTCTATTCCGGCCACAGGTGTGTCGCGTTGCAGCAGCATGAGCCGGGACTCATCCCTTTTTTTCGAAGGATGCTGTGCTATAAGCTCTTGAGGAAGATTAAAAGAGAAGCTGTCCGTTTCCATTTTTCTCCTTGTACGGGTAACCCAGGTGTTGATAGGCGAGTTCCGCGGCAACCCTGCCCCTTGGAGTGCGTTTAAGAAATCCGCGCTGTATGAGGTAGGGCTCGTAGTAGTCCTCGAGAGTCTCGGTGGCCTCGCCCACGGATATTGCCAGGGTTTCCGCTCCCACCGGTCCGCCGGCGTATTTCTCTATAATCGTTTTCAGTATTTCCCGGTCGTGTCTTTCAAGACCGTATCCGTCTATTTCCAGACGGCGGAGACCCTCTTCGACCACTCGGGAGGTAACCACTCCGTCGGCAAGTACCTGTGCGTAATCCCTCATCCGGCGGAGGAGCCGGTTTGCTACACGAGGAGTACCGCGGGAGCAGGCGGAGAGAAGGGCATAGGCGGAAGAGTCCACCTCTATATCCAGGATGCCGGTGGTTCTCTTTAGAATGCTCATAATGTCTTCGTCCGTATAAAACTGCATCCTTACGGAAATCCCGAAGCGGCTGATGAGCGGGCCGGTAACCTGACCCGCCTTTGTAGTTGCCCCTATAAGGGTAAATCGGGGGATGGGTATTCGTATTGTTCGTGCCGAGGGGCCCTGCCCGACTACCCAATCTATTTCGTAGTCCTCCATTGCGACATAGAGCATCTCCTCGAGGGCGGGTCTCAGGCGATGGATCTCGTCGATAAAAAAGACGCTCCCCTCCCCTATAGTAGTGAGGATACCCGCGAGATCTTTCGGCTTTTCCAGTGCCGGAGCGGAGGTTATTTTGATATCCACCCCCATCTCGTGGGCCATTATACCGGCAAGGGTAGTCTTTCCCAAACCGGGAGGGCCGCTTAAAAACACATGGTCGAGGCTCTCCTCTCTTCTGCGCGCAGCTTCGATAAAGACCGAGAGGTTCTCCTTGAGTTTTTTCTGTCCTTGAAACTCCGATAGATACTGCGGTCTGAGGGTAAGTTCGTTCTCGTCTTCTTCGTTCCGATAAGTACCGGAGAGCAGCGATTCATCTTCCATATAGGCGTCTACTCCGTGCTCAAGGCGACAATTGCCCGGCGAAATATTTCGTGTTCCCTCTCATTTTCGGGAATCGAGGCAATTTCTTCGGAGCCGGCAATATATACAACGGTTTTCTGCGCTCCTTTCCGGTCGAAACCCATATCCACCAGAGCGTTTACCAGTTCGCCGAAACCGGAAGAGGTTTCCCCTTCCTCCGGGGGAGTAAGATTTCCGCGGAGGGCGAGAATTATTTTGCCTGCTGTTTTTTTTCCTATTCCCGGTATCCGGGAGAGGGCGGCGGTGTCCTCCGCTTCTATAAGCCGGACAAGCTCCTCTGCGGGGATTCCCGAGAGTATTTTAAGGGCCTGTCTGGGGCCGATGCCGGATACTTTTATAAGCTCCATAAAAATGTCTCTCTCTTCCTCCGCGGAAAAACCGAAGAGTACCATGGAATCCTCCTTATGGTGGAGGTAGGTAAACACGCGCGTTTCACCGGATTCACCTGATTTACCGGATTCCCCTGAGAGGATACCCTCGAAGGAGCGACGGGATACCTCTATAGCCCATTCGACTCCGCCGGTGGAGAGGAGAATTGTTGTTCCTCTACGGCCGGTAACACGGCCGGTGAGACTATGAAACATCTCTCCTCCCGACAGTTTTTAGCCTCTTTGCTTTTTCTTCTTCCGCCGAAAACTGATGGAGGTGGTAGCAGCATATTGCCGCGGCAAGAGCGTCCGCGGCGTGGTCCGGTTTGGGTATCTGCTCGATTCCCAGCAGAAGCCGTACCATCTCCTGGACCTGGTGTTTCTCCGCCCGGCCGTTACCGGTAAGGGCCTGTTTTATATCCTGGGGGGTGTGGCTTTCGGCGTGCACCCCCTCTTTAGCTGCGGCAACAAGAACTACACCCCGTGCCTGGGCGACCGGTATAGCGCTTTTTCTGTTCTTGGCAAAGTAGAGCGCCTCTACTCCCAGCAGGGAAGGCCGATACCGCTGTATGAGTTCGGTTATCCCTGAAAAAATTATAAACAGCCGCTCCTGCTCTTCGGTGTCCGCCACGGTAGAGATAGTGCCGTGATCAATATGCACCAGACGAGTTCCGTCGGCATCCAACACGCCCCAGCCGGTATTTGCCAGACCGGGGTCTACACCAAGTATCCGTTTCATTCCAAAGTGCTTGGATCGAAGTCGTCGGGAATATCCAGGTTGGTGGAGACCGATTGAACATCCTCCAGGTCGTCGAGTTTTTCTATAAGACGAAGGGCCTTGACTGTTGTCTCCGAATCCAGGGAGACCGTTGCATCGGGAATTTTGCCTATTTCGGCGCTGCTGTGGGCAAAGCCTGCGTTCTCCAGGGATTCCACTACCGAAGGAAAATCGTCCGGGCTGGTAACTACCTCAATCTCCTCCCCCTGAGAGGATACATCCTCCGCTCCAGCTTCGAGGGCAGGTTCAAACACATCCTCTTCCGAGTAGGAGGAGGCATCGTAGGTAATAATTCCCTTTCTCTGGAAAAGGTAGGAGACACAGCCGGTCTCTCCAAGGTTGCCCCCGTGTTTGGTAAAGAGACTTCTCACATCCGCGGCGGTACGGTTTTTGTTGTCTGTAAGACAGTCTATAAGAATAGCAACACCTCCGGGTCCGTAACCCTCGTAGCTCAACTCGATGTAGTCTACCCCTTCGAGCTCTCCTGTACCCTTCTTAATTGCCCTCTCGATATTGTCCTTGGGCATATTCTCCGTTTTTGCTTTGTTTACGGCAGTTCGAAGCCTGGGGTTACTCTCCTCGTCTCCCCCGCCGTCGCGGGCGGCTACGGTAATCTCTTTTATAAGTTTGGAGAAGATTTTCCCCCTTTTTGCGTCTTGTGCACCTTTTTTATGTTTAATGGTGGACCATTTACTGTGTCCGGACATGCGTACTCCTTGTATGAGGGATAGTTACATACGCTATCATGAAGTTATAGGGGTGTCAATATTAGGGCCACCGGCATCTATTGAGGGGTACCGTATCCAGTTCCGCGGAGAGATCGAGGATGAGCGAATCGAGAATCATAAGTCCCGAGTCGGAGACACGAAAATCCTCGTATGTGCTGCTGCCCCTTTCTAATCGGTCTTCGATAAACCCGCCGGAACTGTAATGATCGAGTTTTGCTTCTATCTTCCTAAAAATATGGCGTGCATTTCTGCGACCGAACACTTCGGCTATCCGTGTGAAAGAGACACCCTCTCGAGTTCTGAGCCCGGTAAGAATGTGTTCGATTAAAAACGAGTATGGAGAGACCGATTCCGCCTCGATTCTCTCTTCCGCTCTCTTCTGTGTTTTATCATTGTACAGCCCAAGATCTTCGCAAAAGCGCAGCCGCATAGGCCCGTATTCTCCGGGCAGGGTGGAAGCGGCGGAGGGTCCTATGCCCAGATAGGGAGCCAGGCGCCAGTATCGGAAGTTGTGCAGACTCTCTTTTTCCCGACCTTTGGCAAAGTTTGACACCTCGTAGTGTGTAAAACCCGCCTCCTCTAATACGTTCCACTGCCTGCGGAGAGTATCTGCTCCTTTTCCCTCTTCCGGCAGAAGGACGGCTCCCCTTTTTACCTCCCTGAATAGAGGTGTCTCCGGTTCCAGGGTTAATCCGTACAAACTCAGATGTTCCGGTGAGTAGGAGAGAATTTTATCTACATCTTCTGTTGGGGAGGCTTCGCCGGTCCTTATTCCCGGAAGAAGAGTTATTAGATCGGCAGACCAGTCTCCTCTCCATTTTTCCGAGAGAAGCAGCAGCGCATTCTCGGCGTCCTTTGCAGCGGCCCCTCTGCCGATGAGTCTGAGTTTTTCGTTATCAAAAGATTGTACTCCAAGGCTGATTCTTGTAACCCCGGCGCTCTTCATCACTTCCAGCTGCCCTTCGCTGAGGAACTCCGGGTTAGCTTCCACCGTCCATTCCAAAGGAGAACCAAAGGGCTCCAGTATAGACCTTATCCTGGAGAGGAGCTCCGAGAAGAGCCCCTCCGGCAAAGAGTTTGGGGTTCCACCGCCTATGTATACAGTTTCCAGGATCGGCGGAGTGAGGATAGAGAGAAATTCTTCCGTATCTTCAATTATTGTATCTATTGTTCTCTTCTGTTCTTCTACATTCGCGGTGTCGAGAGAAAAAAAATCACAGTAACCGCACTTTTTTCCGCAGAAGGGGATATGCAGATAAAGGGAGAGAGGAACCGTCATTTTTTTTAGCGCAACGGCGGAAATATCCCGTCTCATGGGTGGGCCTTTAAAAGGGTAGACTGTATTTGAACAGGGTAAGGGCTTCTATATTTTTGACTGAAACCGACTCCCAGCTTCCCGAGGCGGCAGAGGCAGCCCGATTGTCGGGAACAGCAAGAAACTCCCCCTCTCCAAGGCGGATGGAGGGTAGCGTACCGGAGAAAGGTGCGCTCTCTTGAGAGGCGCCCTCCCGGGAGGCGGTTCCCCCGGG
>JBKHFZ010000063.1:0-13788 GCA_046539925.1 Spirochaetaceae bacterium
CCAAAAAAAGGGAACAGGCAAGAGAGATACACCGGGTCTACGGTACCTTTAACCGAAATTCGGTCTACGAAACGGAAAGATGGAAAGTTCCCCTGGGGGAGTACAAATACATAACCGGCAGTTTTGGAGACAGAAGGGTGTACGAATACAGCGACGGAAGTACCGCCCAGTCGGTTCACAACGGGGTAGATCTGGCTGCGGCTGTGGGTACTCCGGTTATGGCCTCTGCGGCGGGCAGAGTCGTTCTAGCGGAAGACAGGGTTATTTCCGGAGAGAGCGTCGTTATCGAGCACCTTCCGGGGTTGTACAGTATCTATTTTCACCTGGACTCCCTCGATGTAGAGGAGGGTGACCACGTTGTAAAGGGGGAGAGGATAGGAACCGTCGGTATGACCGGTCTCGCCACCGGCCCTCACCTCCACTGGGAGGTGCGGCTTAACGGTGAGCCTGTCGACCCGTGGGAGTTGACTAAGTCCGGTATTTTTGAGACTATAAGTGCGTTAGAGAGGCCTCTAACGGGGCCCGAAGAATCGGAAGGGGGGTGATTACTATAGCTTACGTACGAATAGACGAAAACGAACCGCTGGAAAAGGCGCTCAAGCGCTTTAAGCGGATGGTTGAGAAAGAGGGTATTATTCGCGAATGGAAAAAGAGGGAATATTTTGAAAAGCCCTCCACCATCAAGAACAGAAAGAAAAAGGCCCTCGAGCGTAAACAGCAGAAGAAAGTTCGAAAACTTCAGGCCATGAAAAACTACTAAAATTTACTGCTCCGGTACATTTCTCAAGTACATGTTTTTGGAGAACAGGCGCGGATTTCCTCTTGGATATTCCGCGTTTTTTTTGTATCGCATTATCTGAAACTGCAATTCGCAGTAATGAGTTTGACATTTCCCCAAGCATAAAATAAAATACACGTATATTATCCTGAGGAGGAGCCATGCTCATATTAATTTCAGATGCATTCGACGCGTCTCTCCCCGGTAAACTGGAGAGATTCGGTGAAGTAACTACGGATACGGAGAGACTCTCTGAAGCCGAAGCGGTTTTGGTAAGAAGTAAAACCAAATGTACAAAGGAGTACATCGACTCGGCACCTAAACTCAAACTTATACTGAGGGGAGGAGTGGGAACCGATAATATAGATAAAGAGTACGCAAAGGAGAAGGGGATTACCGTCAGGAATACCCCCAAGGCCTCCTCCATTGCTGTCGCCGAACTCACCTTTGCAATGATGATAGCCGTGCCGTGCAGAATTGTAGAAGCACACAACAGCATGGCCGCGGGGGAGTGGAAGAAGAAGGAACTCAAGCGTACCGAGCTCTACGGGAAAACCCTGTGTATTGTAGGTCTGGGGAATATCGGCAACGAGTTGGCCAAACGTGCCTCCGCTTTCGGGATGAAAGTACAGGCTTACGACCCCTACGTAAAGAGCAGCAGCACCGCGGAGTTAAAACCCTCCCTCGAAGAGGCTGTTAAAGATGCCGATTACATTACACTCCATGTCCCTCTGGTCGATGAGACCCGGGGAATGATCAATAAAAAGATAATTGCCGGTTGTGAGAAAAAACCGGTATTTATAAATGCGGGGAGAGGGCCCTGTGTGGATGCAGAGGATATGGCGGCGGCCCTCAAGGAGGGTTCCGTAGCCGCCTACGCCACGGATGTATGGCCCAGCGACCCTCCGGAGAAGGATTATCCGATTCTCTCGGCGCCTAACACCCTTATGCTGCCGCATATAGCCGCAAGTACCAGGGAAAACCTTCTACGGATAGGGGACGAAGCGGTAGAGATACTCGATGAGCTTGTTAAAGGAGGAGTACTATGAACAGAAAGCTTAATTTTTACGCCGGCCCTTCCACCCTGCCCGAGGAAGTCCTCGAGGAGCTAAAAAAGCATATAGACGATTATCTTGGAAACGGGTATTCGATTATCGAAGCGAGCCATCGCGGGAAGGTATACGACGACCTCCACAAAGAGACGATACATCTTCTTAAGGAGCAGTTGGGAATACCCGACAACTACACGGTACTCTTCCTCGGTGGAGGGGCCACCCTGCAGTTTGCCATGGTGCCCTATAATCTGCTCAAGCAGGGAAAAACCGCGGATTATATCCACAGCGGAGCGTGGGCTGGAAAAGCGGTTAAAGACGCCGAAAAAGTGGGTAAGGTAAATATACTCTTCGACGGCTCGGAGGGTAATTTTACCAGTCTTCCCGACCCGTCCAGGGTTAAGCCTTCCGGAGAGTCGGCGTATCTTCATATTACTTCAAACGAGACAATCGGCGGGCTGCAGTGGAAGGATTGGCCCGATACGGGGGATGTACCCCTGGTGGCGGATATGTCGAGCGATATACTCAGTCGTCCTGTTCCTGTAGAGAAATTCGGTCTTATCTACGCGGGAGCCCAGAAGAACCTGGGACCCGCCGGGGCAACGATTGTAATTATACGGAACGACCTTATAGAAAACTCTCCCTCAGACCTGCCGGCGTATCTGAGTTATAAGACTCACGCGGACAAAGAGGGACTCTACAATACGCCTCCGGTTTTCTCGATTTGGGGGATTAAACTCGTACTCCAGTGGATAAAGAAGATGGGGGGAGCCGAGGCGATGGCCGAAAGGGCAGAGAGAAAATCGAATATGCTCTATACGACAATAGAGGAGAGCGGGGGCTTTTACCGCTGTCCCGTGGATCCGAAATACCGCTCTACCATGAACGTGGTGTTCAGGCTGCCCACGGAAGAGATGGAGAAGAAATTTGTAAAAGAGGCGGAGGCAAGGGATATGCTCGGTCTCAAGGGCCACCGAAGCGTCGGCGGCTGCAGAGCCTCCATTTACAACAGCCTCCCGGAAGAGATGGTCGAGACTCTTGCAGATTTTATGAAAGAGTTTGCCGGGAGACACGGCTAAGCCGAAATGCCCAATAATGAAGATAGATGATACGAATATAGAGATTATTAAACATCTCCGGGACGGGAGAAAGTCCTTCAGCGCAATAGCGGATGCCCTCGATATAACCGAGAATACGGTGAGAGCCCGTGTAAACAAGCTTACCGAAGAGGGCATCCTCGAGATAACCGGGCTTGTGGACCCTGAGGCGCTCCCCGGCTGCAGGATGATAATTATCGGAATAAAGCTCTCCACCGTCGATCTGGTGCGCAAAGGCAAGGAGTTTACCTCCCTCAAGGGGGTAGTTTCCGTAAGTGTAGTAACGGGCCGTTACGATCTCATAGCGCAGGTTATGCTCAACGAGAGCGACGGCTTCGGACTTATGGAATTTTTTACCGATCAGCTTTCAAAGGTGGAAGAGATACGAGAGGTGGAAACCTTTGTGGTGTACCAAGGTTACAACTTGCGGGTGCCCTATATTTTATAGGCACGTATAGGAAGAGGAGAGGAGGACGCTGTATGCTAAAACGAACGCCCCTTTACGATGTATACAAGAATTATGAGGGTGCCAAGCTTATAGATTTTGGAGGTTGGGAGCTTCCCGTAAATTTTAAAGAGGGCATACTCGCGGAACATTTTGTGGTGCGAAAAAATGCGGGAGTCTTCGATGTCTCCCACATGGGAGAGATACGGGTAGAGGGCCCTGAGAGCACGGATTTCCTCGACTGGCTTGTTACCAACGATGTAAGGTCCATGGAAAACCGGCAGTGTCTCTACAGTCCTATGTGTTATCCCCATGGAGGAACCGTAGATGATCTTATGATATATAAGTTCGCAGAGGAAGCTTATCTTCTGGTGGTAAACGCGGCTAACACCGACAAGGATTACGAGTGGATTTCCAGGGAAAACGAATGGGTAAAAAGCGGTAAAGACATCCCGGTAATAGAGAATGTCTCCGACTCCTATGGACAGATTGCTTTTCAAGGGCCAAAGGCCAATGACTATTTAAAGGAGATCCTTGGAGATGTGGTAGATGATATATCCTTTTTCCGCTTTAAGGAGGGCCTACAGATAGAAGGTCATTCGTGTATTGTGTCCCGAACCGGATATACCGGCGAGGACGGCTTTGAGATATATATGGACAGCGGAGGGGCCGGCGATGTATGGAACGCTCTGCTGAACCACACGAGAGAGAGGGGTGTATTGCCCTGCGGACTCGGCGCAAGGGATACTTTGAGGTTTGAGGCAAAACTGCCCCTCTACGGTCACGAGCTCTCCGACAGTATTACACCCCTCGAGGCCAACCTCTCCGTGTTTGTGAATTTAGAGGGTGGTGATTTTTGCGGAAAAGAGGCGCTTGTAAAGCAGAAGGAGGGGGGAGTTCCAAGATCCCTCCGGGGATGCAGGATGGTAGACAGGGGGGTACCCCGCGGGGGCTACAGAGTCTTTTCCACCGAGGGGGAGGAGATAGGGTACGTAACAAGCGGGGCAAAATCCCCCATGCTCGATGAGTTTTGCGGACTCGTCCTCATAAAGCGCGGTATCGGTCTTAAGATTGGACATACACTAGAGATAGAGATGAATAAAAAGCGAAAAAAGGCAGAGCTCGTAAAGACACCCTTTTATAAAAGCACATAGGTACCAGGGGTATGAAAAATCCAAAAGATTTGTATTATACGGAAAACCACGAGTGGGTTCGTGTAGACGAGAATCACGCCTACATCGGTATTACGGCACACGCCCAGACCGAGCTAGGCGAAATAGTATACGTAGAGATGCCGGAGCCGGATAAAGAGATTGAGTCGGGAGAGGAGGTACTTACTATAGAATCGTTAAAAGCTGCCTCCCCCGTATACGCGCCGGTCTCCGGGAGTATTGTAGAGATAAACGAGGAGTTGGAAGACGCTCCGGATCTTTTGAACGAGGATCCATACGAAAACCACATTTTTGTGGTGGAAATGAATAATCCGGAAGAGGTGGATCATCTTCTGTCTGTGGGAGAGTACGAGGATTTTCTCAAAGAGGCATAGCCCCGGAAAATTGCAGCCCGGGGGGCCTGCAAGTACGAACACTTGTAAAATCGCTTCAATAATAGATATCAGGAGGAAGAAAAGATGAGCGATCTGTCTACAACATATATGGGGCTGAGATTACGAAACCCGATTATAGTGTCCAGCTCCAAACTGACCTACGATATAGAGAAAGTAAAGGAGTGTGAAAAAGCCGGGGCAGGGGCGGTGGTATTGAAGTCGCTTTTTGAAGAGCAGATAATCCATGAGACAGAGAGGATGATAGGAGAGATGAACTTCGATGCATCCACCGACGCCTATGATTATCTGCGTGGCTCGAGCAAGGATTTTCATATGGACAAATACCTCGGCTTGGTTGAGGAGGCCAAAAAGGAGGTTTCGATACCCGTTATCCCGAGTATAAATTGCGTGAGCGATGGAGAGTGGATAGAGTATGCAGAGCGTTTTGAACGGATGGGAGCAGACGCCCTCGAACTCAATGTGTTTATCATTCCCGCGGACGTGAATACTTCCGGGGAGTCTATTGAAGAGGCGTATTTTTCCATTCTGAAAAAAGTAAAGAAGAAGGTTTCCATTCCGGTGGCACTTAAGCTGGGGAGCCATTTTTCGGGAATGGCACATACAATGCAGCGTCTCGCCGAAGCCGGTTCCGACGGTCTTGTTCTGTTTAACCGTTTTTACAGGCCCCACATCGATATCGAAAAGATGACTATTAGACCGGCTCATGTATACAGCGCTCCCGAGGAAATGGGGTTGACCCTTCAGTGGATTGCAATTCTCTCCGGCAAGGTGGATGCAGATCTGGCCGCCAATACGGGAATTTACTCGGGCAACGATGTAACAGCGCAGCTACTTGCGGGTGCTTCCGCTGTAGAAGTGTGTTCCGCCTTTATGAAGAACGGGATAGAAAAGATAGCCGACTTTCTCAAAGAGATGGAAGAGTGGATGAGGAGGAAAGAGTTCTCCTCGGTGGATGAGTTTAAAGGGCTTATGAGCCAGAAAAACATGGAGCATCCCGAAGTCTTCGAGCGTTCTCAGTATATTAAGTCGATTGTCGGAATTGAATAGTGCTGGTATGTACATTACATTTTCGGGCTCGGCGGGATAAAGATGACCCAGGAAGATAATTTTGACGACATAAGGCCCTACCGGGACGAGGAGGTAAAAGAGGTACTCCACAGGCTCGGAAAAAGCGACCAGCTCATGTCGAGTATAAGGACCGTTTTCCTCCCAAAGATTCCGAAATTCCTGGGACCACTGGCAGATAAGGCGGTTCGCTTTTATCTGCACAAAAAACTGCAGAACATGAATACGGTAGACCAGTTCCAGAAAAAGGTGAGTATAGATACTCTGCTCCACCCGATTGTAAAAAAAAGTATAAGCGGTTTGAGCTATAGCGGGCTCGAGCACCTGGATCGCGACAAGGCGTATGTGTTTATTACCAACCACCGGGATATAGTTCTCGATCCCGCGCTGTTAAACTATATTCTTACGAAGAACGGTTTTTCCTTCGCGCAGATAGCCATTGGGGACAATCTCCTGGTCCACGAGGTGGTAACCGATATTATACGACTGAACCGCGCGTTTATCGTAAAACGCAACCTGCCCTTCAGGCAGCAGTTTGAGGAGAGTTTGCGGCTTTCGAAATATATTCAGCATGTGCTTGATAATGGAGAGTCCCTCTGGATAGCACAAAAAGCCGGACGCTCAAAAGACGGTATAGATACTACAAACCCGGCTGTACTTAAGATGCTCTATTTTTCCAAGAGAAAAGAGAAGGTTCCCTTTAACGAGTTTGTCAACAACATACATATTGTTCCGGTTTCCATCTCCTACGAGTACGATCCATGCGACCGTATTAAAGCCTGGGAGGTTTACCGAAAAAGAACCCATGGAGTACACAATAAGCGAAAGTACGAGGATCTCATAAGTATTCTGGCAGGTTTGAAGGGGTTTAAGGGAAAGGTTCATTACAGCTTTAACGAGCCTATTCGAGGGGAGTTTAAGGACGACAAGGCTCTTGCCGAAGTAATCGACAAGAAAATTCAGAGCGGATACAAATTATGGCCTACCAACTTTATTGCCTACGACGAAGTGCACAATACCGATCTTTTTGCGCAAAGTTACTCCCAGTTTGAAAAACAGCGCTTTTTTCTCCGTTTCCGCAGGCTCTCCGATGAGGTGCGAAAGGTACTCCTGGAGTCCTATGCCAATCCGGTTATAAATAAAATGTCGACCAATCAAAGGGTATAAGTCCTATGGGCACCTTTCCCAGTACAGCGTCGAGGTTTCGTGGAGCGACACGCACCCGCGCGGCGATAGCTACGATGGCTCTGCTTTTATTTTCTCTTTTTCTCTTCTCCTGCACCGGAGAGGCTCCCGAAATAACAAGGATTTTTTGGCAGCTCGATATTCATTACTCTCCCATGGATAATACGCAAAGCGAACGTCTCTCGGTATATGCTCAGGTAGAGGACAGGGACGGTAATGAGGACATAGAGCGTTGGACATTATACATGCCGGAGGAGGAGCTGTTCTGGAGGATCGATTCTTCCGTATGGAGAGAGGTGTCGAAGGAGAACGAGCTCTGGATAGGGTGGAATGGAATCTCCATGACCTCGGATGAGACTCTTCCCAGGGGAGAGTATATTCTTGAAATTGAGGATAGAGCAGGGGAGAGCGCGGAAGACAGTTTTACTCTCTCTTCCCGTATAGAAGGACTTACCGAAGGCCCTCTGGACAGAGAAAATTTTCCCCGCATAAGTTTTTTCGAAGGAGAGGCGCGTATACGGTCTCCCTATTCGGTGCACACCCTTGCTGTAAGCAACGAAGAGGGAGAGACCCTGGAGGTAACCGAGCAGAGCGGCCCCCGCATAGAAGAGGAGGAGCTGTCTCGGCTGCGGAGTACGGGCGGGGTGTACATAACTGTCGGCGGTTTTAACGAGTCCGAAGGGTATGGGGTAAAAAGCGGACCCTACAGGCTGCCGGAGGAGTAATCGGCAGCAGGAGGAGTAAGAGAAGAGTTGTGGTCAATGGAAAGCCGTGACTTTGCTGCGAGTCGAATTATCCTTTGAACAATCTGGAAAAAATGCGCGAGAGAAACGATCGTACCTGGCTTTTGAGGTTTTGTCCGTATCGGTCGGAGTAGTCTACCGCCGCCCTCTCGAGAGGAAAGCCTTCACCGTGTTCTCTCTTTAATTTGTCCCAATGTTTGATAATCCAGATATAGAGATCTCCTTCGGTTCTTCCGGGAAAGCGGGAGACAATCCCCTCCTGCCGAATTATCCTTACTATCGGTTTATACAGATTTTCGTACCAGGAAGAGGCGGCTTTGAGAAGGGAAATCTCCTCTTCGATCCCCTCGTTTAGAAAGTATTTATGCCCTTGAATATGGCGGAGCATCTCCACGTATCGGCCGGGTTCGGTAAAGGAGACCTCCGAAGGGGGTATAACCCGGCTTAGCCCGATGGGTTCAAACACCTGCTCTTTTTCAAAAACAATAACCTTGTTTTTTAGCTCAGCGGTGGTCATGCCCGGTTCTATTGGAATTTCCGAGTCCAGCTCTATTACCTCGGCGTCTATCTCCTTTGCCCCCTGCATCTTTGCCACCGAGACGCGGTGGTTCCCGTCTCGGACAAAATACACTCCCCCAATTTCGTACAGTTTGATGGGAGGCAGAATAACATCGGTAAGATGGGCCCTGTCTACACTTTCCCAACGCCCCCTGACAAAATCTCTTTTAGGAAGAAAGGCGCTGTTAAAATCCCGGTATCTCCCCTCGCTTCCGACAATCTTATCGATGGGAACGGCCCGCATTCCCTTATAACTCTCGTTTTTAGGTTTAATGAGGTTTTTCACGTCCTCGAGGGAAAGCAGCTCCTGACGTTCCGGGGTAAGAGCGTTGAGTATTTTGGAAATAGTGGCCTTAGAGCGGGCTTTGTTAAAGTCTTCTCTTGCCTGAAACTTTACATAGGAAGATTCCTGCTGCATGTGCTGTTACACCTCAATTTCTATTACTGTATGTTCGTATGCGTTTACCACAACCGTCTCCATGTACTTTGAAGTTCTTATATCGTTAAGATCGTACAGATGAACATGACCATGGACGAGGTACTTCGGTTTGAAAAATTTCATAAACCAGCGGAATGTCTTAAAACCGCGGTGGCACCTGTCTTCCCTGTCGTGGATATCCCTCGGCGGAGCATGGGTAAGGAGAATATCTATCCATCTTTTGTAGAATATACGAAAAAAGAGGAGTTTGGGAACCATTCTGAGAATTCTAAAAAACATCTGCCCCTCGGTAAACTGATTTCTCCCCCGGTTGTAATCGATGCTTCCTCCGAGACCTGCTATAAGAAGTCCGTGGAACTTGATTGCTTTCCCCCCCACATAGGTAGAACCGTAGCTTTTTTGTAAAAACTCGCCGTCCCCCTCAGTCTGAAACAGATCTGTACGGTACTCTCTACGGTAATGGGAGATACGTTTGAGGTTATGATTCCCAAAGACAAAGGCGAGGGGCTTGTTGAGCATGCTTACAATGTATCCGTAGTAGGTTAGGTCAAGATCGCCCGCCCCAAGGACTATGTCGATATCGGAGAATCGTTCCTTGATGCTGTCGGAGTAGACTAAAGGGTCTATGTGGTCGGATACACAGAGGATTTTATAGCAGGCCACAAACGGTCCCCCGAAAGGTGTGTTCGATTAAAATCGGTATCATAACATTAAAGCTTGTCGAAGTCGACTTTGGAAAGAACCTTTTGGAGTTTTTCCTTGTCGATAAGATCTATGGGGCGGCTTTCGGTATAATCGATTGCCTGTCGGGTAAAACCGGAGGAACTCACCACAACACCCCGGCTTACGTTGAGTTTTTTCATCTTTTCGTGGAGCGAGCGTATAGTCGAGTCGGAAAGGACCTCGGGAACCCGGATAAACCAGAGCAGCTTTGGCTGCTTTTTCGCGTTTCTCCATTTGCTGGTGTTGTCCACGGCGACGATTTGGATACCGTTGTTTATCTCCGATATATCCTGGGGCTGAAGTTCCATCACTTGGGTGGTCATCGCCTTGCAGAGTTCGCCGAACTCGGAGGATCCGACGGTAAGATAATCTTTTATATGATCGTCTGTACGGATCTCCTGGTACTGGCTCAGTTTGTCTGCTACATCTTTAAAGGAGGGTTTTTTCTTGTAGATAATTTCCCACTGTTTTATTGCCTCATCGTAGTTTCTCGTATTTTCATAGGCAAGACTCAAAAAGTACCGTGCGTAGAGAATCTCCTGTGAGTTATCCCCCTCGCTCAGCTTTATCGCCCTTTCGAGTTCCGTCGAGGCCTTTTCAAAATCCTTCATATTCATGTAGCAGCTGCCGCGCTCGATAAGCGCTCTTGTTTTCAACTCCTGGTCTCTCTGTGCCTTTTCGAAGGAGACAAGGGCGGCCACATGATCGTGGTTCTCCTTGAGAATTTTACCCATATAAAAATGGGCCTTATAGTTTTCGGGATCCGCACGAAGCGCCGCTTCGAAGTATTTTTTTGCCTCCACCGGTTTTTTGTTTCTGTAGAGCACGTAACCGAGGCGGTAGAGGGCCATAGAGTGTTTCGGCGCCAGTTCGATAGTTTTACGGTAAAAGTTTGCCGCTTTGTCGGTTCTGTTGCGCTGCTCAAAGAGCTCCCCCGCTTTGAAGTAGTGCTCCGCCACCGACGGTTCGAGTTTTATGAGGAGAAGATACTCTTTGAGAGCCTCGTCGGACTGTTTGAAGCGCTGGAACAGTTCGGCGATGGTTTTTCGAAACTCCGCCTCTTTGGTATGACCTTCAAAAATCCCTATTTCGTTAACCGTCTTGAGTTCCATGAGGGCCAGTTCCGGCTTGTCCTGGTTTAAGTATGCCTTTGCAAGCAGATAGTGAGCATCCACGCTTCGCGGCTGTTTTGTGAGTATCTGTTTTGCTGTTCTCGCAACGGCGGCGGATTTTCCCTGTTCCATCTGCTTAAACAGTGTATCTATCTGTTTTGGTGCTATAATGGAACGTATGAGAAAATATGTAAAAACACCAATACCGATGCCGAGAATTACAATAAGGACAATTATTACCGGCATATCCTTCCCCTAAAGGAAGATTAATGAGAAAATCGGTTAATGTCAAATATCGGGAGAGAAAAGGCTGTAGAGAATCAATGAAAAAGATACGTTTTTTATCCTTTTGCACAATATTTTTGACTTTTGCAGTAATCTACGCTTTCTCCGATGTGGTGGAGGAGGCTACCGAACTGTTTATGGAAGATAAACCGTCGCAAGCCGTACCTCTTCTACAACGAGCTCTGAGGGAACAGCCGGAAAAGGCGGACCTGTATCTCTATTTGGGGATAGCCCACGAGCAGCTCGAAGAGTGGTCGAAAGCGGCGGAGGTCTACGAAAGGGGTTTGAATGTTGGAGAGAAGCGCGCGACCTTTCTCTTCAATCTGGGCAACAACTACTCACGAATGGGGGAGCAGGAAAAGGCTCTGGAGGCGTATACCAAAGCAATAGAAGAGAACGGAGAGACACCGGAGGCGTACCTCAACAGAGCTAACCTCCGAGTAAAAGAAGAGGAGTATCCCCAGGCTATCGAGGATTACCGCGCTTATCTTTCTCAAAAACCCGATACAAAACAGAAGGAAAATATCGAGAAAATGATCTCCCTTCTCTCGGACAAAATGAGAGTTGCAGAAGAGCGCCGAAAGGAGGAGGAGAGGGAACGCAAAGAGAGGGAGAAAAGACAGCAGGAACTTCTTAACGATGTACTAAACTCTTTAGAGAGGTCCTCTTCCGAAACAACAAATCTCTCCGCGGGTACCGGCGAAGTAAAGGAATATGAAGAGGATTTTGATATTGTCGAATGAGGTGTAAAAAGAGATATGGATAGACGAGTTTTATATATTATCGGCGGCGTGGTTCTCCTGGGAGCTCTTTTAGGCGGAGGGCTCTTATTGACGGGAAGAGGCGAAGGTCAGGATGCTGAAGAAAAGTCGGAAGAGGTTTCCGACGAAAAAGAGGTCGCGGATCCGGATGAGGAAAAAGAGTCCAGGGCCCGGCAAAATACTCTTCGTCTCGCGGAGGACTACGCAGAGGAGGGAGAGTATCAGAGGGCGTTGGATCTTATAGACGATCTTCTGATTCAGGACGCAGACGACGAAGAGGCAAGGTCTCTTCGCGACAAAATACTCGCCGCCCGAAAAGAAGAGGAAGAGAGAAGAAGAGCGGATGAAGAAAGGCTCGAACAACTCAGCGAGGAGCAGCAGAGAGAACTTTTAGAGTCCCTTTCCAAACTCGGAGAGTCGGGAGAAGACAAGGCTATAGCCGAAGAGCTCGAGAGAAAACGGCGGGAAGAGCAGGAACAACGGGAGGAGCAGAAAAGGGAAGAAGAGAGGAGAGAAAAGGAGAAGCAGGAAGAGCTCGAAAAGATGGAAGAGGAGGAGCGTGAGAGAGAGGAGAAGGTGGAAAGCCTTATATCCGAGGGGCGTGAGGCAATGGAGGATGATGATTTCTTAAAGGCCCGACGACTCTTCGATGAAGCTCTCGAGCTCAAACCCAACTCCGCGGAAGCCCTGGCAGAGAAGGGCGAGTCCTATTTTAGGGAAGATGAGGAGAGCGATGCAAATATACGAAGAGCTCTCGATTATGCCGGCAGAGCCATAGATGAAGATCCCGAATTGTGGATACCCTACAACACTCGTGGAAAGGTGTATGCCACACAGCAGCGGTGGGATAATGCAATAAACTCCTACAAAAAAGCGGCGGAGTTAAATCCGAACAATGCGCAACTTATGTACGAACTCGGAAAAGCCCAGTACAGAGTCTCCAAGTTTGACGATGCTCGTCAGTCCTTTGAATCGGCTGTGCATAACGATCCCGACTTTGTAAATGCCTATATCAACCTCGGATTTACCCTCCGAAGGCTCGGCAGCAGCAAGTCGGCGTTGAACGCTTTTTCCAACGCCGCAAAAATAGATTCAGAGAACGATCTTCCCTTCTATCAGATGTCGGAGCTCAAAGCGATAACGGGAGACATAGACGGGGCAATAAAAGATCTGGAGACCGCCTCCTCCCTGGATCCGGAAAGAGCACTTTATAAAAGTAAGCTCGGGAATCTTCACTACCGTAAGGAGAATTACAGAAGAGCTGAAGAGGCATACAGTGAAGCAGTGGAGCTGGATCCGGAGGACGCCACGACTAGATACAATTTAGCGAAAGTTTTGCTCGACGCGGAGAAAGGGGAGGAGGCCCTGGAACACGCGGCGAGGTCGGTAAAGCTCGACCAGGAGGAAGCCGATAACTGGTATATTTTGGGTAAAGCCGCGGAAGTTACCGACAACACATCCCAGGCGATAGACGCGTATAAAAAGTCCCTGGAGATCGATTCCGAGTATATCTCCTCGCTTGTTAACCTCGGTTCCCTTTACCACGATCAGGAAAACTACAGCGAAGCAGTCAAATACTTGCAAAGAGGGTACGACCTCGATTCCAATTCCCTGGAGGTAAACAATAATCTGGGGAACGTGTACCTCAGTTCGGAAGAGTACGAGAAGAGCATAACCCATTACAGGAAGGCCATAGATCAGAAAACGGACGCAACCCTTATGCGTTACAATCTTGCCCTCGCCTATATAGAGACTGAAGAGATGGAAGAGGCGCAGGAGGTGCTCAAAGAACTTATAGAAATTGACCCCAATTACTGGGACGCCTACTACAAACTTGGTGAGATACTTATTGCCGAGGGACAGCAGGAGGCGGCCGAAGAGATTCTGAACAATTTACTGGAGAAAAATCCCGAGTACAAGAGGAGGGATGAGGTGGAGAGGATGCTCTCTACCTAGGTTGTATTTACTGGCTTAAATC
>JBKHFZ010000064.1:0-13424 GCA_046539925.1 Spirochaetaceae bacterium
GGGGAAAGGAGAGGCTCAGCGCGGCGAGGGCGTCGGTGGAGAGCCTCCCTGCAAAGTAGGTGTCTACCACGTTGAACATGGTGTTAAAGAAGTAACCGATGCTCGCCGGCAGGGCAATTTTTAGTATCAGCCCCGGGATTCGGTCGCGGACAAGGTTCATATTTGGGATAATAAGGCTAAAAGGCGTATATTGCAACAAGCCGAACTGCTCTTGTGTGGAGCTTACTCGCAGAAGCTTCATGTAAAACGGCAATTATAAAAATTCGGTTATTGCAGGAGAGGTCTTTATTTTCCTTCTTCTTTTCGCTTATACTATCTGTGAGGGAGTAAGAGGGGTGGCAGATGTACAGAAGGGCGACAGGTTTACCCAAAGCTGTGTCGGGTTTTACACAACTCATAGAAACGCGCACAACCCGCGTACAAAAACCCCGGCGGCGTCCTGTTCTTTTTGTGTGGGCGGTTATATGGGCGGCACTGCTTCTCCTCTCATCTTTCGGAACGGAGAGGGCCTACACCCAGCAGTCGTCGGGGGAACAGGAATCGGTACGGACCGGCGGCACTCCAATACGCATAGGGGGGAGCCTCTCCCTAACCGGCACATACGAAGATCCCTCCTCAATGATGTACGATGCCTACACCCTGTGGGCGAAGCAGATTAACGAGAGGGAAGGGCTTCTCGGAAGTCCTGTGGAACTCATTATAGAGGACGACCGCAGCAGCCCGGAGAGAGCGGCGGAGATTTACAGAGAGCTTATTGAGGAAGAAGAGGTGGACCTTCTGCTCTCTCCCTACGGCACGCCGATAACTCTTGCGGCGGCGGAGGTTACCGAGGAGTATGGCTACGTGCTTATGGCCGCCGCATCGGCGGGTGAGGAGACCTGGAGCCGGGGCTACTCCCGGGTATTCGGCATGTACGCCCAGGGGGAACACTTTTTTACCGGTTTTCTCGACCTGTGCGCACGCAACGGGCTTAACAGCGTCTCCATCCTGTACGAGAGAAACACCTTTAACAGGGACGCGGCAAACGGGGCGCATCTCTGGGCGGGAAGGATGGGTATAGGACGTATCCGCCTTTATGGGTTTGACCCGCAGATCGTCGGCCCGGAAGATGGCCAGGAAGATGGCCAGGAAGGCACCCTGGAGAAGATCTGGCAGCAGGTGGAAAAGGGAAACAGCGAAGCGCTTATCGTCTGCAGTTACCCTCCTTCGGGATACCGAATTCTGGAACTTCTCGAAGAGTCTGAGTACTGCCCCGAAGCTCTCGGGATGACCATTACCCCCATAGACCCCGATTTTTACAAGAGGGCCGCGGAAATAGGAGATGTGTGCCTCGCAAAGCCGGAATCCGCCGCTGCGGAAACAGAAGCGGAAACAGAAGCGGGAGGAGGTGGCGGTAAAACAGGCAACTCCCTGGCGGAGGGCGTGTGTGCTCCCTCCCTCTGGGAACCGAACGAGCGAATCCCCTTTCCCGGAACCGACAGGTTTATAGAGGCCTTCGAGGAGCATGCATCGAAGGAGCCGACCTATCACGCCGCCTCGGCGTACTCGGCCTGCCGGATACTCGAAGAGGCTATTACCCTTACAAGAGGCGTGGACCACGAGGCGCTGGCTCGGTATATTTTCGGGCTCGACACCGTTACCATTTTGGGCCGGTTCAAGGTGGATCATACGGGGAAACAGATCGGGCACAACCCGATGCTTGTCCAGTGGCAGGAGGGAAGAAAGGAGATTGTGTATCCGGCCTCCGTAGAAACCGCGGAGCCAATGTTTTAGGTGCCTTTTTTCAGGCGTATGATGGATAAGAGAGGGAATAGATGAAGCCGACTGATCTGCTGCCGCGGACAATTACTCTCCTTGTGCTCTTGCCGGTGCTTGCTGCCGGAGGGATAACGGCTCTTGTAGCCGTCCATTTTTTTAACACTTCTCTCTCTGTCCGGCTCGAAGAACAGGCGGCGGCGGATCTTCGTCTTGGTACTTCCCTTGCTATGGATATATGCGACGATAATCTGGAGAACATCCTCTCCCTTCGCCTCGGAAACGACAGGTCAATGGTCGAGACAATGAAAAGGGATTCTCTGTTTAAAATCCTCGAGCTTCCCGATCGGCTGAACCATATTAACTTTATAGTACTGGAGAACAGGAATTTTATTGCGGGAGCTACCCTGCCGGAGATTTCGAATGAGGAGCTGAAGCTTCTCCCTTCCCCGGATGATGAGGTTGTGGAACTTGCACTCGATGGGGGTAAAGGTTTTGCCCACAGCAGGTACTTCCCCTTTTTCCGGTGGCACATAATAAGTTTTGCCTACTCCGACGATTTTATGGTGCCCCTTATCGCGGGACGCAGGGCGGTGTACTTCTCCATTCTCGCGGTTTTTCTTGTTTTTACCGGGACTTTGCTGCTGGTGTTTTTTTACGGAGTAAAAAGGCCCCTCACCCTGCTGAGCAAGACTTCCTCCCGGGTTGCAAAGGGGGTGTACGAGACTATTCCTACCTCCAGGAGGGACGAAATAGGAGAACTGTTCTCCGCCTATAACTCTATGGTACAGGATATAGAGGCCGACAGAAACAGGGAACACGAGATGGTCCACCGCCTGCAGGAGTCGGAGAAGAAGATAAAAACCTCCTTAAAAGAGAAAGAGGTGCTGCTGCAGGAGATCCACCACAGGGTAAAAAACAACCTCAATATAGTGGTGAGTCTTCTTAACCTCCAATCGGATTATATCGTGAGCCCCGAGGACGCCAAGCGGGCTCTTGAGGTGAGCAAAAGCCGGGTCTACTCCATGGCTCTTGTACACGAGCGGCTCTATAAATCGGACAATCTCTCCCATATCGACATGAATCCCTACGTAGAATCTATGGTCAGTGAGCTTACCTCCTTGTATCTGGAAAATGAAAAAGTATCGGTACACACCGATATAGAGGATGTGGTACTGGACATTACAAAGGCCGTACCTATGGGGCTTATCCTGAACGAGCTGGTTACCAACGCCCTGCTCCACGCCTTCTGCGACGGCCAGGAGGGGGTGGTGGAGGTGATGTTTAACCGTACGGAAAAAGGCGGCTACCGGCTGGAGGTTCACGACAACGGCTGCGGGCTTCCGGAAAATCCTCCGGAGGGAGAGGAGCAGCACCTTGGGCTTATGCTTATCCGCCTTTTAGCGGGGCAAATTGACGCGGACCTCCAAGTCTCTTCGGACGAGGGTACCCACTACACAATAACGATATAGTTTACGTGTACCCCAGGGTCATTATAAGCCCGAATATCGTTATAAGCATATACCCCCCTATCTCGAGGGTATGATGAATAGTACCGGCAAGGGCCGAACCGCCGCCTATCTTCTGCAGGCTTGTACGGGCGCCGAGGGTAAAAAAGGCCACCCCGGCAAGGGTAACCGCCATACCCAGAGACATAGCCGCCACCGCCATAATGCCCACTCCCGTCATCTGCATCGAGAGAGCAAACAGAAGAATAGTCGCCGCCCCAGGGCACGGCACAAGGCCGCTGCCGATAATAAGAGCCGTCATGGGTTTTTCGCGATCCCTGGATTTTTGAGAGTCCTTTCTGTGGGGGTCAGCGTCGCGAGAGCCTGTCCCGTGGGAGATCCCATTGAAAGTTGTATCTATATCTGGTCTGGTCTGGTCTGGTTTGGTCAAGGAACCCTTGTTTTTTTCTGAGCGAATAATTCTCCACAGGCTATGGGTAAGCATAACCGCGCCAAACAGCGCAATAAAGATAAAGGTAATAAGCTCTATATATCTGCTCGCCGTGTTAAAGGAAACTAAAATGGAGCCTCTCAGGAGGAGATAGATGGGAAGGATAAGGGCAATAGCGGCGGCCCCATGGAGGAGGGCCATACCTGCTCCCGCCGCTATACCGCGGCTCAAGGGGACCTTGTGAGCGACAAAATAGGAGAAGAGTACCGTTTTTCGGTGGCCGGGACCAAGCGCGTGGAGGAGCCCGTAGATAAAAGAGACGGAAACAACTATCGCGAGCATCTTTGTCCTCTCCTCTCCCGACTTTACCCCGCCCATTGCCGTGGATAACCGGCTGTACAGTACTTTTTGCGCCGAAGATATGCGGCGCTGCAGCGTGCTTTGTCCGGAGCCGGCCTCCTCCGCCGAGGGTGTCTCCGAGGGGTCCTCCGGTGGTGTCTCCTGGGGGTCCTCCTGGGGGTCCTCCGATCCGGGGGCAGACATAAAGGGGTTCTGCTGCCCAGGGAGCGAAACCGCCGGAAGCAGCAACAGAGAGAGAAGCAGCAGAGAAAGAGGCAGCAGGGCACGCCCTACTTCCTCTCGTGGGCGGGCAGGGGAGGCTCGCTTCATCTTTTTTTGAGCGTCAACTGGAGTTCGGTGGGATAGGCGGTGCCGGCAGCATACTCTCTGCCGGAGGAGTTGTCTCGCTCGCGTCCGCCGGCGGGGTCGTAATCCACCGGCTTCTCTTCATTTTCATAAATTCGGGATTCTGCAAGGATTTTTTCGCTCTCTCTAATCTTTACAGGATCCTGCGATTTGTAGGCGATGTCGCAATAAAAGGTATCGTCAAAAATGATAAGTGTAAGCTCTTTCTCTTCCGGGGTAATCTCTTTTTTGTAGGGAACAAAAAACCTGTACACCAGGCGGTCTTCCACCAGCTCCGCCTCAAAATCCTCTATCGTGTCTGCCCTGTATTTTTCATCTTTTGATGTGATGCTTATAAAGTAGTTGTAGTTTCGAAGGTTGGAGAAGGCGTTGTTTTCTATAGCCTTGGTCTCCCGCTCGTTAAAGCTGCCGTCGCGGTTGCGATCGTAATCCATCCGTATCGAGGAGGTGAACATTTCGTCAAAGGTCCACTCGATGTAGAAGCCCTCGAGTGTATCTTCCTCTAAGACCACGGTTACCTCTGTATCGATAAACATGTGAGGATGTGAGAAGAGGGGGAAGGTGAAAAAAGACATTAATAGTATAAGCAGAAAAAAGTGTTTGAACGACATGGTGTGCATCCTCCGGGTTCATCCTACAAAAGGAGGGGTAGAAAATCAAGGGAGATGCTTTTCACGATGGACAAAAAGGTTTACACTAAAATAATATCGGCCCGCGGCCGAAAACCCGCGGCCGAAATAATGGCGATAGAGGAGCTTCTAATGGCCGAATACACATACGAGGGATTTATTAACCTCGTTAAATCTATAAAAATCAATATACCAAAGTTTGAAATGCCCACACTAAAGATTGGCGATCTTACCGCGCGTCTGCCCATTGTGCAGGGGGGAATGGGAGTGGGAATCTCCCTCTCCGGCTTGGCATCGGCGGTTGCAGAGAGCGGAGGAATAGGCGTTATTGCCGCAAACGGCATAGGGATGACCGAGCCGGACTATTTTAAGGACGGAAGAGCGGCAAATATCAAGGCCCTGCGCAGGGAGATTAGAAAAGCCAGGGAGCTTACCAGCGGAATTATCGGGGTAAACATCATGGTGGCGCTCAACGATTTTTACGAACTCCTGCGCACCGCGGTGGAAGAGAAGATCGACCTCATTATAATGGGTGCCGGTCTACCGGTAAAAAACATACCGGTAGAGGAGATCCGCAAGAACAACGTAAAGGTCGCGCCGATTGTAAGCAGCACCCGCGCGGCGGAGCTGATATTCAAGATGTGGAAACGCATCTACAAAGACGTGCCCGACGCGGTGGTTGTCGAAGGTCCCGAAGCGGGAGGGCACCTCGGAGTAAGCGAAGCGGAGATCGACGACCCCGCATACAAAATAGAGAATGTAGTGCCGGAGGTGGCCAAAGCTCTTGCACCTTACGAAGAGGAGTATGGCCGGAGCATTCCCGTCCTTGCGGCGGGAGGAATATTTACCGGAGACGATGTCTATAAGATAATGAAGCTCGGAGCCCGGGGGGTTCAGATGGGTACCCGTTTTGTGGCTACCGAGGAGTGCGACGCGGACATCAAGTTTAAGGAAGCCTACGTGGCGGCAAAAAAAGAGGATATAGGAATTATAAAAAGCCCGGTGGGTTTGCCGGGACGAGCTATTATAAACGACTTTCTGGAAAGTGCAGCTGTAAACAAGCAGCCCTTTAAGTGCCCGTGGCAGTGTCTTGCGGGCTGTAAAGCCGACGATGCGAACTACTGTATATCCATTGCCCTCAACAACGCGAGAAAGGGTCGACTCTCCCGGGGATTTGCCTTTGTCGGCTCGAACGCCTACCGGGTGGAATCGATTGTGCCGACGGCCGCCCTTCTGGGGGAGCTGGAGAACGGCTACCTGCGGTCGCTCTTTTTCGACATGAGGGGGCGGCTTGCCGGGCTCCTCGACCGATTGGGAGAGCTTCGGGAGGAGTACCGGGCCGCGGAGAGTCGGATGGGGAAGATAAAAGCGGAGTACGAAGCGGCCCTGCAGAGACGGATCAAGCACATAAGCGAAGGAAGTATACAGGCCATGCGTCAGGAGTACACAAAGGCCGCTTCGCGACTTGCAGAGCTGCGCCTGAACCTTACCGACCGCGCGTTCGAGACTTGGGAAGCTATGATGCAGGGGCAGCCGGGGTAATATGCCCGCCGGGGTAATTGTAAAGGGGCAGCCGGGTGATATGCCGCTGCCCCCTACCCCGCGGTAGTACCGCCGTCTACTGCAAGGTTGGCGTTGCTATCGGAAGGTCCGCTCCAGTTCGATAGTAAAACGGAACTCCGACCCCGCATCTTTCTCGCTCTTCACCTCGATTCTACCCCCCATCATTTCTACAAGCTCTTTGGAGATTGCAAGACCGAGACCCGTCCCGCCGTATTTTCTCGTAACAGTCTCGTCGACCTGGGTAAACTGCTGGAACAGGTTATCTATCTGCTCCGCCGGTATTCCTATCCCCGTGTCCTTTACCGAAAACCGGAGGAGCACAGATGAATCGGTTTCCCCTACCTTGTTCACCCGTATCGAAACCTCTCCTCTCTCGGTAAATTTTACCGCGTTTCCCGCAAGGTTGAGCAGAACTTGTCGGATTTTTCCCGGGTCTCCCTTAAGCGAGAAGGGAAGGGAGTCTTCCATGGTACAGGAAAAGGTCAGGTTTTTTTCGCCGGCGATGTGGGTAAACATCGTTGAGATTTCGTCTAATAGAGCGCGGAGATCAAAGGGAACAGTCTCCAGCACTATTTTTCCCGCTTCGATTTTGGAATAGTCGAGGATATCGTTAAGAATGGAGAGGAGGTTTTCTCCGCTTTTTTTGGCAGAATCCGCATAGAGACGCTGCTTTTCGTCCAGTTCGGAGGCCAGCAGCAAATCGGCCATTCCTATTATTATATTGAGGGGTGTTCGGATTTCGTGACCCATATTGGCGAGGAACATGCTTTTTGCAGCGTTTGCCATATCCGCCTCCGCAGCCATGTCGCGTGCTATGGCGGTCTGCTCTTCCAGGTGGGCGTTGAGCTCCTCCGCCTCCTCTTTCGCTTTACGCAGTTCCTTCTCTTCCTGTTTTCGTTCGGTAATATTCCTGATAATTCCCACGGCGCTCCAGCCGTCGGAGCCGCGGCTTGCAGAGAGGGAGAGTTCTACAGGAATCTCCCTGCCGCTTTTGTGGAGCAGCTCGAGTTCGATGGTTCTGCCTACGGCGGACCCTTCTCCCGTTTTGAAGAAATGGGGCAGGGCGGCATTCTGCGCCGGATGGAAGCGCGGGGGACTCAACAGCTTGTGGAGCGACTTTCCAATTGCCTCTTCGCTTCTGTATCCGCTTATCTCCTCCGCTGCGGGGTTCCAGAAAGATATCTTCTCCTGGGGGTCCATCACAATAATGGCGTCCCGGGCGGTCTCGGTAATGGCTCGAAGCCGCTCTTCCCGCTCTATATGAATCTCCTCCCATCTATTTAGGGCTGCATCGTTGCGGCGCAAGAGCAGGTAAAAGCCCGCAAGAAATACGAGGAGAATTCCCCCATTAGTTGCGGTAATGGTAAGTAGAGAGCGGGAGAACCGCTTCTGCTCCAAAGTAATATCACGAAAGACCGTGAGTTCGGCAACTTCCTGCCCCGAGATATCCTCCACTTTTTCCGATTCCCCACACCACCTGCGCCCGGAGAAGGCAAAACCCTCGGAAGCGGCGCTGTCCCCTTCTTTTTGTGTGCGGAGGTAGGCTTCGTAGAGGTCGGGGAGTGCTTTGTCAGATGAATATATTAGAACCGTATCGGGATATCTCTCCCAATCGCCTCTATCAGAAGCCTCCCCTATTAGGGAACCCCAGTGGGCCTCCCACATCTCTCTGTCTATATGCTTCTTGTCCAGAAAAACGGCGGACCATACAAGATCATTATGGGGAATTGTCTCCATAATCCTCTCAAGCTCAATTCCCAGTTCTATGTACCCCGCCACACGGCCTGCCTTCTGCACCGGCCGTACCAGCCGGAGAGTAAAGGTCCCCAGAGGCCCGAGCTCCATACCGCCGGAGGCGGCTCCTGTTTTTTGCGCCTTCCCAAGGGTGTGTCGTTCTATAAGATCACCGTGTTTTTCCGGGGCATGGAGGCGAAGCAGGTTTTTCCCGTCTGCCTGATGGAAATAGAAGTGGGTAATTCCATAGATCTCGCGAAGGCGGGTGTAGGTCTCGTCGAAGGCGGAACGAAGCTCCTCCCTGTCTCCCCTCTCTATAGCCTCTGCAGTCTCCTTGGAGTTGCCGAAGGCCTCCGTTATTGCCCTGAGTCCCTGGAGATGGTTTTCGATGGACTTTGAGAGTTCCGAAGAGATGCGGTGCAGGTCCTCTTTTGCTGTTAGTCTAACCGAGCGCTTGTGCTCTCGTATCTGCAGGAGGGTAATTCCCCCCATTATTAATAGGAGAATGAGGGCAAAGGGGAGGGCAATCTGCATACGACTCGGACGTCTATCATCTGTTTTTCTCATAGGTATCCTATTTGCGAACTATACACCATTTAGCTATAATTGTTACAGTAAACCTACAATGGAAGCAAGCATGAAATATAGAAAAATAGAGGACCCACTTGCCCTGCAGCAGTATGTGGAGACCCTAAAAAAAGAGGAACGAACCTCCATCGCCCTCGATCTGGAGGGGGAGTTTAATCTCCACGTCTACGGAGAGCGGCTCTGTCTTATACAGATATACGACGGAAGGGACGCGGTAATTATCGACCCGCTAAAAATCGAGACCGAGGCGCTCAAGCTGCTTTTCGAGGAGGAGAAACTGCTCAAGGTAATGTGGGATGCCTCCAGCGACATATCCCTCTTGGTAAACGGCTACGAGACTACCATTAAAAGCGTGCTGGACCTGCGCCCGGCGGCGGACTTGCTGGACTTTCCCAAAAAGGACTACTCCAGCGTCCTTGGGGCGGTGCTGGGGGTAGAGACAAAGGCAAAAAAGAAGTTTCAGCGCTACAACTGGCTTAACCGGCCGATAGACGAGGAGGCAATCGAGTACGCCATAGACGATGTGCTCCACCTGCCGGCTCTACAGCAGGAGCTCATCGACCGTCTCTACGCGGCGGGGGCCATAGAGGAGTTTTTCCACCGCAACTTATTGGTCCAGAATCGCAACTATCTGCGTACCCCCGGCAGGCGGCACACCAAAATGAAGGGCTACCGATATCTGAAAAAAAGGGAGCAGGAGATGCTCCGGCGGCTCTTTGATATTCGGGATACCCACGCCAGGAGGCTCAACCTCCCGCCGCACAACGTAATTGCCAACCCGGACCTGATGGATCTAAGCCGCCGCGCCGCAGCACCGGAGGAACTCCGTTTTGCCCGAAGGATAAAGGAGCAGGACCGCCGCCAAATTGTCCGGGAGCTGCGGAAAGAGTTCGATAAGGAATAGCGCCGGCGCACACCTCCGGGCGTCGACACACCGCTTGAACAGCCCCCGGGCTTTAACTATTATGGGGGCATGGCAGATTATAGAGGCATGGCAGATATACAATACCACAGTACCAGAAACGGTAAAGATTCCGTCTCCTTCGCGGAGGCGGTGGTGCGGGGCATCGCACCCGACGGGGGGCTCTATGTACCATCGAGGTTTCCCTCCATCGATATTAGGGACCCTCAGCTGAGGGAGTTCTCCTACCGGCAGCTCGCCGAGTACATTCTCTCGCTCTTTATTACCGATTTCTCTCCGCAGGAGCTTTCCGCCTGTGTGAGGGGAGCCTACGACGAAAAGTTTCGCCACAAGGGGATTGCCCCCGTCCACAGCTGCGCAGATGCGCACTTTATCGAGCTTCATCACGGAAGGACCCTTGCGTTTAAGGATATGGCCCTCTCCATTTTACCGCTCTTTCTTACCACGGCGGCTAAAAAGCTCGGTATAGAGGATACGATTGTAATTCTTACCGCCACCAGCGGCGATACAGGGAAGGCTGCCCTCGAGGGCTTTGCCGATGTAAGTGGGGTAAAGATTGTGGTGTTTTATCCCACCCGTGGGGTAAGCGATGTGCAGAAGCGGCAGATGACCACCCAGGAGGGCGAAAACACCCATGTGGTGGGCATAGCGGGAAATTTCGACGATGCCCAGAACGGGGTTAAGGCGATATTTGGAGACGGGGAGCTTCGCGAAAAAATATCCCAAAGGGGGTACCGCTTCTCCTCGGCAAACTCCATAAACCCCGGCCGGCTTCTCCCCCAGATTGTCTACTACATAAACGGGTACGTGGAGCTGGTTCGCAGGGGAGAGATACGAGCCGGCGACCCGATAAATGTGGTCGTCCCCACGGGAAACTTCGGCAATATCCTTGCGGCCTGGTACGCGAGTCAGACAGGTTTGCCGGTGAGTAAGTTTATCTGCGCCTCCAACCGCAACAAGGTGCTTACCGATTTTATACACACCGGCCGCTACGATCTGGACCGGGAGTTCTCCCCCACCATCAGCCCCTCCATGGATATTCTTGTCTCCAGCAATCTCGAGCGGTTTCTCTACGAGATCTCCGGGCGGGACCCGGAGACGGTACAATCCCTTATGGAGCAGCTAAAGGAGTCCGGCTCCTACGAGATAAGCGATACGATGAAGGCGGGGATGGCGAATTTTTACGGCGGCTTTGCCGACGATGCGGCCACTGTAGAGACTATAGGCGAGCTTTTTAGAGACTGCGGCTACGTGGTGGACACACACACCGCCGTGGGTTACCGGGTCTACCGCCGGTATGCAGAGGAGACCGGAGACCCCACACCGAGCCTTATAGCATCCACGGCGAGCCCCTTTAAGTTCGGCCGCAGCGTGGCCGAGGGGCTTGGACTGGAGACCGAGGGGCGCAGCGATTTTGAGCTTATCGATCTGCTCGCCGATTATGCCGGTCTGGAGGTGCCCGAGCCTATACGGGGAATAGCCGAAAAGCCGGTGAGACACCCCGAGACCTGCAAAAAAGAGGAGATGAAAGAAAAAGTGGAGGAGTTTCTTGCATGAAATACATTACGATACTCGTAGACGGAATGGCCGACTATCCTATAGACGAGCTTGGAGGGAAGACTCCCCTGGAGGCGGCGGATATACCCGTGGTAAACGATATGGCACGAAGAGGGGAGGTGGGGATGGTGAGCACCGTACCGGAGGGGATGTCTCCTGGTTCGGACGTTGCCAACCTCTCGTTGATGGGCTATGAGCCCGAGGTCTACCACACCGGCCGCTCGCCCCTGGAGGCGGCGAGTATGGGTGTTGAGCTCTCCGAGAGCGATGTAACCTTCCGGTGCAACCTGGTAAGCCTCGAGGGCGACGGCCCGCTGGAGGAGAGGACTATGCTCGACCACTCCGCCGGGGAGATAAGCAGCGGGGAGGCGCGGGAGCTGATAGAACTGGTGGACAAAGAACTCGGCGGAGGGGGGATGAAGTTTTATCCCGGAGTAAGCTACCGCCATCTGCTGGTGTGGGAAAACGGCCCCTGGGGCTACGAACTGACCCCTCCCCACGATATTCTCGGTCAGAATATTGCCGGTCATCTCCCCGGCGGCGCCCACGGCGGGCGTTTTCTCGATATGACAGGAAAGTCCCTGGAGCTCCTGGAAAACCACCCGGTAAACCGGAAGCGGAGGGAGGAGGGTAAAAACCCCGCCTCCTCTATCTGGATTTGGGGGGAGGGGAAGAGGCCCAGGCTCACTCCCTTTTACGAGCGTTACGGCCTCAAGGGTGCGGTAATTTCGGCGGTAGACCTTATATACGGGATCGGAATCCTCGCGGGGCTGCGCCCGGTAAGGGTCGAGGGAGCCACCGGCACTATTGACACAAACTTCGAGGGGAAGGCGAAGGCGGCTGTAGAGGCGCTCCGCGGCGATACCGATTACCTCTACCTCCATCTCGAAGCGCCGGATGAGTGCGGCCATCAGGGAGACTACAAGGAGAAGATTCGCGCCATGGAGCTTATAGACAGGAAGGTTATAGGGCCCGTTAAAGAGGCGCTTGAGGCTTCCGGCAGCGAGTTTCGCATGCTCGTTTTGCCGGACCATCCCACACCTGTCTCCCTGCGGACCCATGTGGGCGAGCCGGTGCCCTACGTGCTCTACGACAGCAGCCGCAGCACCGGCGGATCGGACCGGCGTTTCTCCGAAGCTTCGGGAAGAGCTTCGGGAAAGGTTTTTTTTAGCGGTCCTGAGCTTTTACGCTGGTATCTTGGTGAAAGTGAGATATAATATCTTTTATGGAAAGAAGCAAAATAAAGACCGGCAGAATAGTTGCCGGCGTATTGGGCGCAGCGGCGCTGTCTGTTATGTCTCTGTCGGCTGTTCAGCCGGCGGCGGCGCAAAGCGCGGAGGGCGTGTTTGTCGGCGGAGTGACTACCGCGGCCCTTCAGCCGGACGACTTAATCGGCAGTTCCGGGGTGGGTGTACAGGCCGGCTTCCGCTCTCCCTCGGGGATTCTGTTCTTGGGGGAGTACATCTACACGGGTAAGGACTACTACTATCCCGATGCTGAAGGCTGGAAAAAGGCCGCCTCCTGGTCGGAGGTCCCATCGGGCAGTGATGTCTCCAGGGACGAGTGGATATTCTACCGCACAAGGCACGTTCTGGGCGGGGCCGCCGGTTTTTCCGCCGCGGTCGATCAAATAGGCCTTTTTGGCGCTGCCGGTCTTACCTTTAACATTATTGCCTTAGCCGAAGCGAAGGACTACTACCCCGAGTTCGGCGACGCGGCAAAGGAATCGAGCATTGGCGACGGTACGGTTCTTATGACCACCAACCTCCGTGCGGGGCTTGTGTTTCCCGCGGAGGGGCCGATTGCCGGGCAGCTTTCCTACATGATGATGTTCGAACCCGTCGGCGAGACAGCGGGAGAGCAAACCTACATCAGGCGCAACAGCTTGATCTATCTGGGTGTGTCCCTCCAGTTAGGGGGTATGTGATGAAGCGGACATTAATAATGGCAGCAACCGCGGCGGCGGTAAGCATGACGGTGCTCCTTTTCTCCGGCTGCGAGGCCTTTCTCCTGGCTGTTTTTGACGATTTAGCCGAACGCCCCACAAATGTCGAGGCCACCATCGGCGAGTA
>JBKHFZ010000065.1:0-13079 GCA_046539925.1 Spirochaetaceae bacterium
TATTTGGAATATAAAAACAGACGAAGCAAAAAACTGGTTTTCCGCATCTCCCCTAAAATGGATTTTCAGAAAATCCTTGCCCAACTCAACGAGTTGTCTATTCCGGACTTTGGTATTACCAGCGAGCAGGCGATATATGCGGTTCTCGAATTGCTTAACAATTCTCTCCGGGCGCAGAGGGAAAACGGGAAAGAGGACCCCATTTATCTCCGTTTTTCCGTGGACCCCGAAGGTTTTGAGGTGTACCTCCAGGATTGGGGCGGAGGATTCGATGTATCGAGCCTGCCCTACGATTTAGACAAGGCCCCGGAAGAGATAGATATACACGATGAAGAGTTTGAATCCTACCGCCGGGAAAACGGATACTTGAAGTTCGGCCTGGGTCTGTACCTGGCAAAAAAGACTTTTCCCGGTTTCACTCTCCATTTTATCGACAAAAACGGATCGGTTACGAGCTGGAAGGACGGCAACAGCGCCGGGACGGTTATTCAGCTACGCGCATATCCGAACAGCGGAAAACCCCGTAAAGAGGCACAAAATGAAGAACCGGCGAGAATCTGAAAGATCCTACACCTATGCAAAGGTGGTACTCTGGGAGTTCGATACCATCGGGTACTTGCGGGATATCTCTCCCGCCGGTATGCGCATAGAAGTATTTGACAAGGTCGATTTTGCTCCCCAGAAAGAGGTGGTGACCACAATAATTCCCCACCAGGATCTTAAAATAGATCCTTTTAACATTACCTCCGAGATAAAATGGATAGGAGAGAACGGACCCACCGCGTCTGTCGGTTTGGAAATAGAGTCCTTTGAAAACTCCGAAACCGAGAAAATGTTCCGCCGCCTCTACGAAGTGTTCAGAAAAACTACCTGAGCTAGGGGGTCCCGGTGCCGCTATAGATCGAGCTGCGGCGGTGCAGCGCCTCCTTCCCACAGACGGTCGTCACTATCGGTATAGGGGCGCCCGTACACATAATCGAAGAGGAAACGAAAATCCTCAGGCTCCATCTCGAGAAACTGCACTCCGAAAAAGACGTGGCCCCCGGCTTCGTACTTTCTCATAACCCTCGACCCTATTTTTATTTTTCTTTTATTTATATGAAAATAGAGCTCCAGATCGGTATATACCCCTATAGCCGCTGTAAGCTCTCCGACAGGATAGGCAAAAAGCACTCCCGAACCGCTTACATTTACTATTTCCGGATAGAACTCCTTCACAGCCTTCTTCTCACTGGAAAAATATCCGTGTTTTTTGAGGGTAAAGGCGAGTATATAGGAAAACTCCACCGCAAAATCCAGTGTCCTTAGCGAGAACGGGGCAGACTCTCCGGAGCGGTTGGCCAAATAGACGTATCCAACCACATAGTTCTGGTACACCACCGGACAGTAGATCTCCGAGAAAACCCCCTTTTCCGCTTTTTGCTTTACATATCTCTGCGCCGTATGGAGGTTTTTTCCGCACCGGAGAGAGTCGCTTTCCGTCGGATCGGGAAACATATCCCTGCTTATTACGCTGCGTCCCTCTAAAGACTCTTTTTCGGGAAACCCGTTGGCGGTTTTCGGAAGGAAAATACTTTTCCCGGTCTCTACGATACACTGCTCCTCAAAAGTGGAAGGCTCTTTGCCCCTCAGCATCTTTATCCCGCTCAAGTCCGAGAACTCCCTTGCCTTTTCCCGGAACTGGGCAATTAACCCTTCTATGCTTCCCTCATCGAAATATTCCGATACAAGGGGCTCGTTTACCTCCCGGTAGTCTTCCGTTTTGGGAAACTCGAGCTCTACCATTACGTCTTCGTACATAAAGCTCAGGGAGAGTCCCTCGGGAGAGGGTATCCTCTCGAACTTTCTCTCCAGATTCTTTACCAGACCCTTTGGATACTCCAGCTTAAGGGGGTTCGCTACCTTTTTTATCTTCGTCTCAAAGGTCATGGTATGCCCGAAATACCCAAAGTAGACCCTTACATACTCTTTCTCTTTTACTTTATCCAGATCCTTCTCTTCGCACTCAATGGAAAGTTCGGAGCTGTCTATATCGGCGAGAATACCGCGGATGGTGCTCGTGGTGGTGTGAATATCTATATCCAGACGCTGCTCACTCAGGTTTGTGAGGATATACTCTTTCTCTATCCTGCCTACCTCTTCTCCCATATTCTCCTCCTTTCTCTACTCTATTATCGCCGTGTATGGGGTTTTGTATGAATACCAAAAACGTGGTGCTCTAAAAAACCTGCTCGGCGCTTTCTTCATTCTCTGTCTTTGCACTATCCCTGAGCGCATTAAAATCCAGGTGTACCGCGCTTATGTACCACTGCTCTTCTCTCCATAAAAAGAGCAGCTCCCCCCTGGTATCCCCGTATTCGGAAAATATACGAAGCTCAACGGAGGCGCTTCTCTCATCTTCGGTCTTAAAACCCGTCTTTACCTCCGAATACCTTACATCCTCTATGGAGATTGTCTCGTCAAAAGAGACCCCCAAAAAACGGATCAAGCCCCGCCTGCTCTGCGCTTCCAGCAGCTTCTCATCGGGTCGCCCATTTTTCAGGCTTTCAAAAAACTGCTCCGCCCTCTCGAGTATCCGAACCGCCTCCCCTGTAAGAGTGGATTCGTCGTGAAGGGCGCCGATTTTTTCATCCTCCGGCAGGAGTTTTTGGGGAGCCGCTCCTGCAACAGCTAGGAGCTCCGGCGGGTAGCGGTACTCCCCCTCTTGCGAATGGGATACTGCCGGGGAAGAGAAGTAATACATACACGCGAGACCCACGGCACATACGGCCGCAGAAGTTTTCCATTTCACAATAAGCCCCTACTACTTCCTACACAATGGCACAGGTTTTGTCAAACATCTGTCCGGGCACGGCTTTGGGGTTGTGGACAGAGGAAAAAAAGCCGAGTAAGATAGGAAGCACACACAGCTTATTCATGAGGGGTACGATATAGATGGGTAAATCCTTAACAAAAAAGATTATAGATGAGCATATTATAGAGGGAAATCCGGAAACCGGCAGCGAAATAGACCTGCGGATAGACCAGACCCTTACGCAAGATGCAACGGGAACAATGGTGTATCTGCAATTCGAGGCCATGAATATTCCCCGGGTAAAGACGGAATTATCCGTCTCCTACGTGGACCATAACATGCAGCAGACAGACTACCGCAACATGGACGACCACCGCTATCTGCAGAGTGCAGCGCGTAAATACGGTATCTTTTTCTCAAGGCCCGGTAACGGTATATGCCACCAGGTACATCTAGAGCGCTTCGGCAGACCGGGAAAAACCCTCCTCGGCTCGGACAGCCACACCCCTACCTCGGGAGGGCTCGGCCTTCTTGCGATAGGCGCCGGCGGGCTGGATGTAGCGGTAGCAATGGCCGGAGGGCCCTTTCACCTTACCTATCCCCGTGTTGCGGGGGTGCGTCTTACCGGAGAGCTGCAACCCATGTGCAACGCCAAGGATGTAATTCTCACCCTTCTAAAAAGAGAAACCGTAAAAGGCGGGATTGGTAAAGTCTACGAATACTTCGGCCCCGGGGTGTCGAACCTCTCGGTCCCGCAGAGGGCTACCATTACGAATATGGGTGCGGAACTGGGGGCTACTACCTCCATCTTTCCCTCCGACAAGGTAACCCGGGAGTTCCTTATTCAACAGGGAAGAGAGGAGGTCTGGACGGAAAATACCGCAGACCCCGACCCGGAGTACGACGAGATAATCGAGATAGACCTCTCTAAAGTAGAACCGATGGCCGCTTGCCCCCATATGCCGGACAACGTTGTTCCAGTTCGTGAAATTTCGGGAACGGAGATCCACCAAGTGGCCCTGGGCTCCTGCACAAACAGCTCGATCAACGACCTCGGAGTTGCAGCGGCCATCCTCGAAGGAGTATCGGTGGATCAAAACGTATCCATGGGGGTCTCTCCAGGGTCAAAGCAGGTATTCGACAACGCCATGAGGGCCGGTATAGTACCCTCTCTCGTATCAGCGGGTGCACGAATTCTGGAGTCCGCCTGCGGGCCCTGCATCGGAATGGGTTTTGCCCCCGCCTCCGGAGGGGTCTCTCTACGAACTTTTAACCGAAACTTCAAAGGTCGAAGCGGCACAAAGGACGCTCAGGTCTACCTCGTATCTCCCGAAACCGCCGCAGCCTCGGCGTACCGGGGGGTAATTACCGACCCCCGGGATATCCGCGGGGTTGAGAGGCGGGATTACTCCTCCTGCACCGCTACAAACGACAATATGATTATTACCCCTGTTCCCGAAGAAGAGGCGGCAAAAACCGAAATAGTACGGGGGCCCAATATCAAACCCTGCCCTTCGGGAGCGGCAATGCCCGAATCCCTGGAGGCGGAGGTTCTTCTGGTAACCGGCGACAACATTACCACCGACGATATCATGCCCGCGGGGTCGAAGATTCTTCCTCTCCGCTCGAATATTCCGGAAATATCAAAACATGTCTTTGAGTCCGTGGACCCGGAGTTCTATAGTCGGGCAATGGCTTCGAAGGCGGGAGTAATTGCCGGGGGAGAGAACTACGGACAGGGCTCTTCGAGAGAACACGCAGCCCTCGCTCCCATGTATCTCGGAGTTCGCGCGGTAATAGTCAAGAGCTTTGCCCGCATACACAAAGCAAACCTGGTCAACTTCGGGATTCTTCCCCTCACCTTCTCCGATCCCGGGGATTACGAAAAAATCACCGAAGGTAAGACCCTCGCCTTCAAGAACCTGAGAACTCACCTGGAGAAACTGAAGGCGGGAGAGAAAATTCTTGTGCCGGTTACCCTCTGCGGGGGAGAGACAATCGAGACGGTGTGCGACCTCGATCCCCGCAGTATCGAGATGGTCCTTGCCGGCGGAAAGCTCGCCTACACCACACAGAGAGTGAACAGTTAATGAGCTCCCCCCGGGAAAAGACTCTACTCCACCTTATTCGGGATTATACGGAACCGATACGCGACCCCATTTGGAAGAATATCCACATCTCTCCGGGTTTTAAAAAACTCATCTCCCTGCCGATCTTTCAAAAACTCGGCAGAATAAAGCAGCTGGGTCCGGCCTATCTCGTGTACCCCGGGGCAGTGCACACGCGGCTTAACCACAGTTTGGGGGTCTTTCACCTTGCCCGTCTGCTTATGATATCGCTCCTGGAGAGAGAGGATTCGGCCCACGGGTTGCCCGGGTCCTTGAGTGTGGAAGGCGTAAAGAGTTTCCTCACGGCGGCCCTCCTCCACGACCTCGGCCACTTTCCCTTTGCCCATTCGCTAAAGGAGCTTCCCCTAAAGAGTCATGAGACCCTGGGGGCCGAAGAGATACAGTCCAATCCCATTGCCGGAGTTGCAGGAAGCGAATTGGGCTGCGACCCGGGGAGGGTGGCTGCGATAATCGACGAAGACCGAAACGCCGAGGGGGATGAGGAGGTACTCTACTTCCGAAGGCTTCTCTCGGGGGTCCTCGATCCGGACAAACTCGACTACCTCAACAGAGACGCCTACTTCTGCGGGGTGCCCTACGGCGTGCAGGATACCGAATATGTATTCCAGAAGATACATCCCCATTACTCCCGGGGGATAGCCCTCGACGGCGAGGGCATAACCGCCCTCGAAAATATTCTCTTCTCCAAATATCTGATGTACCGCACGGTCTACTGGCACAGAGTAGTTCGAACCGCCACAGCAATGATAAAACACCCCCTCATCATGGCTATGAGCGAGGGTACCCTCACACCGGAAGAGCTCTACTGGCTGGACGACGAACAGTTCTTCTCCCGCTTTCCCGCGCGCAAGGACTCCTCCTACTCGCTTATCTCCCGGGTCACCTCCCGGGATCTCTTCAAAACAGCCCTGGAAAAGCCCTTTGACCCGGTGCGGCACGGCAAGCTGCTGTCCCTCGAAGAGCGGCTTGTAAAAAGCGAGGAGGCGGCTGCCCGTCTTTCCGGGGTATGCAGCAGAACCGTGCAGCCGTGGGAGGTAATAGTCGACATTCCCGAACCCATCTCCTTCGAAATAGAGCTTCCCCTCGTCGAAAGGGCCGAGCCCCAGGATCTGCCCGACACTGTATCCGTATTCAGCCCCCCGGTAGTAGAGGGCTTTACCGCCTCCATGAGGAAAATACGCATTTTTGCACCGGCGGACTTGATTTCCCCACTTAAAAAAATGGAAGATACCCTTATATGATCAGGCCGGAAGAGCTGCTTCAGGGAGATATTCCTCCCTGGGTACGCAGGTTTGTAAAAAAGGCCGGCAGAGGGATAAACCGCTACCGGATGTTCGGCGAAGGGGAGCACGTGCTCATCGGGGTATCCGGGGGTAAGGACAGCCTTGCCCTCTCCCTCGCCCTTGCGGTCCGGCTTCGCTGGCTTCCCATCGACTACCGCCTTACCGCGCTCCATATAGACTGGAAGGAGTATCCCCTTCCCCCGGAAAAGATGGAAGAGCTCCGAAGTTTTTTCGACACCCTTAAAATAGAGTTTGTATCGGTACCGGCCCGGATGTTCTCCTCCACTTTTAAGGACGAGTTCAACTGTTATCTCTGCAGCAGGAACAGGCGGCGTATTCTCTTCGAATACGCCCGGGAACACAACATCTCGACTATTGCCCTGGGACATCACCTCGACGATATTGTAGAGACTGCCATGATCAACCTCTTTTTCCGTGGTGAGTTCTCCTCCATGAGGCCGGTACAGGAGTTCTTCTCCGGAAAACTCCATATTGTAAGGCCTCTCTGCGAAGTCAAAGAGACGGTGGTGGAAAAAATTGCCCGGGAGATCGTCCTTCCCCTTGCAAAACCGCCCTGTCCCTACGACAAGACAAATATCCGCTCCAGGCTCAAACCTGTTGTGAAGGAACTCTCACATCTCGATAGATACGCCCGGGAGCATGTCTACCACGCCCTCGATTTTTCAGAAAAGGGGAATGATGTTGAATAAAAAGGGAAACTTCGCCTTGCAAATACCCAAATTCTCGCGTATGGTGGGACTAAGATGATGAAATATTCCAAACTGATGAAAGAACGGATCCGCCGCACATCCATACTGTTTAAGGAGCTCGGTTACGAACTCTTCGACGAAGAACCTATCGAGGAGAGCTACAGCTGCGGTTTTCTCCACAGCAATTCCGAAAACCAGGGTGTGTTTTTTATAGAAAAAGAGAGCAAGTTTCTCGAAATAGCGTATAATTTTACCTTCAGTCCCCATTTTGCACCCTTTGTCCGCAACAGGATGCAGGAGATAATCGAAGCCGCCTTTGAATACGGCTGCTATCTCAACGTCCTGGCGGACGAAAACGCGGTAAGCTTTTCCCTTTTCTCCAAACTCTATTTTTCCGGTATGAACTATGCAAGTCTCAGGGACACGCTGCAGGACTACAACCGCTGTGTAGACTCGGTAAAAGAGCTTGTAATGCTCCACTATTCATAACAGGGGAAAAATATGGAAATACATAACATGATGGAAGATTTGGTAATGGAAACGGTCCATGAAATTTTTGATGAACTCTCCCCGGAGAACTTTCCCCTGGTCCACTGTTACCAATGCCGTCTCGATGTGGCCTGTTATGTATTAAACCGGCTTAAACCGGAGTATATAATATCCGGCCGCGGGCTCGTTCACTTCGAATCCGACTATCAGGACAAGATTCAGAAGAAAGCCGACCTGGTGGCGCTGGTAAACGAGGGAATAAGAAAGATCAACCTCAACCGCCGCCCCTATTACGGAGACTCCCCAAAAGAGGGAGGAGAAGTCCCCTCGCCGCCGGTGTTCAACTTTCCCGCCATTGTAGGGAGAATACTCCACGGCAAAACCTTCGAACCCCTCGGCAATATCCTCGCCCACTTGAAGAGCGACGGAGAGATGGTGCCGATGATAGATTACACGTGGCAAAATCCCTACTATGTGGTGGATAGCATACAGGGAAATTTTACCTTTTTTCCCAGGCCGATCAAGGCGGAGAAAGCGGGGGAACAGAGAAACTTTAACTTTGAAATCTGTATAGACGCGGACGGGTTCAGCCCCCTCAGGCACTACTTCGAGCTCGAAGTTGCCTCATCAAATACGGTGAATTACACCTTTAATGTGCACAATACATTTAGAGTGGGAGAGCTGTACCTCTTTCCCGAAGACGAGCCGATGGAGAAGATCGAATAGCAACGGCTACTACAAAAATAGCAGTACCGGCTTTTTTTGGCGTTTCGGTTGCCGTAAAGGGCAAGGAAAACTAATCATAAAACTCGGTATGGGTACTTATATCGTAGATTCTGCCGGGTATCTCATCCTCGACAAAGGCAATTACCTTCTGAACAACCTGGTCTCCATATTTTTTGGAATTACTTACCAGAGCCGCCCCCACTTGACTGTATAAGGTGGATTCCTGGAGGTCTATCTCCGCGGCGGTAATTTTATACTTATTCTGCAGTCTCTTTGTAAGAGACTGCACGGTACTCCGCTTCTCCTTGAGGTTTGTCGCGTCGGGAAGATATATAATAAACTGCACTAGGCTCACTACCATAAGAATCAGCCTCCCCCCTCCTTTTCAAAGAGACCGCCTATATCCGAAAGAGAAAGTCCGGACTTTTTCGTATCCTCCTCCTCCGCCGCCATACGCTCCTTGAGGGGCAGGTATTCCCGGTTGTACAGCTCTGCAAGCTCGAATACATCGTCGTGTCTGTACTCCTCGGGAATTTCCACCTCGAGATTGTATTCCCCATCGGTCATCCCCTTACGCATTACGTGGATGGGGTCGGTTACGGTAACTGCAAAATGCGGGGAGTAGTAGAGCAGAAAGACGACAACCAGGGCTATTACGAGAAAGTAAAAGAGCAGGGTTCTGCCGGATCTGTGTTTCTCTAGGGGAACACGAGAAAAAAACAGGCCGTAGCTTCTAATGTGCAGATAATCGTAATCACCGGGGCCGAACTTTCGGGATAATTCCGGATTTGTGTAGCGGGAGTGGAGGGTCTCTCCGTTCTGCTTGACAATTAGGAGATTTGGATCCTCCTCCATCTTCTCCTCTATCAGTCTTTCCCTCTCGACTCCGGATTCCGTAATTTGATCCAACTCCCCCGCGAGGGTGATGGCGGAAGTCTCCCTGGCTCTTAAAAACTCGCTCTCCAGGCTCCGGGGAATTACTCCTCCGCTCTCCAGGAGGCTCCAGAGAAAAAAGGTAACCACGACAGCGCTTATAGCGACTGTGGTTATTTTTGCGGTATGCCTCTGTCCCATAAAAGAGCCTGCGTATTTTATCTTCTTGAAGATTTTGAGCACCCGCAGAAGCCGCAGAATTCTGGCTATTCGGACGACCTTGGCAACCTTGAGCACATTGAGTATTCCCGCAGCTCCCCTGACGGTGCCTCCCCCCACAAGCAGAGCGGCAACGTAGGGCCCGCTTACAAAAAGTATAAGCGGTATAGAGGCGACAAAATCTATCCACCCTCTTCCGCGGGTAAGGTAGGTTTTCGCTTCTCTCCTGCTCAATGCGTTAAAAAAGCGGATAAGAAACTCCAGGGTAAAAAAGAGGTCGAAACAGAAGGCGCTAAAGACTAGTGCTTTTCGTGCAGGCCAGCTCCATCCTGCAAGTACCGCGTAATCCTCTAAAAAGGTTTGTACGAGGACGAGGAGAATTGCAGCTACAACGATGGTCTCGAAAAATTTTCGTATTTTATCCATACACATTACCTGCCTTCCCTTCTACCACCAGTTTTCCGCCGCTATCCGATAAAACTCGTCGATCATTTTTACATCATAGCCGAAGAATTTACAGTTTCTCCGGGCAATGTTGAACCAGCTCTTCTCTGGGGAGGAAGCTCCCCTGTCGACTTTCATATTGGGATCGTAATCCTTTGCCAACCTGCTTATAACGGCAGTAATACGCGAGGTGGCAGGGATTTTGGGATTTTCGAGAAAAGAGACATTACTGTAGACACCGCTGCGTATTATTGAGGGAAGCAGTGCAGGATACTCTTCGTGAAGGTTCTGCGCCGCCCTCTCCGCAAAATGGAAAGAGACGGTGCCCGAGCGTTTTCTGTCCATCTGAGTTTGGGAAGTAGTCAGATATATAGAGGGCCTAAGGAGCATGGATACCTTTATAAGATTTTTGAGCTCCTCTTTCCCCAGCTTTAACCTTTCCACCTTCTCGAGCTCGAAGCGGATGTAATCCCGTGTTTCGAATATTCCTTCTATATACTTATCGGAAAGTGAGTACATTAGAGCGTTGAAGGGCCCGGTAATAGCGGATCTACCCTCGCTCTTTTCGACAATTTTTTCTACGATCGAGTAGAGGGTCTCCCTTATTTTTTCTTGCGAAACCCCCTGGGAATGGAGAAAGTTAATAAAGCTGTAATCTGTTTTTTCATAGATAACACGGCCGAGAAAGGAGATTACCGAGGTGTTAATATGTGTAACCAGTTCCTGAATAAGCATGGACTGTATTTTAGGCCAGCTGTAATCCGGGAAGAACTTGGGCGATGAGAGTGCGGGAAACAGATGAGCCGCATTTTGCTCCAAAAAGAGTCTGATATGAGCCTCTTTCTGGAGAGGAGAATATCTCTGCAGCACCGGATTAGAGAGAAGGTTGCTTATAAAATCTTGAGCCTTTTGTTCTTTATTGTCCATGCTTTTTCTCTTTTCGGAAAAAATCCCGTTTACATCAACCGTATAGTACAAGATAATTATAAAGTGTTGCACGGAAATTATACAATAGCAAAGAAGCTTCTCCCGGTTTTTCTCTTTTTCTCTGTTTTTCTCTTTCTCCCTGTTTTATCCGGCTTCGCACAGGAGGATTCAGAGAACGATGGAGGCCCTCTTCTCCCCGAGGAGGAGGCCCCCTCCTCCCTCCTGAACACCCAGCTCGGCGATGCAGATGTCGATCTCTTTCTCGAGGGCACTTGGACAAGTTCTTTTTCCGGCGGTTTCGGGTGGAGCCGGGACAACCGCAGCAGCGAGACCAGGTTCAGCACCTTTCCCGATATGACCGACGGCTTAAGTTTTAGCCAGATACCGGAGCTTACACTGAGTCTCTGGGTAATGGACCGCTTTTTCTTCGAGACAAAAATAAGCGAGGAGGAGAAGCTCGAAACTTTTCTTTTCGGTTACAATGGAAAAGAGGGGGAACTGCTGCAGCAGGTAAGAGCCGGGAACACGGATCTCGGCCACGGCAGCTTCGGTTTTCTCTCCCTTCCCGAAGCTTCAAAAGACTCCTTCGGCGCGTACGGCCTCCTGCAGTCCGAGTCTACCGAGCACCACGGGGCTCTCCGCTTCGACCCCGCGGGAAAAGAGACGGTACACTACCGGGGCTACAACATTATAGAAGAGCAGCGTCTCGACCCCGCGGAGATGGTAGAGGGCCGATTTTTTATCCTTCCCGATGATAATATAGACTCGATTACCGTGTACATCGAGGACGGCGAGGGGAGTGTGGAGGGGACGTACCCGGACGGCGATGTAAACGGTGGCGAGAGTTCCTCCTCCTTCCGTATCCTCAAGGACGACGAGGTTACTATTTCGAGGGCCGAGGGTCTGGTCTTTTTAAGCGAACCGGCCCGGGGAAAGGTGGCGGTGTACTATGAGAAGGACGGGAAGGCGGTGGGCGATCCGAATCTGGGGAGCGATGCCCTGTGCGGGACAAAAACCGTAGCCGGTGCGGAGACCCTCGATCTCGAAGGGGAGAAGATCGATTTTAATTGGGAGGATATAGCAGCAGAAATTAATGATTATCTCGGCCAGGATCTCACCGACCGGAAGATTTCCTTGTCCGATGCCGGTCAAGAGAGGGACGGGCTCATCCTCTACCGGCCGGGGCAGTGGTCGCCCTTCGAGTTGAGGAGTGTCTACGATCTCGGCGAAGCTGTCGAAGGGGATGATGGAGGCGGGAGCGGCGACGCCTCGGAGCGCACCCCCCTGCGGCTCGTCCCGAAGGGCGGAGTCGATGGGGATACCCTTCCCTACACCTCCTTCGAGGAGGGTTTGGCACGCATTACCGGCGACGGAGATATCAGAAGCCACGAAAGCAGGTACCCCCTTCTGATCCACCTCGAAGATGAGGAAATCCTCTACGGCCCCTACCGCCCCGACTCTCCCCTGCCGGTGGGAAAAGAGCTCCTCTACGAGGAGAAAAGCCCGGTGGGGTCCTTCAGCCTGGGCAGCGATGTACTCGAGGGATCGATTGAGATAGTACGTAACGGGGTGCCCGAACACCGCTACTCCTTTAATCCCGATACCGGGGAGATACACTTTTTCGTGCCCGTCTCCCACAGCGAGCGTATCGACATAAGTTACAGAGCCGCGGGCAGCGGTTTTACCGAGGGGGAGCTTATCGCCGTAAGCGCCAATTCCATCGACTTTTCCGATAACCTGGCGGGCGACCTCAACCTGGGGCTGCGCTGGAACGTAACCGATGCATCCTACACCGAAGAGCGGAACCAGGCACGGGGCTCGGTGTTGGCGACGGCGGGCACTTCCTGGGAGGGGGAGAACTTCCGCTTCTCCCTGGACGGAGGCGTAAGTATCGAGAGTCCCGACACCACGGGTCTGCGCCGCTTTTTGGGGATGGACGGCGGCGGTGTGCCGGTGGCCTTTACCCTCGAGACCCTCTACCCCGGTGCGCCGGGGATCACTCTCCCCCTCTTTGGGGCCCCCGACGACAAATATACCCTCAACCATTCCGAAGCAGACCGCGGCAAGCTTCTCTACAAGGAGATGTACTCCCGCTCCTTTACCGGGGACTACTCGTTGCAGCGCTACAGCTGGGATCCCCCCCCCGACCAGGTGTACGACTACGGCGAGAGGGTCGGCCCCTACCCCGCCGCCACCGGCTCGGAGACCGAGGGGGACGCCATGGTGATGGAGTACCAACTCGAAGCAGGTCAGTGGGCGGGAGGCCTGGTACCCCTCGTCAACGGCGAGGATCCCCTCGACCTGAGCAGGATGGAGGCGATTACCTTCAAAATGAAGCATATCGGCGGCCGGGACTCCGGCTCGTCGAGTACACCCGACGGGGATGTGGACATCTATGTGATCTTCGGACGGCTCCCGGAAGACCTCGACGACGACGGAAAACTCGACGAGGAGAGTTCGAGGTACAGCGACGGCTTCCCCTTTA
>JBKHFZ010000066.1:0-13048 GCA_046539925.1 Spirochaetaceae bacterium
CTGGATGATAAAGAAGTTGAAGTAAGCGTGTCCCGCAAAAGCAGCCCCTCTATAGAGGTTTTCTCCGGGCAGAGTTTCGAAGAGATGGACCTGAATTTCGGGAATCTGGCCAATCTCTTTGGAGGAAAGAAGAAGAAAAAACGGGTGCCTATAAAACAGGCCTGGGATATCATTCTGAATCAGGAGATGGATAAGCTCGTAGACGATGATCAGGCCGCGGAAATTGCCCGGGAACGGGTGGAACAGATGGGTATTATTTTCGTAGACGAGATAGATAAAGTGACGGCGAAGGAGGGGAGAAACAGCGCGGATGTCTCGAGAGAGGGCGTTCAGCGGGATATTCTTCCCATTGTAGAGGGAAGCAAGGTTAACACGAAGTACGGACTCATAGACACGAGCCATATCCTCTTCATCGCGGCAGGGGCCTTTCATACCAGCAAACCGAGCGACCTTATTCCGGAGCTCCAGGGCAGGTTCCCCCTCAGGGTGGAACTGCTGGACCTTACAGAGGAGGACTTTTACCGGATCTTGACGGAGCCGGAAAACGCCCTTACCCGGCAATACAATGAACTCCTTGCAACGGAGGATGTACAGATCGAGTTTACCGAAGAGGGGCTCAGGCGAATCTGTCAAATAGCGGTAGAGGTGAACATGGGTACGGAGAATATCGGGGCAAGGCGGCTTCAGACTGTTATGGAGCTGCTCCTGGAGGATCTCTCCTTTTCCGCGGACGAGTTGAAGGGGCAGAAGATTCCAATAACCAGGGAGTATGTAGATGAAAAACTTACGGGGGTTGTGCAGGACCAGGACCTTTCGAGGTATATTCTCTAGCTCTATAGCCTTTGAGGGTGAGGAATTGTTAAGTGAAGCGGGGGATTGTGTCGAAAATAAAAGATGAGAACTGCCGGTAACGGAGGAGAGAACAGTGTTTTTAAATAACGGCTTCGGGAAGAATCTTGATATTTTACACAGAACGATGGACGTGTCTATGTATCGGCAGCAGGTTACTGCCGACAATATTGCCAATGCGGATACTCCCAACTTCAAGAGGAGCAATGTGAACTTCGAGGCGGAGCTTAAAAGAGCTCTCGATTCGGAGCATCAAAAACCGCGATTAAAGACTGCGACAACCAATTCGCGGCATATATCTAATCAACGGACGCAGAACTACAGGGATGTACAGCCGCGAAGGGTGCTCGACTACCTTACCACTTCGGATAACAACGGAAACAACGTGGATATAGAGGAGGAGAGTATGCTGCTTCTGCAGAATCAGCTCCGCTATAATTTGATGACCCGTTCGATGTCGGATCATTTTACGAGAATTAACATGGTATTGCGGTAGGAGGCGGTATAGATGGGACTTTTCAGCAGTATTAACGTAGCGGCCTCGGGGCTCAGTACACAGAGGACGAGGCTTGATGTTATTTCCAACAACATTGCCAACGCAGACACCACGCGGACCCCCGAGGGCGGCCCATACCGAAGAAGCAGGGTTATTCTTCGGCCCAGGGTGCAGCAGCCCTATTGGAAGAGTCCCTTTCTTCCCAAGTCGATGAACAACGGGGTGGGACAGGGGGTGCGTATATCGGAAATAGAGAAGGATATGGATTCCGATCCCAGGCTTGTCTACGACCCGACACACCCCGATGCCATTAAGAGCGGTCCCCGGGAAGGTTATGTGGAGATGCCCAACGTAAATGTGGTAGACGAGATGGTGGATATGATTTCCGCAAGCAGGTCCTACGAGGCAAATGTTGCGGTAGTTGAAGGCTCGAAGAGTATGTTTCAGAATGCTCTCAATATAGGGAGGTAGAGATAGATGAATATTTCCGATTTTAATACCGCGCAGGGTCATTTGGTAGAACTTGCACGTACTAACTCAAGACACTCGATGGGCAATTCGCGGGAAGCCGGTGGACAGGAGACCGGGGCAAAGAATTTTGGAAATTTGGTTTTCGACGCGCTAAACGGGGCAAATGATCTCAACAAAGAGGGAGAACAACTCACCCAACAGTTTATCACGGACCCGGATAGTGTAGATCCGCACGATGTAACGATCGCGATGAATAAGGCCAACCTTGCCGTGTCGATGACAAAAACTGTTGTCGATGGGGCATTGAAGGCCTATCGGGATATAATCAACTTGCGATAGTGCGCAGGTGCCCGTAGAAGACATACAGCGTAGCATCGTTCTTTTTTGGGAGGGGAAATGAACGAGTTTATAAAGAAAATTGTTTCACAGGTCAAAACCGTGTGGGGTAAGCTGTCGTTAATCCAGAAGTTGGTGCTTTTTGGAGTTACAGCGGCGGCGGTTCTGGGCATAGTAATGCTGGTAAGCTTTTCGAGCTCACCGAGTATGGTGCCCCTTATTACCGCACCCATAACCGATCAAGAGAAGCTGCAGAGGGTCTCTTCGCGCCTCGACTCCGAGGGGGTAGAACATACTATATCGGAGTCCGGTCAGATATACGTGAATGACCGACAAACGGCGCAGAGAATGGTGAGCGTACTTATGCGCGAGGATCTTATACCCGAAGAGGCTTCCCCCTGGGATGTATTCAAAATGGATCGCTGGACGGTAACCGACTTTGAAAGAAACGTAAAACTGCGCCAGGCGATTACCCGGAACCTGGAGCAGCACATAAAAGCAATAGACGAGGTCGATTCCGCCCAGGTTACCCTGGTGCTGCCGGAGGATAAACTCTTTGAAGAGGATCAGAATCCGGTTACCGCTTCGGTTATTATTACCCCCGCCCCCGGTTCGGATATTACCGAAAACAGAAGGAAAATTGAGGGGATCGAAAAACTGGTTTTGCGTGCCGTAGAAGGCTTGACCCAGGATAATCTTGTAATTTCCGATCAAACCGGCACGGTGCTCAACGACTTTGCCAACCTTGCCGAATTCGACAGACTCGATCTTTCCAGAAGACAGCTGGAACAGAAAAATAATCTGGAGAACAAGTATAAAACCCAGATATTTCGTGAGCTCTCCAATATATTCGGTGCCAAAAGGGTAAGTGTACTTAAGGTGGATATTGACCTCGATTTTAGAAAAGAGACGGTAGAAACCGAGGAGCATTTTCCCATAACTACTGTAGAGGATAACCCGGATACACCCTATGACGAATCCGAGTATGTTCTCTCTATTCCCCGCTCCAAAGAGACCATAGACGAGGAGTTTAAGGGCACCGGCTTTAACCCCGAGGGGCCTCCCGGACAGGAGGGGCAGACCCCCCCGGCGTACAAGGATCTGGACAACCTGATGGGTGAGTATAGTAACGAATCGGAAATAGTAAACGAGGAGGTTAACAAAAGAAATATTTACCAGGAGAAGAGCCCCTGGGAGATAGAGCGTATAACTATAGGTGTCGCTGTCGACGGAAAGTGGGAGAAAAAATACGACAAAAACGGGAATGTCCAGTTCGACGAGGAGGGCAAAATAATTAGGGAATACACTCCCGTCTCCGATGAAGAATTGGCAAAGGCGGAGACTCTTATCGAGCACGCCGTCGGCTATAACAGCGACAGGGGAGATTCGGTAACCGTCCAGCATTTTCAGTTCGACCGCTCAAGCCAGTTTCAGGAGGAAAACGACAAGTACCGCCAGCAGCGGCGGATACAGCAGATTCTTCTCTACTCCGTCTTGGGTGTAGTGATAATAATTGTGGCTTTTATTGTATTCCGTCTCATATCCCGGGAGCTCGAAAAACGGCGGAGACTCCGTGAGGAAGAACTCGCACGGCAGCATCAAATGGCTCGGGAAGCGGCGCTCAAGAGCGCGGAGGATGAAGAGGAGATGGATGTGGGAATGTCCGTGGAAGAGCGGGCACGCATGGAGATGCAGGAGAATGCGATTAATATGGCCAGGGAGCATCCGGAGGATGTGGCCCAGTTAATTCGAACCTGGCTGGCGGAGGAGTAGCGTATGGCTAAAGCGACGGGACAAAAGGGACAAGCCGCCGGTTCAGGGCAAAAAAAAGGCAAAAAGGAGCTTAACGGCAGACAGAAAGCGGCAATATTTCTTGTTACCCTGGGCTCCGAAATCTCCTCGGAGATCTTTAAACACATGCGAGAGGACGAGATAGAGACCCTCACCTTCGAAATTGCCCGACTGGATAATGTGGACTCGGAAGACCGGGATATGGTTCTTACAGAGTTCAAAGAGCTCATGATGGCCCAGGACTTTATTACCTCCGGTGGAATAGATTATGCACGGGAATTGCTCGAGAAATCTATAGGGAGCCAAAAGGCCGTAGACATAATTAACAGACTCACGAGCAGCCTGCAGGTTCGTCCCTTCGACTTTGTAAGGAGGACGGACCCTGCTCATCTGCTCAACTTTATACAGCAGGAGCATCCCCAGACGATAGCCCTTATCCTTGCGTATCTCGAGCCGCAGAAGGCTTCCAGCATCCTCGGGAGCCTCTCCCAGGAAATTCAGTCTGATGTGGCAAAACGCATCGCCACCATGGACCGGACATCTCCGGAGACTCTAAGAGAGGTGGAAAGAGTGCTCGAGAAAAAACTTTCCACCCTATCTAACGAGGACTTTACCTCCGCAGGAGGGGTTGAGAATATCGTGGATATACTCAACCTGGTGGATAGAGCAACCGAACGCTATATTATAGAAAACCTCGAAGCCGAAGACTCCGAATTGGCCGAAGAGATAAAGAAACGCATGTTCGTATTCGAGGATGTGGTGCTTCTCGACGACCGTGCCATACAGAAAGTGCTTAGAGAAGTCGATAACAGCGAACTCGCCAAGGCACTGCGGGGAGTCGAAGCGGAGGTGCAGGATAAAATCCTGCGAAATATGTCCAAACGAGCGGCGGCTACCCTCAAGGAAGAGATGGAATACATGGGTCCGACGAGAATAAAAGATGTGGAAGAGACCCAGCAGAAGATTGTGGGGATTATAAGAAGACTTGAAGAGAACGGCGATATTGTCGTGGCCCGGGGCGGCGAAGACGAGATGCTGGTATAGACAAGGTGAGGTTAAAGGAGAGACGTTATGGCTAAAAATCTGTTTCGAGCCCAGGAAGTTCGCTCGACTCCAAATAAACTCGTTCTGGAATCTCCCTTCGAGGAAGAGGCGGAGGAGGTCGAAGTTGAATCCATAGAGGAGTACTCCGGGCCGACTGCGGACGACCTGAGGCGAGAGGCGGAGGTCTTTAAGAAGAACTGGGAACAGGAAAAGCAGGAGATGATCGATGCCGCAAAGGCGGAAGCGGACAAAATAATAAAAGACGCGGAACAGAAGGCCTTTCAGGAAGTGCAGCAGAAGTCCGAGGAGGCCCAGAAAACCCGGCAGGAGGCCGAACAAGAGGCCGAAAACATCATCGATCAGGCTCGAAGACAGGCGGAAGAGCAGATAGACAATGCTCAAAAGCAGGTGCAGGAGATAAAAGACAATGCCCATAAAGAGGGGTTCGAAGCGGGTCGGGAAGAGGGTTTTTCCTCCGGTAAAGAGGAGGTCAAGCGCCTCACAGAGCAGCTTCATCATATTATCGACAAGACCCTGGAAAAGAGACAGGAGATAATCGAGGAGTCGGAAACCCAGCTAATAAATCTTGTCTTAATAATCGCCAAGAAGGTAGTCAAGGTTATTTCGGAGAATCAGAAAAACGTAGTGGTTAACAATGTCATCCAGGCCTTGAGGAAGCTCAAGAGCCGTGGAGAAGTTCTGTTAAAGGTAAATCTCGACGATGTAGATATAACCACGGAACACGTAAAGGATTTTATGAGAATGGTAGAGAATGTGCAGTCGGTTACGGTGGTTGAGGACTCTACGGTAGACAAAGGCGGCTGCGTCGTGGAAACCGACTTTGGAGAGATAGATGCGCGTATATCTTCTCAACTTCATGAAATAGAAGAGAAGATACTCGAGCTCTCTCCAATACAGGCAAGGGGAGAAAAGTGATGGATCCTTTGGAAGACGTGGGAATGTTCGAAAAGTACGAAGAAGTTCTCGAAGCAATAGACCCCATCAAATATACCGGGGTTGTACACAGAGTAAGAGGGCTTCTAATAGAGAGCCGCGGCCCCCAAGTCGAGGTGGGGGAGCTGTGTCAGATTATAGGAGACAATGATAAAGATATTATATGGGCGGAGGTAATCGGCTTCGACGGACAGAATGTTCAACTAATGGCCTTTGACGAAATGGAGGGTATTGAGCCGGGCTGTACCGTGGTAGCAATGGGAGAGGCGCTTTCGGTGGCTGTATCCGACAGGCTTCTTGGACGGGTGATGAACTGTATGGGAAAAACTATCGACGGAAAAGGCAACGCCGGGGCCACACACACCGTTTCTACCGTGGGTAACTCTCCGGATGTCATGTTCCGTAAGCCCATACAGGAGCGGATGATAACGGGAGTCCGTGCAATAGACGGGATAACCCCGGTGGGAAAGGGACAGCGTATTGGAATTTTCTCCGGCAGCGGCGTCGGCAAATCGACACTCCTGGGAATGATAGCCCGAAACACCGCGGCGGATATCAATGTAATTGGACTCATTGGAGAGAGAGGAAGGGAAGTAAAAGAGTTTATAGAGAACGACTTGGGAGAAGATGGCTTGAAACGGTCGATACTGGTGGTCTCTACCAGCGATACGAGCCCCCTTGCAAGAGTTCGCGGTGCTTTTGTAGCAACGGCGGTGGCCGAGTATTTTAGAGATACCGGCAAGGATGTGATGCTCCTCTTCGATTCCATTACCCGATTTGCCAGGGCCAAGCGTGAGATGGGGCTGACCCTTGGAGAGCCTCCTGCTACCCGAGGTTTTACCCCTTCGGTTTTTTCCATTTTACCCAAACTCCTGGAAAGATGCAGCAATAGCGACAAGGGCACCATTACCGGTTTTTACACAATACTTGTCGAAGGCGACGATATGGACGAGCCTATTTCGGATGCGGTACGCGGTATTTTGGACGGGCATATAGTTCTTTCCCGTAAACTGGCCCAGTCCTATCACTACCCCGCCATAGACGTCCTTTCCAGTCTCTCCCGTCTGGCAAACAAGGTTACCACAAAGGCGGAGCAGGAGGCGGCGGGCAAGATAAGAAAACTGCTGGCCACATATACCGAATCGGAGGACTTGATAAACGTAGGTGCCTACGAAGAGGGTACGAGCGCGGATATAGACGAGGCAATAGATAAAATTGACGAGATCTGGTCTTTTCTCTCTCAGGAAGTGGAAGAAAACGCATTACCCGCAGATACGTTGAGGAGACTTTCCCGTCTAAGCGGTGTAGAGATCCGGATACCGGAGGAGCTTAATGAAGCAGTTTCGGTTTAATATGGAAAAGGTGCTCGAACTCCGGCGATACGAGGAGCGTCGTTGGGAAATGAAGCTCGGAGAGGTAACGGGAAAATGTGTAACCGTTAACAGAAGAATTAAAGAGTATACGGAGACGCGGGAGAAGGTTTTTTCCCAAAGGAGAATTACCTCCGAGTCGGCATTTTACGATTTTAAACTGGCCGACAGGTATATTATACGTCTTGAAAAAGAGAAGGAAAAACTCTCCCACGAGCTGCAGGAGTACGAACAGGAGAGAGAAGAGATAAAGAAAAGATATCTGGAGGCGTCCCGTAAACGGAAGGTAATCGAGAAACTGAAGGAAAGAAAACAGGAACAGTATTATAGACAACAGAGAAAAGAAGAGCAAAAAGAGATAGACGATATAACCGCAAGCCGCAGAACAGGAGATGTTGAAAGTTTTGAAAAGGCCGGTAAGGTCTAGAGGCGGAAGGAGGAAAAAGTGGCGTTTGGTGGAAGTAACATATTAAAGATTCTCCTGCTCCTTCTTTTGATTATCCTTCTTGCGGCGGGTGGACTTCTGTGGTTCGACTATTTGGGGCTCATTAATGCAAGGGAGAGATTCTCTCCAGTTTTGAGTATAGTCGGGCTCGGTGGTCCGGAGGAGATAGAGGATACCGGAGAACCTCTTATGCTCGAACAAGAGAGGCTGGATAAACAGCGAGAAGCCCTCAGTATCCAAACCGAAGAGCTTCAGGAGCGTGAAGAGTCCCTGGAGGAGCGAGAGCGCGAAATCGATCAAATTGTGGAATCTCTGGAGGAAAAAGAAAAAGCTCTCGAAGAGAGAGAAAAATCCTTTAACGAAAAGCTGGAACAGTACGACAATAAAAGGGCAAACCTTAGACAATCGGCCAAGTATTATACCGGCATGCCGCCGGAAAATGCCGTGGAAAGGTTGCTGGAGATGGATGACCAGGATGTTATCGATATACTAAGGACGGTCGAGAGGTTGGCCGAGGAGGAAGGGGAGGATTCGGTAGTCTCCTTCTGGTTGTCTCTTATGCCCTCTGACCGCGCTGCCGAGTTAAGCAGGAAGATGTTAAAGAAACCTGCAGACCAGGAGTAGACAGGTGTTACAGACCTTTACAGATTCTTATAGACCCGCCCAGGCTATGGGTATGGAGAACTGTTTCAATACTCAAAAATCCCTTGGGCCCGGAAAAATGGACGGCCCGGGCTCCTTCTCGGACTACCTCAAAATGGTCGGCGACGGGAAGAGAGACTTCTTCGCAGAAAGCGCGGAGAGATCGAAGAGCGCAGAGCAGGCAGAGAGCGAAGTGAGGGCGAAAAGCGAAGAAAGGGCGAAAAGCGCGGAGAGATCGAAAAGCGAAGAGAAAGCAGAGAGCGAAGCGAAGGACAAGGAAGCGGAAAAGACATCGAAGGGAAAGAGTAAAGACGCGGCAGAAGAAGCCCGAGGGCGTTCCAAAAACGGAGAAGGCGTTAAGGAAGATGCCGAATCCAAAAACGAAAAAGAGGATAATAAGGCTGAACGAGAGGGAGTCGGTTTGAAGAAAATCTCCTTGAAAAAGGGTTCAAAAGATGAGGACGACTCAAAAGAGACGGAAAATTCCCGGGATGGAGAGAAGGTAAATACCGATAAGATAGAAAAGCCGGCCAAGGAAAATAAGAAACCGCAAAATAGCGAAGATAGGCAGTTAATAGACAAAATACAAGCGCTCATAGGGAAGCAGCAGAAAGATTCGGGTGAAGAAACAGCCAAAGATGTAACCGACGAAGTTGAAAAATCAAAAAAGGTAAATACCGATAAGATAGATACAGATAAGATAGATACAGATAAGATAAAACCGGAGGAGAATAGAATCTCCCAGGCCGATTTGAAGGAGATGCAGTTCATCTCTGCCGAGGCCGTCGAGGCCGCGGAAGCGGCCGCAAAAGCGGAGAAGAGCGCGCGAGCGGCCGAGGAGCGTCAGGGAGCGAAGGTTAAGACGGCGGCTCTGCAGAAGGGAAGCGAAGACGGCGCTTCGAAGGAGGCAAAGGCGGCTTCCTCAGACAGCACTCACGGCAAGACCTTTACCATTGTAGACCTTAGGACGGATAAAGAGTCAAAGACGGAAAAACGCCTCTCGGCGATCCGTAACGGCCTTGCCGGAAAAAACGAGAGTGGAGAAGCAAAAACCGCCGACGGCTTGCGGGAGACCGGACAGGGAAAAACCGGCCGGCAGATACCTCTGGAATTAAAAGAGGAGCTTCTCAAGAGTAATAATGTTGCAAGAGGGGGGAATTCAGCTTCGGGGGAAAGTTCCGACTCTTCCGACGAGAAGGTGCAGGTACTCCGTGCGGATATAAGCTCACAGTCAAGGGGAAAAGCCACGGCACAGAACGCGCAGAGCGCCAGATTCGAAAGCCCCCTTTTAAAGCACCTTAAGGAGGAGCTTAACGGACAGATTGTAAAAAAAAGCGGGATAGTTCTCAAAGATAACGGTAATGGAGAGATTAGATTAAACCTGAAGCCGGAGCATCTCGGCAGTATAAGAATAAGGCTCAGTCTCGAAGATAATCATATAGCAGGAAAGATTTATGTCGAAAATTCAAGTATGAGGGAAGTCTTTGAGCAGAACATGCAGAATCTGCAGAGGCAATTCGAAGAGAACGGCTACGAGTCGGCCTCTCTGGAGGTATCGGTTGGTGACGGGAAGAACCAACCGGGGGAGAACCGCAATAGCGGTCCCGGGCAAAACGGAAACAGCAAGGCGATTCAGACCCTGGAGGAGCATATCCCCGAGGCGGTTGATTCGTGGCACAGTACACAGCTTGTGGATCTGATGGTCTAACTAAGGAGTAGATGATGGAGGATTTTTCAGCGAACTTATCGGAATCTCAACGATCAAAAGTGGAGATGCAGGTAAAAGCCTTAAACAAGGAAATTGGCGACGGGAAAGAGAAGCAGCAGGACATGGGAAAGGACGATTTTCTCAATCTCCTTATTACCCAGTTAAAACATCAGGATCCTACCGATCCGATGAAGGACAAAGAGTTTATCGCTCAGATGGCTCAATTCTCTTCCCTGGAGCAAATGACAAATATGGCAAGCAAGTTTTCCGACCTTGCCGGTGTATTGGATAGAGGAAATGCACTCAATTTACTCGGAAAGCACGTGGAAATCAGGGAGGGAGATCGCGTGACCAGTGGAGTAGTAGAAGAAGTTTCGGGACAGACGGCACCACAGGTTAAGGTGGGCGGACGATACTTCGGTTACGAACAGGTCGAATCGATAACAAATAAGGAGGCGGCACAATGATGCGATCGCTCTATTCCGGTGTATCCGGACTGCAAAACCACCAGACTCGGATGGACGTCATCGGTAACAACATATCCAACGTCAACACCACGGGTTTTAAAAAAGGCAGAGCAAATTTTCAGGATCTGTTGTCCCAAACGATGACAGGCGCCTCCCGGCCCACCGACGAGGTCGGGGGCGTCAATCCGAAGCAAGTGGGCCTTGGAATGAATGTTGCCTCTATCGACACCATTCACACCCAGGGTTCTCTGGAGACCACAGGGGTTAATACGGATATGGCAATAGAGGGGGACGGGTTTTTTGTGCTGCGCTCCGGTAATCAGGAGTTTCATACCCGTGCCGGTAACTTCGGCCTCGATGAGAACGGGACCCTCGTAAACCCTGCAAACGGGCTTCGTGTTCAGGGATGGCAGGCGGAAAATGTGGACGGCGAGACCTTTGTCAACACCGCGGCGGATGTGGGAGATCTGAATATCCCCATCGGCAGCAAGGACCCGGCGGCGGGAACAACAGAGGTGGAATTGGCGAGCAACCTCGACAAAAGAACCCCCCTTATCCCCGAAGACGCGGGAGCTGCCGATACAAGAGAGGGAACATGGAGCGTAGACAAGAAAATATACGACTCCTTTGGCAATACCCACACTATGAGAATAAATTTTACCAGAGTTGCCGGTGAGGAAAACCAGTGGCAGGGTGAAGTGGTAATAGATCCGGATTCGGAAACTCCCACAAATACCGTGGTAGATGTAGGCCCGGAGAACAACGATACAAACACCTTTATCGCGGAGTTTGACAACCTTGGTACACTCCAGGGGGTAATCGACGATCAGGGAGATCTGGTAGATGAAGGAGAGCTGCAGGTAAACGTCGGTTTTGATGTGACAGATGCAGCTCCGGAAGATGGAGAGCAGGTAAGACAGAATTTCAACCTGACCCTCGGCGAAGTCGGAAGTGTAGTAGACTCCATGACCCAGTTTGCCGAGAAGAGTTCGACCAAGGCATTTAGTCAGAACGGACATCCCATGGGGTACCTTGAGTCCTTCAAAATAGATGACTCGGGCACTATAACCGGGGTATACTCCAACGGAACCAACAGGACTCTGGGGCAAGTGGCAATGTCGAGTTTTACCAACCCCGGCGGTTTGGAGAAAGAGGGAGAGAACACATACACCCAGACTATAAACTCCGGAGAAGCGAGGATAGGAGAGGCCGGCAGCGCCGGCAAGGGTAAAATAATTGCAGGTGCTCTGGAAATGAGCAATGTTGATCTGTCGCAGCAGTTTACCGACATGATTGTAACTCAGCGCGGTTTTCAGGCCAACTCCAAAACTATTACCACTTCCGACCAGATGCTGCAGGAACTTTTAACGCTTAAACGATAGGGTAGATAGAGGAATGAGAGTGGATGATTGAAATTACGCAGTTAAACGGCAAAGTATACTATGTGAATCCTCACTTAATAGAGTATATTGAGCGTAATCCGGATACCACCCTCATTATGCTTTCGGGGAAGCATCTGGTGGTAAAAGAGGACTATCAGACAATTTTTCGAAAAATAGTGGAATATCGAAGGCTTATAGGGGCCTTCAAGAACGAGGAGTAACAGGATGGATCCAGCAACATTAGGAGGTCTGGTAGGAGGCTTTGCTTTTATCCTGATGTCCATGATACTCGGAGGATCGGGGCTCGGTGTATACTTTAATATTCCCTCGATATTGATGGTAATCGGCGGTTCCTACGCCGCCGTTATGGTCTCGAATCCCCTGCCGAGGGCACTGGGAATTATGAAGTATGTAAATATACTTATAAAAGTTCCCAACAACGAGCTGCAGAGGACCATAACCAGCTTGGTGAATTTCGCGGAAAAAGCGAGGAGGGAAGGTCTGCTGGCCCTCGAGGACGACGCGGAAGAGGTGGGCGAGGAGTTTCTTAGAAAAGGTATACGACTGGTTGTAGACGGTACCGACCCGGAGATAATAAAGACTGTATTGTATACGGAGGTCGATCAAATTCAGCAGCGCCACGAAACGGGGATAAAAATATTCGACGACTGGGGCAAACTGGCTCCCGCCTTTGGTATGATCGGGACTCTTGCAGGGCTGATTGCCATGCTGGCAAACCTCGACGATCCCGATGCCATCGGTTCCGGTATGGCCCTGGCGCTTATTACTACGATGTACGGTTCGATATTTGCAAACCTCGTGTTAATTCCGTTTAAGAACAAACTCGAGGATAGAGATAAAGAGGAGCGGCTGCTCCAGGAGATAATGGTGGAGGGTATTCTATCTATACAGGCCGGTGATAATCCGACTATCCTAAAGCAGAAGCTTTTGTCATTTCTGGATCCAAGGTTGAAAGAAGAGATGAGCGAGGTTTTGAGCACGGAGTAGGAGGAGAGATGGCTGAAAGAAGAAGGAGGAAAAAATGCCCCCCCGAAGGTGCTCCCGAATGGATGCTCACCTATGGGGATATGGT
>JBKHFZ010000067.1:0-13019 GCA_046539925.1 Spirochaetaceae bacterium
AGGAAGCAGAGGTGAAGCATCGAAAAAGCAGAGTGCCTGGAGCAGCCGTTGGAACTGCGGTTTTACTTCAATTATTTTTGTTACCCCTTGGGGCAGAGGCGGCGGATATTCTTGCAGTAGAACGGGCGGGGGAGGACAGACTCTACGCAATTACAAAAGACGGGGGAGTACTCTTTTCCGAAAACGGAGGAAAGGACTGGGAGCATAGAAATAGGGGGCTGCCTTTGAAAAGGGTCTGGCCTTTTTCAAAGGACGAGTACCGCGGAATAAGAGATATTGCGGCAGATGAGGAGGAAGAAAAGCGAGCGCTTCTTACAACCAGCACGGGGATATATCTGACGGAGAACGAGGGCAGGGACTGGAAGAGAGTACCCCTGCGCTCCCCTGTAAATTCCTCGAATTATCTCACCTCCGTCTCCTTCGATCCGAACAATAAGAACCGTATATACCTGGGAACGTCCTTTAAAGGACTTTTTGTTTCGGAAGACAACGGAGATAGCTGGAGGGAACTCGAAGATCTTCTCTCCCCGCTCTACCGGGGGGCGGGGTTTTACAAGGAGATCTCCGATATCTGCGTCTGCAAAGATGGGGAGGCGGTGTATATCCTCAACAGCTTCGACCGAACTCTGTACAAATTCGAACCGGAGGAGGGGATAGTAGAGGAGATCCAAATACCCAAAGAGTATGATTCTCTTGAAATAGAGGGGATGTCGAGGTACTCAGGGGGTGCCGTTGAGGGGCCTGCCCTGGAGCTCCACAGCTCCACAAGCCGTATAGTCTACGGGCTGGAGGACGAGCTCTGGCGGGAGCTTCCCCCTCTTTTATTTAAGAACGAGGCAAACGACAATGACACGGATCATGGCAGATACAGGGATAAGAGGGGTGTCTACCTCAATTCATACAACTCTTACGGCAGACGGCTCGAAGAGCATCTGGAATTTATCAAGCGCCACGGGTTCAACTCCATAGTGGTGGATGTAAAGGACGACACCGGAAGAATTTCCCATAAGACCGAGCTGGAGAGGCCGCGCCGTTACGGTGCGGTGCTGGGGGCCTACGATTTGGAGGAACTGGTTGCAAAGGCTCATGAGGAAGAGGTGTACGTAATAGCCCGGATAGTGGTCTTTAAGGACGATGTGCTCTACAAGGCGGATAACCACTCCTTTGCCGTGTGGAACACACACAGGGACGGACCATGGGGGCACTTTGTGGAACAAAAAGACCCTGATACCGGAGAGGAAAAGCGAGTTCAGAGAGAATACTGGGTCGACCCTTTTAGCGAAGAGGTATGGGATTACAATATTGCCGTGGCGGAGGAGGCGCAGCAGAAGGGTGTCGACGAGATCCAATTCGATTATATCCGTTTCCCCTCCGATGGGGACGTAAATCGTATACATTACAGGCACAGAAAGCTGGAGATGACAAAGACCGATGCACTGGAGTCCTTTCTTCGGAAAGCGCGCGGTTCTATTGATATCCCTATAAGTGCGGACCTGTACGGTTTTAACAGTTGGTATCGTATGGGAAACTGGATAGGGCAGGATATGGAGATAATATCGGAATATGTAGATGTTATCTGCCCCATGTACTATCCCTCCCACTTTCCGTCGAAATTTATGTCCGATGTTGAGTACCTCGAGCGTGCCTACAGGCTGTACCTCGAGGGTACGGAACGGGCTGCAGAGATTACCGGCGGAAAAAGTGTAATACGCCCCTATGTGCAGGCCTTTCTTATAGGCGGAGAACTCTCTATGGAAGAGAGCAGGTATGAGGAGTATCTTAACCGACAAATAGAGGGAGCACTTAAGGGCGGAGGAAGCGGCTACACCCTCTGGAACAATATGAATCGTTATTATATGGTTAATAGTGTTGTGAACGAGCTAAACGAAATGGATACAGAGGAAGAGGAGCAGGAGAAGGGTAATTTCTAGATGGAACTTTTTAAGGATGTCTGGTTTTTTCAGGAACTGATTCGCCCTCTCCTCGATATAACTATTCTCTCGATAATTCTGTATCAGCTCTACAAGCTGCTTATTCAGACTCGTGCCGTCCAGCTTATAAAGGGAGCCCTCTTCCTTCTTATACTCTACGTAATTGCCTTTTTCTTCAAACTGGAGACCCTCCTCTGGATAATGAACAGTCTCGCAACGGTAATTGTTATTGTTATTGCTATTGTGTTTCAACCCGAATTAAGAACCATCTTTAGCAGAATAGGTCGGGGGGACTGGTTTCGTCTCAGCTCCCGGGCAAATCCGGAGCAGATAGAGACGGTAATAAGCGCAATGGAGGTTCTCGGCAGCCGTAAACGGGGTGCTCTTATCGTGTTTCCCCGGCAGGTGGGGGTAAAAAATCTCATAGACAATGGAACCCGGCTTAACGCGGAACTCTCATCGAGTCTCATCATTACCATCTTCGGTCATGACACCCCCCTTCACGACGGCGCTGTAATAGTCCAATCCGGAAAGCTTGTATCCGCCGGCTGCTTTCTTCCCCTTAGCGAGCAGGTGGATATACGCAGGAGTTTTGGAACCCGTCATCGGGCGGCCCTTGGAACAGCGGAGGATACGGATGCGGTAATCCTCGTTTTGTCCGAAGAGACCGGAGCATTGTCCCTCGCTTACGATGCAAATCTCTATTACGACCTCTCTTCGAGGGAGATAGAGAAAACCCTTAAAAACCTGCTCGGAGTTACCGGTGAGTCTGCTGAGGACAGGGAGGATATAGCGGATGAACACTAATCGGTTTTTTGAGCGGATATCCAATAACTGGCCTGTTAAAATACTTTCCGTAACCGCCGCAATTCTTATTTTTCTATTCTATCGCATGGCGATGATGGAGGAGAGGTTCTTTAGTATCCCCCTGGATGTACAGATAGACGAGCAATTTATGCCCGCCGACGATTATCCTAAAACTGTGCGTGTAACCATAAAGGGCAGAAGCGAAGAGATAAACCTGGTATTGGAGGAGAACCTCTCCGCCTATGCCGATTTTACCGATTACACCGAGGAGGGGGAGTATACCGAACCGGTACGTATTGGAAAGGAGGGAGCGGTGCATCAGCTCGATCCCCTCGAGATACACGTGGAGCCGAGAACAATTACACTCAGTCTCGAGAAAAAACTTTCCAAAAGCGTAGAGGTCGACCCCTCGATTGTGGGATACCCGGCAAAGGGGTATGAGCTGGCTCAGCACTTTCTTACACCCTCTACCGTGGAGATCGAGGGTATTGAGAGACGGCTCAGGGATCTGGAGGTTGTAGAGACGGAGAATATCGATATTACCGGCAGAAGGGAGGATTTTACCGTAAGGGTGCGGTTAAAAGAGCCCACCCGGTACTCCACCTTTCCCGGGGGAGATACGGTGGAATTTTTCGGGATAGTGCAGGAGAAGACGATTCTTCAAACAGTGGAGGATGTAGACCTCATCGCTATAGACCTGGATGAACAATTCGAAGTGGAGGGGATACCGGAGTCCAACTCTCTGCAGGTGCAGGGAAAACAGCCGGTAATGGAGGAGTACAGTTCCCGGGACTACCGGCTCACATTCGACTGCTCGGAAATAGAGGAGCCGGGAACCTACACTATAGATGTGAGCCCCGATGTTCCCCAGGGTGTTCTTGTGTTGAGCTACGAACCAAGAAGGGTAACTGTAGAGGTATCCGGGCCGGGGGAGGAAGACTCATGATACTGGGCATTGGTGTTGATATAGTAAATGTGAACAGAATGCACCACTGGTGGGACAATCCCCGGCTTTTGCACAGATTTTTTCACAGAGACGAGATCGACTCGGTTCTCGAGCGTAAAAGCGGTTCCATCCTCTCCCTGGCGGCACGGTTTGCTGCCAAGGAGGCTTACGGAAAGGCTATCGGTACGGGGATGAGAAAGCTGGTACTCAAGGATATTCAGGTCTTTAATTCCCACAATGGAAAACCGGAGATGAGGGTTCATGGAACCGCCCTGGAGGCGCTTAATCGTCTTGGAGGAAAGAGGATCCATTTATCGCTTACCCATGAACAGGAATCCGCAGTTGCCATGGTGGTTATAGAGGGGGAGGAGTGTGAGTAGTTCTGTAACCTTTTTTGGGAAGGACGAGATAGAGTGCCCGGTGTGCGGTGAGAAGTTTCAACGGGAGACCCTGCGTACCGGTAGAGGGAGGCTTATAGCAGGAGATCTTACAAAGGAGCTGCGACGACTCTACGAACCGACTGAGAAATACGGTGAAATATATCCTCTTGTATACACCGCTACCGTCTGTCCGGAATGCCGATATTCGGCTCTCCATACGGATTTCGAATCGATATCCGAGGATACGGTGCAAAAGTTGTCCGAAGACAGTGAAAAAAGAAGAAAGAGTCTGGAGAAAATATTTCCCGAACTGAACTTCAGAAACCCTCGGAGGTTGGAAGAGGGGATCGCCTCTTATCACTATGCAATGCTGAGTATGGGGCATTTTCCGGAAGTTCTTACTCCTACAATCAAGCAGGGGATCTGTGCTCTTCGAGCGGCATGGCTGCTGGGAGATCTTCATCTAAAGACGCCCAGTGAAAATTTCGACTATCTCCGGGATATCTACTATCATAAGGCCTGGTTTTTTTATATGCTCGCTCTCGAGTACGAGGAGAACGGAAAAGAGGGTATTATCGAGGGAGGGCATTTGGGGCCCGATACGGACCAAAACTACGGCTACGACGGCGTGCTCTATATCAGCGCCTACCTCGAGTTCCACTACGGCCCTCAAGACGATGAGGAGCGCCGATTAAAATCCCTGGAGAGGGCAAAAACCACCCTCGGCCGGCTTTTTGGTCATGGAAAGGCCTCGAAGGATAAGCCTTCTACACTTCTGGAACGGGCGAAGGATCTTCATTCCGAAATAAACAGACACCTAAAGGAGATGGAGTAACGGTGTGAGAAGAATTGCCCTGAGGGTTGCCTACGACGGTACCGGTTTTGCGGGATGGCAAGTACAGAAAAACGAACGTACCGTGCAGGAGGAGCTGGAGAGAGGGATTGGCGAGGTCTGTCGGAGAGAGATCCGCGTTACCGGCTCGGGAAGAACAGACTCCGGCGTTCACGCGTGCGGGCAGATTTGCCATTTCGACACCCATGATAAAGGGCCCCCCGGGGATAAGTTTTTTCTGGCAATCAACAGGCATCTACCGAAAGACCTGAGGGTGCTCAACAGCTGCGAGGTAGGGGGGTCTTTCCATGCTCGGTACAGCGCACGCAGACGGGAATACCGTTACTATCTGCTGAGAGGACAGACGGTGTCTCCCTTTCAGCGTCCCTACTGCTGGCTTCGGTCTTCGATTGCACCGCTCCATACCCTCAACAGATACGCGTCGCTCTTGGTGGGAACACACGACTTCTCCTCCTTTGCCGCGGAAAAAGATGAAAACGAAAACAAGGTCCGTACCGTTTTCTCCAGCGCTTTTTACACGGAAGGTCCGTATACAGTTTTTCGGATTGCAGGAATATCATTTTTATGGAAAATGGTAAGAACGATTACAGGGACAGTTCTGGAGCTTTCGGAAAGGGAGACAGACCCGGAGGAGCTCCGGCAGATTCTTTACAGTAAAAACAGAAAGAGCGCCGGGGCAACCGCTCCAGCCCGGGGACTCTTTCTCCATCGGGTGGAATATGAACAGCGACTCTTTACATGAATATCTGAACATTCTCAACCTCACAAGAGATTACCTTACAGACGGCTGGGAAAAGGAGTACGGAGGCTCTATTCCCTCCTCAAAAAGAGGGGTGGGGGAGGTAGAGGAGGAACTCGCCTCGATTGCCGAGGAGGTTTCCCATTGTACCCGATGCAGGCTCTCCGGAACGAGAACCTGCGCCGTTCCCGGGGAGGGGCCTGTAGCGCCGAAGGTCATGGTTATTGGAGAGGCTCCCGGAGCCCAGGAAGATGAGACGGGTCGTCCCTTTGTGGGAAGAGCGGGGCAGTATCTGGATAAATGGCTGGAAGCCATAGGATTGAACAGGGAAAGGGATGTATTTATCGGAAACATCATAAAATGCAGACCGCCGAATAACAGGGATCCCTTTCTCGACGAACAGGAAGAGTGTCTGCCGTTTTTGCAGCGGCAGATGGACCTGCTCAGACCATTTGCGATCCTTACGGTGGGAAGGATTGCAACTCATATTCTTACCGGTTCGGAGGAGAGTATGGGAAGGGTACACGGCCGGACTCTCTCTTACCGGGGTACTCCCCTTATTCCTACATATCACCCCAGTGGCGTTCTGCGCAATCCACAGTACCGCAAACCTGTGTGGGAGGATCTGAAAAAACTCAAAAGACTCATAGATGGTGGAGAGTAGTGGAGGCGCACAAGTACCTGGAGCTGGTCTTCAACCTCCCCCTTGACGGCCCGTTTACCTATGTACCCTCGGAGAAGGTGGATGCCGAAGTGGGAATGCGGGTAGTTGCACCTTTTGGCGGACGCAAGCTCACCGGTTTTGTCGTTGGCGTTCACACCACTCCCCCAAAGGGGGACTTTAAAATCCGGGCTATAGAACGCAGGGTGGATACGGAGCCGATATTCGGGGCCGAAGAGGTGGAGCTGGCACGCTGGATTGCGGGGATGTATTTCTGTACCCTCGGGGAGGCCCTTTCGTCTATGCTGCCGGGGGGCAAAAGAGTCTCCGAGACGCCCTCCTTCCCGGTGGAAGAGGAGGTTTCCGAAGGAGCAAAAACCCTCTCTATGCATCAGGAAAGAGCTCTCCGGAAACTGGTCGACTCGGAGGGGGGACGTTTCTACCTTTACGGCGTTACCGGCTCCGGCAAGACCGAGGTCTTTCTCCAGGCCGCCGAGGAGACTATCCGCCGCGGGTTTTCGGTCATATACCTCGTACCGGAAATTAGCCTCACCCATCAACTGGTAAAGGTGGTAAGGACAAGGTTTGCAGATACCGCAGCTCTCTGGCACAGCAGGCTCACCCCCAGCCAGAAGCTGGGGGAGTGGAACAAAATACGCCGGGGAGAGGCCATGCTGGTTGTAGGAGCCAGAAGCGCGGTCTCTACCCCGGTGCAAAATCTTGGTCTTATAATTATCGACGAGGAGCACGAAAGCTCCTACAAGTCGGGGCAGACTCCCCGTTATCATGCGCGGCAAATAGCGATGAAACGGTGCAACGACGGTAAGGCCACTCTGGTTATGGGCAGCGCGACCCCCTCGGTGGAGGCGGTTCACCTAATGAGAGAGGGGAAAATAGTGCGCCTCGATCTGCCCGAAAGGATTGCCGGCGGTACGCTTCCCCACATCGAGGTGGTGCAGATGGACGGCAGGAGCGGTGCCTTATCCGACAGACTTGCCGAGGAGATACAGCGTACCCACACCCGGGGAGGACAGACCATACTCTTTCTCAACCGCAGAGGATTCAGCTACTTTTTCCACTGTCGCAGCTGCGGGTACGAGATGAAGTGCCGCCACTGTTCGGTAAGTCTCACCTACCACAAATCGAGGGGTAAAATGATATGCCACTACTGCGGCTACCGGAGGGACCCTGTGGATGTCTGCCCGGAATGCGGTTCCCTCGATGTGGGATACTCCGGATTCGGGACGGAACGCATAGAGGAGGAGACGGCTCGGCGGTTTCCACACCTCTCTATCGCAAGGGTAGATACCGACTCGGTAAAGAAGAAGGGTAGTCTCGAAAAGACCCTGAACGACTTTCGCGATGGAAAGATAGATATTCTTCTCGGGACCCAGATGGTAGCAAAGGGTCTGAACTTTCCCGGAGTAAAACTTGTCGGGATTGTTCTTGCCGACAGCACCCTCAATGTCCCGGATTTTCGCTCTCCGGAGCGCACCTTCTCCCTCATAGTGCAGGTATCCGGGCGGGCCGGAAGGTACACCGACGACGGCCGGGTTATTATCCAGACCTTCAAACCCGGAGTGCCCGCTATAGCCGATGCCGCCGCCGGCGAGCACGAGCGCTACTACACCGATGAGCTTGCAATGAGGAAGGAGCTGGGATTTCCCCCCTACAACCGCCTCTTCAGGATTGTGTTTCGAGGGGGCGAACGGGAAAAGGTAAAAAAGAGGGCGGAAGCGGCTGCAACAGCCCTCCGCTCATACTACCTCGAGGATACGGAAATCCTTGGACCTGCAAGCTGTCCTGTGGAAGTTATTGCCGGAAATATACGTTATCATATTATTATACGGACACTCCGTTACGCGGATGTCCACAGGATGCTGAGGCGGTGGTACCATGAGGAGAAGGAGGAGAAGGGGACCTACCGCGAGATAGATCCCGATCCCGTTAGCCTGCTCTAGTTATTATATCTGAGTTATTATACCTGCCAGCTTGCCATATATTTTCGCTGTTCCTCGGTCAGCGAATCGATAGAGACTCCCAGGGAGACGAGTTTCTTCTCGGCAACTTCCCGGTCCAGCTCTTGCGGAACAGTATAGACCTTCGCCTCGAGGCTGCGGTTTTTTGCCAGATGCAGCAGAGAGGAGACCTGCAGGGCAAAGGTCATATCCATGATCTCCGCGGGATGTCCGTCTCCGGCGGCGAGGTTTACCAGTCTTCCCTCGGCAAGCAGATACACTCGGCGTCCGTCTTTCATGGTATAGCGGCGAATGTTGCTTCGTGCCTCCTCTGTTTCCACGGCCAACTCCTCCAGCGCCGGTTTGCTTATCTCTACATCAAAGTGGCCGGCATTTGCGAGTATCGCCCCGTCCTTCATTTTCTCTATATGCTCTTTGCGGATTACATCGGTGCAGCCGGTTACGGTAACAAAAAAATCACCAACTTCCGCCGCCCTTTCCATTGGGAGGACTTCGAAACCGTCCATCCACGCTTCCGCCGCTTTTATCGGGTCGACCTCGCATACCACAACTTTCGCCCCCAGGCCTTTCGCTCTCATCGCCACGCCCTTGCCGCACCAGCCGTATCCGACTACTACGGAGTACTTGCCGGCAACTACCAGATTTGATGTTCTCATTATGCTGTCCCAGGTCGACTGACCGGTCCCGTAACGGTTGTCGAAGAGGTATTTACAGTAAGCGTCGTTTACCGCAACCATGGGGAAGCGGAGTTCGCCGGAGGCTTCTAAAGATCTGAGCCTGTGTATGCCCGTTGTAGTCTCCTCTGCGCCGCCGATTATCCGGGATGCCAGTTCGGTTCGTTCCGTGTGAAGCCTTTCGACCAGGTCCCCGCCGTCGTCTATTATAAGGTCCGGTTCTATATCGAGAACCTTGTCCAGGAAGCTCACGTACTCCTGGGGACTTGCTCCGTACCAGCTGTGTACTTCCACCCCTTCCGCAGCAAGACCGGCGGCTACATCGTCCTGTGTCGAGAGGGGATTACTCCCGCAAATTGCCACATGAGCACCAAGCTCCTTAATAACCTTTGCCATATAGGCGGTTTTTGCCTCCAAATGGAGAGCAATCGATACATGTAAACCCTTTAAAGGTTGTGAATCCTTTTTTTCCCGTAAAATTTCGTTCAGAATATCCATGCGGGTCTTGACCCACTCGATCTTTTTCTTTCCCTCCCCGGCCAATGCCGGATTGCGCAGGGTTGATTCTTGTTTCATAGCTCCTCCAGAGTTTTGTTCTTGTTTCGGTATACCATATTGCAGAAGCTGGGGAAAGAGGATAATTGACGGTACGAACGCTTTTTAGTACTATATAGCTATGCTTCAAATATATACAATCGGAGAAGATGTCCTTAGAAAGAGTTGCTCCCCCGTGGAAGAGGTAAATGAGGATATAATCGACCTTGCACATACTATGCTTGAGAAGATGTACACAGATGACGGTCTGGGTCTTGCCGCTCCCCAAGTGGGGGTGGATAAGCGGATTTTTGTATGCCATGTACAAAATGATCATGCCCGTATCTTTATCAACCCCCAGCTTATAGGCACCAGTCAGGAACAAAGCTCCTACGAGGAGGGCTGCCTGAGTATTCCCGGAGTGTATGCGGATGTAACTCGGCCATCGAGCATAAGCGTGCAGGCCTTGAATGAGAGGGGCAGGCCCTTCAATCTGGAGGCCCACGGGATGTTGGCACGGGTAATACTCCATGAGATGGACCACCTAAAGGGAGTGCTGTTTATCGACCACCTGGAAGAGAAGCGACGGGAAAAACTTTTAAAGGCATACAACAAAGAGTAATGAGAATTCTTTTTGCAGGTACCTCGGAGATCGCGGTATTGAGCCTGGAAAAAATTGCAGCATCCTTCGAACCTGTGGGAGTGCTTACTTCGCCCGATAAAAAGAGGGGTAGAGGCAAGAAACTGAGTTACAGCCCGGTAAAAGAGAAAGCCCTCGAGCTCGGCCTCGAAGTTCTTCAACCGGATACTCTGCGGGCAGAGGCACGTGAGAGGATTTCTCTGCTCGAACCGGATCTGCTGGCGGTTTTTGCCTATGGGAAAATATTCGGACCCAAGTTTTTATCCATTTTCCCGCTGGGCGGAATAAATGTGCACCCCTCTCTCCTTCCCAGATACCGCGGCAGCGCGCCTATAGCTGCCGCACTGGTAAATGGAGATACCGAGACCGGGGTAAGTATACAGAAAATTGCACTGGAAGTTGATACGGGAGATGTATTGGGGCAGGAAAGAGTCCCCCTATACGGAGACGAGACGGCCGGCTCGCTCACGGAGGGTATGGCCCACAAGGGTGCGGAGCTTCTGGTTAGAGTAATTGATAATATTGGAAGAGGAACATCTGCGGCGGTGAAGCAGAATGAGGCAGACGCAACGATTTGCCGAAAAATGACCAAGAAAGACGGCCTTATTAATTGGAAACTTCCCGCGGATATGATAGAAAGAATGGTAAGAGCCTATAACCCCTGGCCGACGGCTTACACGTTTCATGAGGGAAAAAGAGTAACCCTCCGCCGAAGCAGGCTTGTTTCCAACACACACACGCCTGAAGGCGCACCGGGAACAGTTGTCGGTGTAGACAGGGAAGAGGGGATTTTGGTACAAACTGGTAGAGGACTGCTCGGCATAACGGAACTTCAGCCGGAGGGGAAAAAGCCCCAAGAGTGGAATAATTTCCTCAATGGGCACAAGAGTTTTCTTAAAGCACAGCTCGGAGACAATGTATGATAGAAAATGACAAGAGGTTTTTGAGGATTGTTATCCTTTTTTCTTTAGGCACACTGGCCGTGGCTGTTATAGCCGGGCTGATCGCTTTTGTGTTAACTATTGAAAAATCCGAAGACACGATGGTTCCCGACGTAGAGGGGATGGAATTGGCCAATGCAATTATCGAGTTGCAGGATAAAGGGCTTTATGCTTCAGTACAGCTGAGATATTCAAATAAACTTTCCGATAAAGGGACGGTTTTGGGACAAGAGCCTATTCCCGGCTCGGTGCTCAAAGCCGACAGCGAAGTTCAGCTTCGCGTGAGCAGGGGCGCGGCTATTGAGAAACTCGATAATTTTGTCGGATGGGATATTGGGGAGTTGGAGGCGCATATACGGAGCCTTGAATCGATCTACGGCCCTCTCCTGCAGCTTAAACGGCCGTATATACGAGTATTCGATGAATCCCCTTCCGGAACAATTCTTGAACAGAAGCCGGAGCCCGGAACCGAGTTGTCGGTGTTAACCGAACTCGAGCTGGTAGTAAGCAAGGGGCCGGAGGGGCAGGTTACGGAAGTCGAAGACTATGTAGGGATGGATTGGCGCTCAGCACTATCTGAGGTTATCTCGTCGGACAGTCCCTTTGTGTTTACCCTCACTTCGCAGGAGGACGGAGACCCGGGAACTGTTGTATCCCAGAACCCCTCCGCTGAATCGGAAGTGCCCAAAGATACTATTCGTCAGCTTATGCTCAAGAAGCCGGAGGATATAGAAGAGGATTATCGCTTCGGTATACTCGAGCGCCAACTGCCGGATCAACCTGTCTCTATTCCTGTAACCATAGAGGCGGTTACTCCCGAAGGAGACAAGGAGACTATAGCCTCCTTTAGCCACGAGGGAGGTTTGCTTACAATACCGTATCTCCAGGAGGTGGGTTCTACATTAATTGTTCTTGTAGATGAAGAAGAGAAAATCCGGTTAGAGGTACAAGAGGAGGAGAACTGACTCCTCCTCTTGCCGGGGGTTTGCTTTCTACCGTGTCTTCTCCAGTAGTCTTTTCCCTAGTTGACAGTAGTTGACACAAGAGCCTTCTTTTACTAATTTAGTGTGTAAGATGCGAGCGTGGTGAAGTGGTATCACGAAAGCTTCCCAAGCTTTAGTTGGGGGTTCAATTCCCCTCGCTCGCTTAATTTTCAAGTCCCCAAGTCCTTGAGTACCTTTTAGGAATCCCGGGTTCCTAAAAGGGCTTTTTCATTTTATTTGCCGATTGCCCATGTTGTATCTTTTCGTTATCTTATAGATTGAGGAGATACCTATGGATTGGAAAGAAAAATTTGAAAAAGGATTGGATCAGAGTTTAACCGCTTCCAAAAAGTTCTTTAATGAGGCAAAACACAGGGCTATCGAGATAGGAGATCAAAGCGTTCTCTCCCTGGAGATCAAGCAGCTGGAGAGCAGACATGCCGACCTTCTTACCAAGCTGGGTTCTCAAGTGTACGATCTCCTGGTAGAGGAGGAGCGTTCTACAGTTACATCGAGAAGTGCAGGGGTAAAAGAGATTCTGGAAGACATAAAGGAAACCAGGGATCTCCTGGACGACAAGAAAAGCAGAATTCATACCAAGTAATTTCATGCTGCCTTGACATCTGGAATTCTCATTTTGGAAGACTCAAGTCTTCCAAAATGAGAATTACCTCCAAAGCTTTAGCCATTTTTCCTTTCTCTAAAGGGTTGTGAGCATTCTAAATTTGAAGTGTATGTACATACACTTCAAATTTAGAATTGCTGCCTTGACATTAGTTTGAGAAGCAGGTATATTACCGCTCACCGACAGAGAAAAGGCGGGTTCAAAGATGAATCGCCGGTCTTTGCGGCGTATATTTCAAAGCGCATATTTCCTTCAACTATCTGAGCCGAAACGGTTGACAGAGGGGGAGGGGATGTGGTACAAAACGCGCACGCCTTGAGGGGAGA